>DPYP01000445.1:0-11230 GCA_003545375.1 Lentisphaeria bacterium
CCGCGTACCAGGCGCCGACTTTCGGTAGGGTTGGGGTAATAGGCGGTTTTCATGCCGGCCAGCAGCGGCAGCAGCCCAGTGACCGTGAAACCGAAGGAATGAAACGGCGGCAGGAAGCCGTAGAGCACGTCGCTTTTGTCGAGTTGCGCCGCCTCGACGCAGGCCGCGATATTCGCGAGGACGTTGCGGTGTGACAGCGGCACGCCCTTCGGAGCCGCCTCCGAGCCGCTGGTGAAGAGGATGACGGCGGTGTCGTCGATAGACGTTTTTGGTGCGTACCGGCGGGAAAGGCGCGCCGCTGAGCTGGTCGCGTTGATGCGGGCGCGGATCTTTCGGCCCATGGTTATTTTCGCGCTCCGCAGGTCTTCGAGCGTTATCAGATAATCGCCCAGCAGATCGAAGTTGAGCTGCTGCAGTTTGTCCAGGAAACGGCCGGAGGTCAGAATACGGCCCAGTTCCGAGCTCCTGATGGTGTGGTCGAGGTTGGCGTCTCCCAGTGTCCAGTTGACCATCACCGGGACCTTGCCGGCCAGCAGTGTCGCGACGACCAGCAAGTTGGCACCCGGCGAGGCGGGTAGCATGATGCCGATATTTTTCTCCGGGTACTCCGCGATGATGTCGGCCAGCAACAGCGCCCCGATTTTCATGCGGCCGTAAGTCAGCACGCCGCCGGTCTCGTCGGCCATCGCCACTCGCTGCTTCAGGCGGTCACAGGTTTCCAGGAATTGATGGTGGATTGGTGTGTCGAGACGGGGCGCGACCAGATCTGGGCGCGGCGAACTCTCGATCCAGCCGGACGGTGGTTCGACGTCGTGATGCTCATGTGCCTGCACCACACCGTTGGCGGCCAGCAGGACTTCACCGACCGTGCCGATATCCGTCAGTTCGACGTCGCTGACGAAAAATTCTTCGTCGAGCCAGGCCAGCAGATCTGCCATCATCAGTGAATCCAGACCCAGGTCATTGGCCAGACTGTGGCTGTCATGGACATCCTCCGGCGAGCGTCCCGCCGCTGCCGCCAGATAAATGCAAACTTTCGAACGGATGGAGTCGGGCACTTCGGCGATGCCCGGCAGGTCAACCGGTTTTTTGGCCGCTTCGACGTCGAACAGCACTTCGCCCCAGCAACTGTAGGAAACCAGCGAGATTTCCTCGTTATTGGCGTTGTACCAGTTATCGAGCCAGGCGTTGATCGTCATCTTGTCAGCGTGCCGGGGAAAGTCCGCCGGACCGTCGATGACTTCGATGTGGATTTCCCGGCGCGGTGTGAAGAGCACGAGATTTTTCAGGAGATGACCGAAGCCGTACCTTATGCATTTGCCCAGCTCCGGCCGTTCCTGGTGCGTAATCCACGAAAAGCAACTGCCGACCAGCCCGGTCGTCCGCACCAGAACAATCTTCAGATCCGGATTGCGCTGCAGCAGGTCATAAAGGCCGGAGGCGCCGCGCAGGTCTTCGCGGTTGCCGCGCATCAGCCGGCCGGCAGGGTACATGATGACACTTTCGCCGGAATCCAGAAAGCCGACGACGTTATCCAGCGCCCGCTGGATGCGCATGCGTTTATAGCTGCCCATACTGGTGGCGGTATTCGGCATTGGAATAGCGCCGACCACCCGCATGAGCAGTTTGAGTTCGGACATGTAGAAAAAGTCTTCGACCACTACGGGATGCGGCCGGTACCGCCACAACTGGGACATGACGATAGCGGGATCTATCTCGCCGGGATGATTCGGCAGGATCAGTACGCCGTCCCTGGCTTCAAGCCGCTCGAGGCCGGACACGCGAATCCGGTAGCGCAGCGACAGCATGATTCGGACGCACACGGCGAAACAGCTTTGAAAAAATCGAAACACGTGACGGATTGAGCCTTGGTTGGGACAAGCTGCCTAACGAACTTACGTACAGTAAGTTACAAACAGCATGGCATAACGCAAACTGCGTGCCGTTCCAACAGCGGCGATGCTGTTGGCCGGCATCTTGATTTATCGCCTCTGTGCATCTACTGTCCTGATTCGCTTTCTCCCTACTGAACCGGCACACATCCGACTGTCAGATTTATGGCCTTGCGCGACGATATACAGTACGCTGTCAACACCATGCGTGTTATTCTCGAACCGCGTCAGACGCTCGAAACCTTCGGGACCACGACGATTCGCTATCACCTGGTCAGTGAACTGATGGATGAGGTCAACCAGGTGCGGGTGCGCGCCGGCCGTGTCTTTTCGGAGCGGCCCCAGATCATCACGCCGAGTGGTATCGGGGAGGAGTTGCTCGAGGGGTTCGGCGAAGATGCACGCGAGTACATCGACTTTCTAAAGGATCATGGCGAGATGGTGCGTGTGCTGAAATACGGTCTGCGCTTTCGCAAGGACGAAGCGGCCGAGGAACTGGTACATGAATCTATCGAAACCGTCGCCGACCGGGTCAAGGAGAACGTCGACAAGAACGGTGACGCGCTGGCGGCCGTCGTCATTGGTGCCGACGAGTTGTGGGAAGTTTCGCTGCTGAAGTTCCTCGTCGATTACATTCAGCGCTCGGCGCCGTCGAACATCCACGACCTCATGCAGCGCTCACACGGCGAATCGTCCGAGACCGATCCCTCGAAAACTGTCCACGAGGAGATCGAAGCCGAGTTCATTGCTGCCGGCACCGACGCCCGCCGCATCAATGAGCTCGGAGAAAAGCTGCAGAAGTATGGCCTCTTCGAATCCTACGAAGACCGCTTCTACAAGCTCTTGCGCAACAGCGACTGATGACTGCCCGCGCCTGCTGAGCTCATTCCATCAAGAAGTGGAGCGGATGCTTTCCTGAACCAGATGCGCGGCGATCGTCTGCACCGCCGCGGTCGTTGGCTGGTGCAGCGCGGTCGATTCGAGGTCGGGTAATATCGAATCTGCTGCGAAAGTCGAAAATACGGATGCCACTGCCAATGCATCGGTGCCGTGAGCTGCGATGAAATGGTTGGCAAATTCCGCATCGTCCAGCAGCACCACATCGAACTGGGGCGCCTCCTCGCCGGCACGCCATTCGACCGGGACTCCGCCCAGATCGTGCGTCGCCACGACGGCGCGATTGAGTGCTTCGCCAGCGGGCAGCAGCAGCAGCACATGCCGACCGCCCAGAGCACCGTCGCGACGATACAGATTCGCACGATCGGCCAGCGGGCCGACCACCAACAGGCCAGGGCGCCCCCGGCTTTGATTCTCGACCAGATCGCCGATCGTCGCCAGCGTGCCGTGGATGTTCGATTCATTGGAGGTCCCGGCGCCGAAGACCATCGTCGCGGGTTCCTCGGCGGCGCGCCCGTCGGCAATGAGCTCCGCGGCAATCGTGTGGGTCTTGCCTACAGCCATGAAAAACAGGATCGGTGACTGCCGTAACTCATCCGCTCCCGGTATTCCTGCATCGCCGGTGGCCAGGCGAGGGGTCGTCACGGAGAAACCCCGGCTGATGCCGCGACTGGTCAGCAGCATGCCGGTACCGGTCGTTGCCATGGCCATACTGCTGACGCCCGGCACGACACGGTACGGCAAGCCCCATTTTTCGAGTGCCTCCAACTCCTGAGTCAGTCGTCCGAAAACACCGGGGTCGCCACCCTTGAGACGGACCACGCGCCGCTTTTCCCGGCACGCGTCGACCATCATCACCTCGAGGACGTCGCGTTCGACGCTGTAGGCGCCGCCGCGCTTGCCGACATAAATCGCCTGCGCCTTCGACGGCAGATGCTCGAGCAACCGCGGTGATACCAGGGCGTCGTAATAGCAGACGTCACAGTCCTGCAGCGCCTTCATGCCCATTACCGTGCAGTAGTCCGCATGCCCGGGACCAGCACCCACGAAGGCGACGGCCTTGACGAACAGACTGCGGATCCGCGACCAGACATTGTCGTTACGCGGGAAGCCGATCACGGTCCGGGTGGCGTCGGCAGCGAACCAGTCCCACCCCGCGGGTACAGTTCCGCGTTGCGTCAGGTGCGCCGCTCTGGAGTCCGCCGCGGCTGCTACGATGTCGATATCGGGCAGGCAGGCCGACAGTGCGGCGAGTGCCGGTTCGGCATCGACGGCTGGGTCGATCGGCAATTCGATGTTTGTCGTCTTTATCATGCAGCATTAGAATGACATCGGCCGTAGAAATGACAAGCCTGCGTCCACTAACGTGCATGATCGTGCAGTAGGCGCACAATTTTCGCAGCCTGGTGTGGCGTTTTAAGCGGTAAAACAAGCCCGTAAAAAGGGCGGTAATAATTTCTTGAATAACCTTATATAGATATGTTGAAATCATCCCTATCGTTCGGATGCAGGCTGGAAACAGAACAGGTGACACGTGACTTTTCCGGATAACTTGATGCGGTGTTGCGATACCGCAGAAACAGTGTTTTCCTAGCCCAGCAGCGGCAGCGTGGCGTAACGATTTGCCAGTACAGCGGCCGCATCGACTCCCAGCCAATTGTCGATCACGGTCGCGTATACACGGCGGAAATCGGTGTGAAATTGCAGATCGCCCCGGCTCAGCTCGGTCAGCGACGGATGCTCGCCGACAACACCAGGGCGCACAGCGTTGCCGAACATAAACAGAGGCGCGGCCTTGCCGTGGTCCGTGCCATTGCTGCCGTTCTCCGCCAGGCGCCGGCCGAATTCCGAAAACGTCACCCCCAGGACACGGTTCAATTGTCCGCTCGCCCGTAGGTCCCGGGTGAATGCTTCGATCCCTGACGCCAGCGTTTTGAGTAGTCGGCCGTGCTGGGCCGGTTGATTGGCGTGCGTGTCGAAACCGGACAGCGACGTGTAATACACCCGGGTATCCAGGCCGCCTGCAATCATTCCCGCGATCAACTGCAGACTGCGGCCAAAGGCGTTCTGTGGATAGTCGATTGTCGATTTGGCACTTCGCACCGCATCACGAATGTCTGCTGCCGCGAGTTCAGCGTTCAGTGCCGTGCGCCGCAGAAAATCCAGTTGCGACCCACCGCCGTCCACTGGCGCGGATTTTGCCGTTGATCGCGCCTGCAGCCGAGTCATCCGGTAAAAGCGTTCCGCGTCATTGAGGGCGATTCCCACCGATGAAGCGCCGGTGAATGCCGGAGACAGTGCCTTGTCTACCGTAATGCCCAGAGTCGGCGAACAGGTCTCCGACAAATGCTGATTGCCGCAGGTGTGATCGAACAGTCGCCCGAGCCACCCCGACGATGAGAATCCGTCGGCGACAGCTGTGTGCCAGATTTCCATGGAACGGAAATGTGATCGATCAGGATTCGGATAGCCGACGCCCTGGACTACCGTCAGTTCGCCGCGGTCATAGAGACGCTGCAGCGGCTGCAGATCCGGGTGAAGTCCGATGTCATCGGTCAGCCGCAGTACATCTTGCGGGGGAATTGCGATCCGCGGCCGGGCCCGATAGTAAGCGTCGTCACTGAACGGCACTACCGTGTTCAGGCCGTCGTTGCCGCCGCTCAACTGGATCACCACCAGAACGCGATTGCTGTTGCCGCCGCCGCCGAGTGCCAGGCAGGTGCTGCCGAGGAACGCCGGCACCGTGCCTGCGGCAGCCAGCAGTCCGATACCCTGGCCGATGAAATCGCGACGCGAGATGCAGTGTCGCGACACTGCAGCGGCATCTGTACGGGTATAAAAGGCGACGTCTTGGCGTTTCATGTTCGGGCCTCCTTGGTCAGCATAACTGATATTGCGGCAGTCGCATCAGATTACCGACAGCCTGCTGCACTGCCGCCGACGCGGTCAGGTGCGCCAAGTCTTCCCGCAGGTTTTTTGTCAGCAGGCTGTGTTCGCCGTTGGTCGGTGGAACCGTTAGCAGTTGATTGGTCAGTTCGGCGATGATTTCCTCCGGCGCCACGAGATCGTTGACTAATGGGTGCGGATCGAACTGAACGCCACGCTGGCGGCTGCGCATCTGCGGATCGACATCGCCCGGGATCTTGCCGTCGGCGATCATCTCGGCAAAGGTGTAGCGCGTGACCAGCCGAGTCGTGTCGATCCAGGCTCGCCCGCCCGGCCAACCCTTGACGTTGGGTGGCTGATACGGCGTTTGGCCCATCAACGCCAGCATGCGCTGGTAGATTTTCGGCGTGTTGACCTGCACCCGCAGCGTTCGTGCTGTACCGACAACTAGTTGCACCGGACTCTTGATCTGATTGCCGCGCACCGCGTCGCTGTAGAACGCCGGGTGCCGCAGGATATCCCGTACGGCTCGGCGGACATCGTAGTCCGATGCGCGGAAACCGGCGGCAAGATCGCCCAGTATTTCCGGCGTCGGATCGGCACCGGCGAAGTACTGCCATAGCTTGCGAATCATGAAGGCGGCACAGGCCGGCTGCTGCAGAATGATTTCGACAAAATCATCGGCGTCGAATCTGCCGGTTTGACCGAGAATCGTTTTTTTGTCGCTGTCGTGCCGTTGCGCCGCGAGACGAAATCCCTGCGGCCCGATACCCCATCCGGTCAGTGCCCGGGCGCCGTCACGGATATCCGACTCGCTGTAATTTCCGGGGCCAAGCGAAAACAACTCCATGAGCTCGCGCGCCAGGTTCTCGTTCGGCTTGCCCCGGCGGTTGCGGGTATTGTCCAGATAGATCAGCATCGCCGGATCCCGGACGATCGCATGCAGCAATTTGCCGTAGCTGCCGACGGCCATTGCGTCGAAAAGCTGCAACTGCGCGAGTATGGCGCGCGGCGCTTTGACCTTCTGAATGCTCGTGGCGAAATGGCCGTGCCAGAAAAACGTCATGCGCGCCCGGAGCATATCCGCCGGTGTCGGCGTCTCGATCATCGACATGATCCAGTCGCCAATCAGCGTCCGCAACCGCTGGCCGTTGAGTTTCCGCTTTTCCTTGCGCTCGTCTTTGCTGAGCTGGCGATGATTCGCTTCGTCTTCCGTGTGCCAGTCGGGCTGTGGCAAGCGGCGATCGGTTGGACGCAGCAGACTGTCGACAGCGCCCTCGAGACCCAGCCTGTACAGTGAGGTGATCTCGTCCCGGCGCCCGCCGAAGCCGGCGCGATTAAGTAGATGTCGAGCGTGCGTCCAGGTCCAGTCGGTTGAAGGCATGTGTACGTCCAGGTAGGTTGCTCGGTTATACGCAGATTTTCCTCGCAGGTTTAGTTGCGGGGATACCGATCAACCAATCGATTCACCGAAGAAGATGCGATCCAGCTTCAAGCGACGCAGCGGCGGGTATTTCTCTATGCTCCATTCGTACAGCCAGCGCGGTTCCTCCAGCCGACAGCGGCACGAGGCGAAAAAGAACACGCAGAAGGCACCTCCGGCGATGGCGCCGCTTAGCGCCAGGTAGCGCAGCGATTTCGGCAACGCTTCGAAAAACTTGCCGGCGATAGAGATATTTTCGATCACCGCATTCGCAGCCCACGAAAAACCAAGCGCCGCAACAAGCGCGACAGTACCGCCGAGAACGACCGCCTTCGCAGCGTTGCGGGCCGACCGGGCGTCGAAAAACCGTATGCGCTTCTGCAGTACGATACCGAGCACGACGGATTTCAACGCCCTCGAAAATACGAAGCCGCCCGATACGATGCCGAGGATGTGAAACGGGTTGGATGCCTGCAACCGGACGATGCCGACGTACGAGATGACGATACTGAGGGCTGAACACGCGATGCCGATCAGGATAGGCGTCCAAATCGAGCGCCGCGAGAAAAACGCCTGCATGAACACAGCTTCGAGCGATGCAAAGACCAGGCCTGAAGCGAAAAAAGCACAGGCAACCGCCGTGAGCCGACTGCTCTCGAGCGTGAATTTGCCGGTTTCGTAAAAGCCGCGGGTCAACGGAAACGCCACGACGATGATGATCAGGCTGATCGGCACAAACAGAAACAGCAACGCCCGTGTCGCGTTGTTGAGGATTTCCGCAAATTTGCCGTCCTCGCGATTGGCCGCCAGCATGCAAAAGTACGGCAACAGCGCAATTGCCACGGCATACGGCACCAGGTAATGGATGCTGTCGGCAATCGTTTTACCGAAAGCGTTGGCACGTACCAGCCCCGGTTGGTCGGACAGAATCCACGAGTAGTTGAAGCCATCGCGGAACTTGGCGAACAAAATCCCGACCAGCAGCGGCAACAGCAGCAGCAGAAAATCTTTGACGTACTGCCGGTTTGCCGTCAGGGTCAGCCGGAAGTTATGCAGGGCGCCCGTCCGTGCCAGCGCCCAAAGGTGACAGGCAAACTTGGCTAACCCGCCGGCAGCCAGGCCGACAGTTGCGATGACCAGGCCGTTGGCGGCGAACGTCGACCGGTCGGGCGATGCCGTGTACAGCACACCGCCCACAACGATGCCGATGAGGATACAGACCTTCACCATGCCGTCGCCCCACGCCGCCCAGAAGAACCGTTCGCGGGCGTTCAGCAGCAGATACGTCAGGCTTGCCAGGCACATGCCGATGAGTCCGGGGACCAGAAGCGGCACCGTGCGGTCTGCCAGTTGCAGCTTGTCGGCGTTGCCGGTCGGATCGTCGTGCCATTGGGTCCAGATGCGGATCACCAGCTGCGGATCGATGATCATCACGATACCAAGCGCCAGCAGCAATAGAAAGTAGACGTTGAAGATCATGCTGCTGAAGCGCCATGCCGTCGCTTCGCCGTCCTGCTGGCGAATCTTCATGAAGATCGGCAGAAAAATCGGCCCCAGCGTTTCTTCGCCGATCAGGAAGATCGAGAGGAAGATGTACTTGTAGATCGTCAGGAAAAAATCACCCTCGTCTTCAGTGAAATAATGGCCGAGGTAGCGATTCTGCACCAGGCTGACGATTTTTACCAGGAAGTGGGCCAGCGCCACCAGCAATGCCGCGCGGACAATCCGGTCACGCCAACTGCGCTTGTTCGTTTTTGTGTCGTCTTCGGTTGTCATTCACCGTCTCGTTGGAATCTCAGCATAATTTATTCGAACTATCGTGCCCGGCACATTGACAAGTGCAGAATTACCCTCATTATATCAAACCAGCCGTAATTCTCAACCGACTCGGGTCGAATGCTCTATTATCTCTCTGAGTTCGCTGGCGACATTTCTATTCTCAACGTATTTCGATATGTCACATTCCGCGCCGGTGCCGCCGGCTTTACGGCCTTTCTTTCCGCTATCCTACTGGGTCCTTTGACTATCCGGGTGCTGCGGGGGTTCCAAACCACCGCACCTGATCATCTCGACGGCGTTGTGCCCGACGAACAACGGGACCTGGGCAAGGGCGAAGTACCGACGATGGGCGGTGTGCTGATCCTCTACTCCGTCGTCCTGGCGATCGTCCTGTGGGCCGTGCCCAACAGTCTGGTAAAAGTTTTTCTCGGACTGTTGATCTCCCTTGGCCTCGTTGGCTTTCTCGACGACTACAAGAAAGTCTCGCAGAATGACAAGGCCGGTCTGTCCGCCCGCTGGAAGTTCGCGTTTCAGATTCTTATCGGTGCTGCCGCGGTCTACTGTCTTGATGCGGTCACCTCGAATCACGTCCGGCAACTGATGGTGCCTTTTCTCAAGGATCCGATCATCGCCGATATGGGGATCTGTGCGGCCATCGCCTTCGGCTGTCTGGTACTGGTCAGTTCATCGAACGCCGTCAACCTCAGTGACGGCATGGACGGTCTCGCCATCGGCTGTACCATTATCTGTGCCGGTACGTACGCTTGCTTCGCATATGTCTGTGGACACAAGGTCATCGCCGACTATCTCTTCGTACCGTTCGTACCCGGCTGCAGCGAGGTAACGGTCATCGCCGCCGCCATCATTGGTGCCGGGCTGGGGTTTTTGTGGCACAACTGCAATCCCGCCCGGATGTTCATGGGCGATACCGGCAGCCTGGCCATCGGCGGTGCCGTTGGGCTGATGGCGGTCCTCGTGAAGCAGGAGATTCTGTTGCTCGTAGTTGGCGGCGTGTTCGTCATGGAAGCCGGCTCGGTTATTCTCCAGGTTGGATACTACAAAATTACGCGACGCTTGACCGGCACACCGAAGCGACTGTTTCTTTGTGCGCCGTTCCATCACCACCTGCAGCGGCTCGGCTGGACGGAAACACAGATCGTCGTGCGCTTTTGGATCATGGCCATCGTTCTCGCGGCGCTCGGCCTGGCATCGTTGAAAGTACGATAGTTGCCGGCCGTTACTGCGACAAGTGGATCATCGTGATCCTGACTCGCGGCTGCGATGAACATGAGCGTGTGGTTATTCGGCATTGGATATCGCCGTGATCGCCATTACCGGATCGTCGGTCATGATGCCGTCAACGTCCAGGTCTGCAAGCTGTTGCACGGCACTTTCGGTGTTTGCCGTCCATGTACACACCCAGCGCCCAGCAGCGTGGGCCGCTTCGACGAGCGCTGCCGTCACCAGTGGTGCGTGCGGGTGAACACCGCCTATCCATGCCGGCGGTGCAACCTCTTCGTCGAAGGTGATCGCCAGCGCCAACGCAGAGTCGGCTTTGTAAAGTGCTGACACGATTGCCGGATCGTAGCTGTGCAGCACGACGTCCTGCCGCATCTCGAGTGAGTCTAACTCGGCAAGGATGACTGATGCCAAATGCGCTGCGTCGTGATCGGTCTGCGCTTTAACCTCGACCAGAGGTAGCACACGCTCGCGCATCACCTCGAGAGCTTCGGTGAAGGCAGGCACTCGTTCGCCGCTGAAGGCCGACCTGAACCAGCCGCCCGCGTCCAGGCGCCGCAGATCGTCCAAGCTGTGTTCAGCAACAGGCCCGGTGCCGTCGGTGCAGCGATCGACATTGGCGTCGTGCATCACGACCAGTCTGTTGTCAGCAGTCAGGCGGATGTCGAACTCGATACCGTCTGCACCTGCATCAATGGCATTGCGGAAGGACAGCAGGGTATTTTCCGGCGCGGTGTGCGGTGCGCCGCGATGCCCGATCACAACAACCCGGCGCGAAGGTCGATCAAGGGGTTCGAGCAGACGGGCAAGGTGCGCTGCCACGGTCAGTCTTTCTGAACGGTGCGCACGTCAATAATCTTGCCGCCAAAAAGGTCGACGGCGCCCTGAACCGTCTCGTCCTGCTCGGCCTGTTGCCAAAGGTCGGGCGATGACGTCGTTTCCTGCTGGTCCGGTTCAGGTGCTGCCGGCGCCGGCTCGTCAGGCACCAGGGTCAACTGCGGCTCTGCAGGTGCCGCGGCTTCAGGTGCCGGCGGTGCGGACGGCTCCGGTGATGCTGATTCGGGCGTTTGGGGGGCTTCCGGTTTCGGCGCGACAGGGGCGGGTGATGGTGCGG
>DPYP01000445.1:11611-14278 GCA_003545375.1 Lentisphaeria bacterium
GAGTTGACTGCACGGGTGCTGCCGGGGGCGATGGCGCCGGTGCTGTATCGACGGCCGGTAGGATGCCTTTTTCCTGAAGTATTCGCAGCTGCGTGATCAAATCATCGACTTGCACGGCGTGTGCGTCTCGCATCACCCGTAGCAGGGTGGATTCAATATAGATTCGCTTGTTCAGCGTATAGCGGATGTTGCTGTCGCCGGCCAACAGCCCTTGGACCAGCCGTTGCACCACGCTCGGCGTCGCCACCGCCGCCAGCTGCTGGAGATCTGTAAATTCCGCGTCGTTCAGTTCGAGCATTGCCCGCGGATCGCTGACGTGACCGAACACCATCAGGTTGCGCCCGTACAGAAGGATGTCGGCGTAGAGGCACTCCAGATTGCGTCCTTTGTCTGCCAGGTTGTGCACGGCCGCAATTAACGCCCCGGCGTCGTTCTGCAGGATTGCCTCGACAAGATGTGTGAGCTCGGAATGCGACACCAGCCCGAAGACGTCGATCACATCGGATTCACTGATCGGACTGCCCTCGTCGTTGCCGCCGCAGAAAGCGATCATCTGGTCGAAGATCGACTGGGCGTCGCGCATACCGCCTTCCGCCGCACGCGCGATGATAGTGAGGGCACTGTCGTGGACGAAAATCTTCTCTGCCGTGGCAATCTCGTGCAGGCGCGCAACGATCAGAGGTACAGGGATTCGTTTCAGATCGAAGCGCTGACAACGCGACAAAATTGTCGGTAGGATCTTGTGCGGCTCGGTCGTGGCGAACAGAAATTTCACATGTGGCGGCGGTTCCTCCAGGGTCTTGAGCAGGGCATTCCACGCCTGCGTCGACAGCATGTGGACTTCGTCGATGATATAGATCTTGTAGCGCCGGCCATTGGAAGGGGTGTACTGCACGTTGTCGCGGATTTGCCGCACGTCCTCCACGCCGTTGTGCGACGCGCCGTCGATTTCCAACACATCGAGGCAACTGCCGCCGGCAATTTCATGGCAGGTCTGGCATTCGCAGCACGGTTCAATGCCGCCGTCGGCGTTCGTTGCGAGGTGTTCGCAGTTCAGTGCTTTGGCAAAGATGCGGGCGCCGGTCGTCTTGCCGATCCCTTGGGAGCCAACGAACAGGTAAGCGTGACCTATCCGTGATTCCTTGATAGCGTTCTGCAGCGTACGCGTGACATGCTGCTGGCCCACGACTTCCGAAAATCGCTGTGGGCGCCACTTACGGGCAAGTACTTGATAGGCCATCGGGTCTCGGGCGTTGGTCTGGCATGCGGGGCGGGCACCCGCTTTGAAAGATACTGAACAAGTCCATTACTACCGGCCCGCAGGTGGTCCTACAGCGCCTGCCCTCTATGCTTAGAGTTGCTCCCGTCAAGGTCTGGCCCGGTTCACAAGATTGCATCGCATAGGTCCCACGAGCCGATAGCAATGGACTAGTACCGTAGCAGAAAGCCGTCGAAATCCAATAGGTCTAACGAAAAAAATGATCCTGTGCAGAACGATCTTCAGGAAAGATATCCCAGCAGCAGAGACAACTCCTGCCGCAGATCTTTGCGCGCCACAATGCGGTCGATGAAGCCCTTCAATTTCAAAAACTCCGCTGTCTGAAAGCCCTCGGGCAATGTCGCTTGCGTCGTCTGCTTGATGACCCGCGGTCCCGCAAAGCCGATCAGGGCGCCCGGTTCCGCCACGATGATGTCGCCGAGCGACGCGAAACTCGCTGTCACCCCGCCCGTCGTTGGATGTGCCATGATGACAATGTACGGCAGGCCCGCCTCATGATGCCGGCCGACGGCGCCGCTCGTCTTGGCCATCTGCATCAGGCTGTACAGTCCCTCGTACATCCTCGCACCGCCGCT
The DNA here is from genome assembly GCA_003545375.1 of Lentisphaeria bacterium. Taxonomy (GTDB): domain Bacteria; phylum Verrucomicrobiota; class Lentisphaeria; order JABSQK01; family CAJWLW01; genus CAJWLW01. Next base: position 13,466 of record DPYP01000445.1, read on the forward strand.
GGCGGTCACCAGCACCAGCGGAATCCGGCGGTCGATCGCCAGCTCAGTCAGGCGCGTCACCTTTTCGCCGACGACCGAACCCATGCTTGCTCCGAGGAAACGGAATTCCATCACCCCCAGCGCGAACGGCCGTTCGTCGAGAGTCGCTGCACCGCAGACGACGGCATCCTTGATGCCGGATTTCGTCTGGTTCTCGGTGATCTTCTCCCCATAGCTCGCGGTGCCTGTGAATTTCAGCGGATCGACCGAGGACATGTCAACGTCCTGCTGTTTGAACGAGCCGCTGTCGGTCAATAGCTCGACCCGTTCCTCCCAGGTGATCGGGTTATGGAAGTTGCATTTGGGACACACATTGAGATTGCTCTGCAGGTCGTCCTTGTGAATAACTTCGTTGCAACTTTTGCATTTCAGCCAAAGCCCCTCTGGAATTTCCCTTTTCGTGGTCACACCTTTGACTGTTGAATACTTCGGCTTCTTGAACAATGAGGCCATGTGTTCGGTTCCGTCTTTGGGTTGAGCCGGTCGCAGACAGACAAGACGATGTCATCAGCCGCGGGCGACAGTCATGATATCGACCGATGCCGCACCCGCCTCCAGCAGCTTCTCAGAGCATACCGCCAGCGTCGAGCCCGTGGTGAGGACATCGTCGATCAACAGTATCCGTTTGTTTGCCAAATTGAAGCGACTCGAAATTACAAAAGCCTTTTTCAGATTGCGCCGTCGCGCGGTCGACGACAATCGTGATTGCGGCCGGGTCCAGCGCCAGCGTTTCAGCAGGTCGCGGTACGGCAGATCTGCCAGGACGCAGAATTC
>DPYP01000314.1:0-451 GCA_003545375.1 Lentisphaeria bacterium
CACTGCATACATCACTGACCTGGGTATGGTCGGGTCAAGGGAATCCATTCTCGGCCGCGACATCAAGGACGTAGTGCACCGCTTCCGCACCGGGTTGCCGACTCGACTGCGTGTTGTTGAAGATGACATTGAACTGCACGGGGCTGTCATCGAATTGGATGTCGCCACCGGCAAGGCACTGAGCATCGAATCCGTCTCTGCTGTTTAGCAGTTGAACGACGGTCGATCGCAGGCTATGATATCCGCTGGAAGCACGGAAAATCCCGCTGCAAGATAGCGTCCCGACCATGATCAAACTGCAAGCCGATACGATTCGCATCCGCGCCGAAGCAGGTGGCGAACTGACCCTGAACCTCGACCAGTTGCGCAATGAGCTTTGGCAGTCATGCCATCTCATGGGTGTCGAGGACCCTGAACTCGCCGACGACATCGTCGCGGTCATCCGCAACTT
>DPYP01000314.1:839-2606 GCA_003545375.1 Lentisphaeria bacterium
CATTCAGATCCTGCTTGACTCCGGTTTTCCTCAGGTCGCCACCGACTACCGCCGCCGCCGTCATCTGCAGCAAGCTTCCGGCACGGTGCCTGAGCGCGTCAAGCCTGAGCCTGCAATCATCCGCCTGATTCTGCAGCGGGATCCGTTTTTCATGTCCAAGCCCGTCGACCGGGTGCTCGATACGGTTATCCGCAAGATCGCTGGATTGCAGATATCCGAGGTATCGCCCCGCCTTGTCATGGAGCTTGGCAAGGCGGTGTGGAGCCAGAACGAGAATCAACGCAAACCGATCGATGCCGAAAGCTACTGGCTCATCCACCGTGACGAGATTCCGTCTCTGCTTGCCAGCCGCGACGCCAGGCTGATTGCCAGCGGCACCGTAGCCGTGCGGTCGGTCAGTAACCTGTTGCCGCGACTGTCGATCCAGGCCAATCTGGACTACCTCATTGGGGACTCCGCAGTCGTGGTGGCGGAACTGATGCTGTATCCGGCGTTCGACGTGCTTTGTGAGCAGTTGCACGGGATGGTCGACCGGCTGCTCGTCGAGATCCGTTCGCGTGCCACTGAACGCGCCGTGATCGGGGACGTTGACACCCACATACAGTTCAGCCAGTCCGAGGAAGTGGCACGCGGCCAGATGCAGGCCACGGGTGTGGCGGCAGCACGTCTGCGGCAGGACCTCGATCGCATTGCAGTCCACCATTTTCCGGCTGTCGATGGTATTAATTTCGTCATCGACTGAGCGGACCGCGCATCTTGTAATCTCCCGATGATAGCAATAAATTAGCACATCGAAAAGAACGTAGCGCGAGTTGTATAAATTCTCTTTTTCTGCATGCCGTAGCACCCCCAGCTCCGACGTTGGAGAAAAGACGTACATTTAATGAATGTTTCAGAAGACAATACCGTCTTGCGCATCATAGGTGGCCCTGCCTCCGGCGAGGAGCACATACTCGAGAAGAGCGAGTATACCATCGGCCGCACTGCCAGTGCTTCGCTGGTTGTCCCGGATATCATGATCTCGCGCAATCATGTTCGCATCTATGCGGAGAAAGGTGACTGGCATATCCAGGATCTCAACAGCACCAACGGCACCTGGATCCAGGGCAACCGCTTGAACGACATCGTGCCGCTGCCGATGAAGACCGCTGTGCGCATTGGCGACACGCTGTTCGAAGTCTTCCGGCCCGAAGAAGAAAAAAAGTTCGACACCTCTTTCATCTCGTACCGTGTCGCGCCGATCACCGCCGAGAGCCTGGCCAGCGACACGAAATCCCCCATCGACCAGGTGATGCGCGAGCAGAAACGCCTTGCCGCGCTCTATAAACTGCAGAGCCTGCTGACTTCGCAATCCGGGGAAACGGACCTGTTCAACGAGATTCTGCAGATTATTACTGAGGTCATCCCCGTCGATCGCGCGTATCTGCTGCGTTACATGAGCGATCAGGACTACGTCGACCCAGTCGCGGAGGTCGATGCCAACGGTCCGGTCGAAATGATCTCCGATACATTCATCAGCAACTCGATCGTCGACTATGTCAAAGAACACCACGAGGGTGTGTTGTCCGAGGATGTCCTCAACGATGAGCGCTTCACCGGTGAATCGCTCTGTGGCTTCAATGTCAACACGATCATGTGCGCACCGATGCATGGACGCCAGCAACTGTGCGGCCTGATCTACATGATAGGCAACCAGATCAGCCACCATTTCGAGCAGGACGATCTGATGCTGCTGACCTCAATCGCTCACGCTGCCGGTATGGCGAT
>DPYP01000314.1:3002-5584 GCA_003545375.1 Lentisphaeria bacterium
CTGTCGCACTACATCAAGAACATCCTCGGCGGTCTCGAAGGCAGCGTCTCGTTGCTGCGCATGGGCATTGATGCGAGTGACGACAGCATGATGAATGAAGCCTGGGACACCCTCGACAAGAATCAGAAACGCCTGTCCTCGCTCATGCTCGACTTGTTGAACCTCGCCAAGGAAGATTCCATCGACCTTGGGATGTGCGATTTTTGCGATGTCATCTCCGAGGCGGTCGAACTCGTCCGGCCGTCGGCGCGCGAGCACGGCATCGAGATCGACTTTGACTCCCGCGGCGCCCTCGAGGAACCGTTGCTTGCAGAGATTGACAGCCGCGGCATTCACCGGGTCATTCTCAACCTGCTGCGCAACGCTGTCGATGCCGTTATCGAACGTCATCACGGCACGGACCAGGGGCGTGTCAGCGTCGAGATAAAAGCCGAAAACAATGGTGCCACTCTCATCCTTACCACCGTCGACAATGGTCACGGCATACCGCCGGAGCAGTTCGACCGAATTTTCGAGATGTTCCACACGACCAAAGGCGACCGGGGCACCGGTCTCGGACTGGCCGTGTCGAAGCGCATCATCGAAACCCACCGCGGCACCCTCTCCGTGTCCAGCCAGGTCGGCGTCGGCACCACCTTCAGCGTGCGATTGCCGACACGCCACCTGGACACCAGTACCAGCATCATCAACATCACGGATTTGTAACCAGATCCAGCCGGTGATCGCGGTACAATCGGAAGTGCGGTGTCTGCAGGACCAGTTCCAGATGGTCGAAGTCGAGAGCGTACGTCGTCAGAACGTAATCGATCTCCAGTCGTCCGTGACGGGGGAACAGCTCGGCAGCCGGCAGTTCACGCCGGTGCGGTGACATGCTGTACATGATTGGTTTACGGCCGTGCGTGCTTACTGGCCTGGCACCGGCGAAGATCTGATATGGATACGGAAAATCATCATAGTACAGAGTCTGGATCACTACCGCCCGGTCCGCCGGCAGCACCGCCACGATCCGCTGTAATTGTTCCACCCCGGCCTTGTACGTCGTGTTGAATTGCCGCGCCACATCCCGACGTTGATCGATGTAGTATTTCGCAACCAGCACCGACAGGAATAAAACGTAAACCCCGACAACGGCAACGATAGTACGCAGCCACGGCCGACGCGTGTGTAGCAGACCCGCCGACAGGAGTAGCAGAACCGGCATGATCATGCGGACGAAATAATCACTTTTCGTCGTGTACATCGCGAGCAGCATCAGGATATACGAGCCGCTGATCAGCAGAATCATGATGTCCAGCCGTTGGCGCTGTTTCACCACATAGAAGATGTTGATACCGATCATGGCGCACAGGTAGACTTTGAGGATAAGAAACGGATTGAACACCAGCACCTTGAACCACACGCCCAGATACTCCTGCGCTGACTTGCCGTTGACCGGTGCTTCCAGCAGCAGTGCACACAGATTCTCCCACGTTCTGCTGAAGAGGTTGCTGCAGAATACGCTCAGGTCCAGATGCAGCAGGTTGTCGATCAGCGGCCCTGCCGCCACTTGCAAAGGGGCGCAAAACAGCTTGACGTAGACCAGCGTCCAGACCCAGCAGGCCAGCACTGTAGCCGTCGCCACGATATATCCGCGGCGTCCGGCCGCAAGTGGCAGCAGCGCCACGATCCATACCGCCCACGTCGGTCGCAGCAGTACCGCGACAAAAACCACAGCGACATACACGCAGCGCCAAAACTGCAGCGATTCTCCAGCTGTTCGCTGTTGGGCCAGCCGAACCACCAGGCAGGTGAGCGCCACCCCGAATACCATGTGGATGGTTTCCGGGTAGAAAGTGTAAGACATCGGTATGCTGATGTTCAGTGCCAGCCAGATGAACACCAGAAAACTGGCCGTCGTCCGTTTCTTTATCCGCCAGTAAAGCAGGCTGGCAGTCAGCACTGTCACACCGACGTGGATCAGAAAGAAATTGAAACCGTCCGGCCCCAGGATCTTCGCGGGCAGACCGTAGATAAGGTGGTACGCCGCGCCGTACCAGTTGGCCTTGAAGATGACCGACGTATCCTCGCTCGAGGCGTCCGGCGCCTGCAGCGAATTCGTCTCATAGAACAAGCGAACCGAATTGTAGTAGACGTACTCGTCGAAATCACGCGGCAGCACCGCCAAATCCTGAAGGAAGTATACGAACGTACCGAGCAGGCACACTCCGGCGAGCCCGGCCAGAAGGTGTGGCGCAATCCGATTAGCGAACGTGTTGAGCCGCTTACTCGCTATCATGCTTATCCAGGCTGAATACCGCGTAGGCAAAGCTGCCGTCGTGCTCGAACACGTCGGCATCATGCCGATCACAAAAGGCTCGAAAGGTCTCGAGACTGTGTCGAAATCGATAGTCGCCGATGCCCGGGTTGGTCAGCCGATTCGCCAGTTTCGCCAGCGGTGAAAAACGATGGCGACTGAGGTTCCTCACCGGCTCACACAGAACAACCGCGCGCCGCGCCGCCTGGCACAGACGCGCAAAGACTTCGTCCTCGCAATTGCGGAAATGATAGAAGCTCGATGACATGACGACATAGTCGGCAGCCGG
>DPYP01000410.1:0-2819 GCA_003545375.1 Lentisphaeria bacterium
CTGGACTGGTCCCCGGGAGGTTAGCGATTAAAGTGAACGGAACTCCGCGTCCGTTCATATCCGGTGGAAGCTTGTATGCCCAGACTGTTCATCTGTATCACCATTGCCTTTGCCGTCAACTTCGCTGCCGCCAGGACGCTTTTCCTGGCGCACTATGATGACAGCCCCGATGGAGACTTCGCAACGGGTGCCGCGGTTGCTGAACCGGTACCGGGCTACGAGGTTGCGAAAATCGCCACCGAGGGCAGGTGGCAGGGGGCCCTCGCAATCGACAACGTCGACCCCGGCCGCTGCGCCTATGCCGCACGCGACAACCTCGATATCCGCCAGGGCACCGTCGATTTCTGGTACTGCTTCGATGAGGACGAGACAAACATGTACCATCCGCTGTTCGGCTGGTACAACATGCCGGGTAACCGCGAGAACGGCGGCTTCGAGGCATATACCCAGAACGGCGCGATGTCCTTCGATGTCTACTCGCCGAGCTCACTGGTCCAGGCAGGCTACCAGGTCGATATCGGCAAGTGGCATCACCTCGAGATCAACTGGGACTGCACCGGCGGCGACGGCAACAGCACGTACAATGTCTATGTCGACGGCCGCCAAACGATTCACGTCGACAATGGGAAAGCACTGAAGGCGCCGGGCGGCAGGTTGCACGTCGGTATGTGGGCATACGCGTATGGTCACTGCCTGCGCGGCCGCCTCGACGAGCTGCGGATCACTGACCAGATCGAGCACGACACGAACTTTTCCCCGCCCGTTGGCCCGCACCCGACGCCGGGCACCGCGGCCGGGTTCGCCACTGCTCGCGAACAGGTTGCCGCCGAACTCGTAGCACTGTCACAGGACGTCGATCATCTCCGGCTGGCATCAAGCCAGCTCGTTGACGGCGGTGACGCAGCAGCAGCGCAGATTGTCACCGACCGCCGGACCGCCGTCAGCGAAGACAAACGGGCGCTCGAGCGGATTAAGAGCATTGCCGATGAAGACCAACTGCACGAGCTTGCCGACGCCATCCGCCGTGACCGGCGGGCAATCGTCAAGGCGCTCGAGGGCCTGTACTCGCGCCATCGCCGCTTCCGCAACGTCACCGCCGAGATGAAGCTCGAAGTCAGCGGCGCGCCCGCGGCGTGGGCCGACGTCGATGGCGACGGCTTCGCCGACATCACCATGTACAGCGACAGCTGGCGCAATGAAGGCGGTAACGGGTTCTCGAGGCAGCCGAAGATTCCGGCCGGCTGCATGTGGGGTGACTATGACAACGACGGCGATCTTGATGGCTACACCTGGCTCGGTAATCGGGTGTATCAGAATATAAGCACGCCCGGCAAGTTTGTGTTCAAACCCGGCATGCTGCTGCCGGCACTCCCGGCCGGCAAAGACATCAGCAACGGCACCAACCGCAGCGCCAACTGGGCCGACTATAACGGCGACGGGTTTCTCGACCTTTTTGTCACCGGCTACGAGACCGGCGGCATGGCGCCGTACAACGACACGCTGATGCTCAGCGACAACGCGAACTCCTTCACCAGCCAGACGATCGGTGGTCCGTCGAACAGCCGCGGTGTCACCTCATGCGACTGGGATCAGGACGGCGATGTCGACGTGTACGTGACCAACTACCGACTGCAGCCGAATCGTCTGTGGGAGAACGACGGCGATGGCAACTTTTCCTTTATCGGCACTTCACACAACGCCCTTGGCGGCAACGGCCATGGCATCGGATCCTGCTGGGGCGACATCGACAACGACGGCGACTTCGATTTGTTTGTCGGCAACTTCGCGCACGGCGGCCAGCCGCAGTCACGCTTCCTCGAGAACCTCGGGCCGGAGCACGGCTACAGGTTTGCCGATCGCGGCACCTGCGGTGTGGGCTATCAGGAGTCATACGCCTCGCCGGTGCTGGGCGACTATGACAACGACGGCGACCTCGATCTTTTCTTCACGACGGTATACGGCCACAACCAGCCGCGGTTGTACCGCAACGACGGGCGATGGTCATTCACCGACGTCACCGCGGCCGAGGGTCTTTCCAATATCGGCGCGGGATACCTGGCAGCCTATGCTGACTTCGACAACGACGGCGATCTCGATCTGCTGGCCGGCAAAGCGCTCTACAGGAACCAGACTGTCGGCAACCACTGGCTGCGGGTGCGCCTGGAGGGCTCAGGCAAGGTAAACCGTTCAGCGATCGGCGCGCAGGTTCGCATTCATCTGCCCGACCGGATCCTGACGCGACAGGTCGAAGCCGGCACCGGCGAAGGCAACCAGAGCGAGCTGGTCCTGCACTTCGGTCTCGGCCGCCACCGTGACCCTGTCGAACTTGAGATTACGTGGCCGCATAATGTTGGTGTCCAGAAAGTTATGACCCCCGTCGATCGAGTCGTGACGGTGGATGTCCGGTAGCTTGCGGGCCCCGGGTTGCGGTGCGGTTCCTCTTTTGGGCGAGCGGGCATGTCTGCTCACCATGCCAGGCACAGTTCTGTGATTTTATTGTGAGTGCCAACGAGATTTTTTTTCCCTTGCAATTGCAGTTGGAGTTTTGTACACTCATAAATTGGCAAGGGAACTTGAACCCAATTTTTCAATCAACGGAGATGCAGGATGAAACACATGAAATTCACATTGGCCGCAGTTCTTGGACTGTTCATTGTCGGCGGTACGTCGGCGCAAGTCACAATCGACGTTTCCAGCCCCTCACCAGGCGCGGGCAGCGTGCTCGGTGATGCCGCCGGCAACGGTGTCGCGTCCTGGCAAGCCGCTTCCGCCGGCTCTCAGGGGGCGCAGGGTGAGCAGGGACCGGCCGGCGATACAGG
>DPYP01000251.1:0-5176 GCA_003545375.1 Lentisphaeria bacterium
TCGGCGCTGCTCCATACGACCATGCCGGCTTCGCCGTGGAAGGTCAGGCCGGCATCGCACTCGCCGGGGCTCTGTTCCCCGAAGACGTCGATGCACAGGTTGTGTCCGGCAATCGACGACAGCAACTGGCCTTCCAGCGAATCACCGAAGACGTCGGTGTCGATGAAGCTGCGTAGGTTGGGGTCGACGGTGGGCCAGTTAGGTTCCCACAGCGCGTTCACCCCGCCACCGGCACTGCGGATAGCGGCGATGTGACCGCCGCCGGTGAGGACGATGAGTTCGATATGGCCATTACTGAGGGCGACAGCCTGACGGCCGCGGAAAGTGGCAAGGGAGACTTTGGCGTGCATGACGATCTCGCTGAATTCGGAGATTATGGTACTGAAGACGGGTTGATAGCAGCGAAACAGTAACCCCGACTTCTCGATGAGACAATCAGCGGAGAAATTGGGCAAGTGAATAAGATTTCGGTGGCTGTGTCATTTAAACATGACCGACTGTCCCCCATATTGAGCAATATCAACCATCGCGGAGCGTCCCATGCGACTGCATATCCTCCCAATCTGCTTCTATACCTGCCTGATTCTCGGCGGTGCCCACACCGGGTCGGCACAGGCGGCACAGATGATGGCGCCGGCGACATTGCCTGGCAAGCCGATGCTGCTGGCGCAGGCGGCGAGCATCTACAAGGATCGTAAGCTGGTGCAATCGCTGCCGAGCGGCACGATGCTGTGGGTGCTGGAATCGCGTCGGGGGTGGGCCACTGTATTGCATCTCCGCCAGCGCTATGACATTCGCGACAAGGACCTGCGGTCGCTGCGCGATCTGCGCCGGGCGGCGGAGCTGGCGAAGGTGCAGCTGGAGAATCGACTGCAGGAGATCGATGCTGCCATGGCACGCAATATCGAGCGGCAGCATGCAGTGCAGCGCGGCATCCTGCAGGTGCAAGTGGATCATACCCGGCGATTCGCGGTGCCTGTCGAGACCCGCCGGCGTCTCCGCGTCCAACCGGCACAGTCAGGAGTCACGCGCCTCGGCCGCAGCGAAGACAAGGATGGCGAGCAGAGCATGACATCCGTGCAGTTGTATTACATCGACAAGATTACTACCAACAACATGAAGCGCAAGAGAAGAGAGCTGACGACGCAGCTCGAAGCGCTGCAGACGAGTCTCGCCGAGCAACGGCAGCAGCGGCGGGAAGTCCTGACCGGTCTGCAAACCGGTGTTTTGACGCAGCAGCACCAAGAACAGAAGTTCAAACGTTTCGAGCAGAACGATGTCGACTATGAGCGCAACTTGTACATGGTCGTCAGTGAAGACACGAAGGTGTACCGCAAACGTGCTGTTGTCGGGCGTCTGGCCCACGGGCGGATGGTGCTGGCGCGGCCGAACCCGAAGTTCGACGACTGGTTGCACGTTCAAGCCGACGCCGATGCTGTGGTCGACGGGCAACGCAAGAATTTTATCAGTTTTCCCACCTGGGAAAAGGCGCACAAGACGGAGCGCATCGCCGGCGAGTCGACGATGCGCGAGACTGAGCAGGACTTGTTGCTGCTGGCTCATCGCTACGAGACTTACGGCGAGATGTCGCTGCAGCTCGATATCGAACTCGACACTTACGGCAAGTACTCGGTCGTCCACGGCGGTGACAGCGCCTGTACGATCTGCGGAATCGACGGCGTCGAGTGCCGGCACAACGTCATCGAAGTGCTCGACCGGGCGCATGCCCGCCGGATTCTGAAGGATTGGGAGAAGATCCGCGAGGACCTGCGCGAGGACATGCGGGGGCAGCGCCAGGCGGTCGGAGCGCTACGTGAGAAACTGGTCAATATGAAGCACGATTTCGAAGAGGTCCTGGAAAAGCAGGACGAGTTTTTGGCGCACTACACCCGACGAGCCGATGGTAGATGACGCGTCATCGTTGAACGGCAGTATGGTGCTTGCCCGGTTTCTGGCGCGGGCCGGGCTGGGGTCGCGCCGGGCCTGTGAGAAACTGATCGGCTCCGGGGACATCACAGTGAATGGCACGGTGGTGACGACGCCGGCAACGCGGGTGATTCCCGGGACTGACGACGTTCGCTATCGTGGCCAGTCGCTCTGTCTGCAGAGGGCGGTTTACTACCTGCTGCACAAACCAGCCGGCTATACCTGTTCGGCGAGTGATCCCAACGCCGACCGGCTGGCGATCGATCTGATTGCGCCCTTGGATGATGTGCGGATATATTCGATCGGCCGTCTCGACCGCGACAGCGAAGGGCTGCTGCTGTTCACCAGCGACGGTGATTTGGCGCACGCGCTGACGCATCCGTCATTTGAAGTGCCGCGCACCTACCTGGTTGACGTAACGGTGCCGGTGAGCGATACGGCGATCGAAAAGTTGCAGACCGGTATCGTCGATCGCAATGAGACGTTGCGGGCGTTGAGCGTCGAACGCGTCGAAGCGCCCGAGGGCATCTGGCGGCTGCGACTGGTACTGGTGACTGGCCGAAATCGCGAGATTCGCCGGATGATGGCGCGGCTGCGCTATGAGGTCGCACGGCTGAGGCGCATAGCGTACGGTCCGATCGAGCTGGGGAATTTCAACCCTGGATACTCGCGGGGATTGACGGATAGTGAAGTTGCAGCGCTGAAAGAGGCTGTCACTTAAGGCTGCAGAATCGACAATAGACTGTAATGTGTGAACTTGAACACCGTTGGAGAGACAGGATGATTGAAATGCGACATTTGTTGCTCACGGCATGCGTGCTGGGGGCATTGGGGGCCGGCGGCTGCGGCCCGGGTGCCGGAGAGATTATTGCCGCGGTGGAAAGCGGTGAGCTCGAACAGGTCAAGACGTTGATCGAGGAGAAACCAAGCCTGGTGAATGCCTCGGGCAACACCGGCATGACGCCCCTGCACTGGGCGGCAGCGAAGGACCAGGGCGAGATTCTGGAGTACCTGATCGAAAAGGGCGCCGATGTGAACAAGAAGAATCACATCCGGGAAACACCGCTCGACGTCGCCAAGCGCAAGCGCAAGGGCGAGATGCAGGCGCTGTTACAGAAACACGGCGGCAAGCACGCCAAGGACCTTTAGACAGCGGGGGAGTTTCACCGCGAAGCCCTCCGAAATCGACTACAAAAATGTAAGATCGATCCGGATATAGGATACAATATTGTTTGTCATAGCCTGAGGAAGCCGACGCCTATTTATATGAACCGACTGGTATTGCGCTAGTTGTCATCCTGACGGAGGTCTTGGCATAGATACTGCACCCAACGCGCTTTCGCCTTATGTGAGTGCAGACTGCGGATGCGCTGGAAATCGATTGCCTCAATGGCTGTCGCATACCGAGTTTGCAGGACAACCAATCAACGGTGCCACGGCACCAAACCGCGAGACATGTCGATGAGCAAGACGAAACTCGAGTACATTTGGCTGGACGGCTACACGCCGACCCAGAGCCTCCGCAGCAAAACCCTGATCGCCAGTGATTTCGGTGGCACCCTGGAGGAATGCCCGCAATGGGCGTTCGACGGTTCGTCGACCGAACAGGCCGCCGGCGACGACTCTGACTGCCTGCTCGAACCGGTGGCAATCTTCCCCGATCCCGGCCGCAAGAATGCTTTCCTGGTGATGGCCGAAGTGCTCAAACACGACGGCACGCCGCACGAGTCGAACGGTCGTGCGTTGATTGATGACGACGATGATGACTTCTGGTTCGGGTTCGAACAGGAATACACCATCTGGGATCCGGAGATCAACCTGCCGATCGGCTTCCCGGCTACTGGTTTCCCGGCCCCGCAGGGCCCGTATTACTGCTCTGTCGGCGCTGGCAAGGCCGTTGGCCGCGCGGTCGTCGAAGAACATCTCGACCAGTGCCTTGATGCGGGCATCAATGTCGAAGGAATCAATGCTGAAGTGATGATTGGCCAGTGGGAGTTTCAGGTGTTTGCCAAGAGCGCCAAGCGCGCCGGCGACGAGACTTGGGTCGCCCGCTATCTGCTTGAGCGCGTTGCTGAAGACCACGATCTGGCCATCAACTGGCATTGCAAGCCGGTCCATGGCGATTGGAACGGTTCGGGCATGCATGCCAACTTCTCCAACTCAGTCATGCGTACCTGTGGCAACGAGGAGACGTTCAATGGTATCTGCGAGGCGTTCAGCGGAAAAATCTCTGAGCACATCGAGGTTTACGGCGCCGACAACGATCAGCGCCTGACGGGCCTGCACGAGACTCAGTCGATTGACAAGTTCAGCTACGGCGTCGCCGATCGCGGTGCCTCGATCCGTATCCCGGTGAGCACGATTCACGCCGGCTGGTGCGGGCGTCTCGAAGACCGACGTCCTGCTTCCAACGCCGATCCCTACCGGGTTGCCGGCGTCATTGTCACGACGACCAAGAGCGCCTGCTGACGACGACATCGGGCCGAATCTACCGGTACCGACAACGACCCCTGAGACGGTCGCCCCGCATACACCTGCGGGGCGGCCGTTTTTTTTGTGGTTCAGGGAATGCGTGATGTGACTTTTATCACAAGTTCGCGCTCCCCTGAGATTTTGAAAATCGGCGTAATCCTTGTACATTAGGCTAGCCACGCGCACACACGACATATACTGTAGATTGGTCTACAGATCGTTGATCTAATCCGCCATATTCGCATGATGAAATGCCGCACACCCATATTGTTTCGCTGCCGGCTCTGCCTGTTGCTGGTTTTCATGTTGGCCGGCACCACGCAGGCCGTCCAGTACGACTGGACCGGCAACGGTGATGGCGTCAGCTGGGAAGACCAGCTGAACTGGGATCCGAACGACCAGGGTGCGCCCGGCGGCTCCACCACGGACAAAGTGACGTTCGTCGGGCCCGCTACTGTCGTTTACAACTCAGTCGTCAGCATTACCAAACTCACCGTAGTCCCGGGGGTGATTCTGACGCTCAACTCGGATCTGCACGTCAAGAAGAACGTGATAGTCGACGACGTGGGTGACGGCGATGCCGTCGTCAACGGCACCGGATTCCTAGTGGCGCTCGACGACAGCAACACCAAAATCAAGATCCGCGGTGACCTGAACGACCGGTTGTTGATCAACAATCTGCGGTATCAGGACGATACCATGCTGATTATCGAGAACGGCGGTGTAGTCATTGTCACGGACACTTTTGATTGGGTGACGAGCACCGGCGGCCCGCTGA
>DPYP01000412.1:0-3988 GCA_003545375.1 Lentisphaeria bacterium
GGAATGCCAGTGCACTCGCAACGGAGGTCTGCTGGTTGAGCTGCAGTGCATCGCATGCCTGGGAAACGAAGTTGTCACAGGGTATGCAATTGCAGCCGCTCAGAATCTGTGGGATATAGCCAACGTCCGACTGGAAGCTGGTGCTGGTTTGCGAGACACCACCGATACCGCCGACGCTGTCGTGCAGCATATAGCTGGCGCTCGTAGTGTTGGTGCCGCCCTGTGACAAAGTGTCCGGGCACACATCGTTGGCATTGACATGGAGGACAAACATGAGGGCCACGCCCAATGCTGCAAATACTTTTTCTGTTTGTTTCATCATCTTTCCTCTGTCGCTTGACGTATAATGGGATGTGAGAGTTTCGCGGCGGTTTCCACCTTAAGTCTTATTACCTTATGTTGTATGATTTTACCCTCGAAATTCCAAGTAAAAAATCTTCCGCCGACAGCATCCCACCTTTCATGAATTCATAACTATCGTCTTGGCATATTGTTATGTTTTTTTAGTAACGCCAGATTTATGCCGTCGGACCTTCTGCCGACGAGATCAGACATCAGTTCCGTCGCTGAGCGGAAAAGCAAACCACGGGATTCCCGCAGAAACTCGCCGACATGCGCCAGTACGATAGGCTGCGGCTCAAGTACGACTTTGGCCCAGCGCATCATGACTTGGCCCTCGACTTGAAGGGGCTGGGTCTCTACACGGCTTTTTACTTTAGGCTCTCACCAGCTCTGTCGACCGTCCATCGTCGTAGAACTCAATCCGCAGGCCGCAGCGTTCCTGCACCGCTTTGATGCGTTTGACATTTGCTTCCCATTTTTTGCGTTGTTTCCCGTGTATCGTTGACTTTCCTTTGCCCTCCTCTATGCTAAACACATCCTGAAAAAGAATCTGGTCGGGGAGATCCATTTCCATATAAAAACAGAGACCTCATGATGAGCGTTCTTGATCGATTTCGTTTGGACGGCAAGCGTCTTTTTATCACCGGTGGCAGTCGCGGGCTCGGCCGTGAAATGGCTCTGGGCATCGCCGATGCCGGAGCCGACGTGATCCTGGTGGGACGTGATGAGGCAAGTCTCGAAAAGACGACAAGAGATATCCACAATCTCGGTCGCGTTGCCACCGCGATTTGCGCGGATATAGGCAATCCGGCGGATTGCGAATTGGTTTGCAAGCAGGCATTGGAGCAAAATGGGCCCATCGACATTCTGATCAACAATGTCGGCGGCCGGCGCATTGATATTCCCACACAAGACATGCCGCTCGAAGCCTGGCAGGCGATCATCGATCTGAATCTCACAAGCACGTTTCTTTGCACGAGTTTGATTGGCGGAGCGATGGTAGAGCGAGGCGGAGGTGGACGCATTATCAACATCTCCTCGATTTCCGGCATGGTGGCAAACCGCGGAATCGGGGGGCGCTGTTACGAAACTTCGAAAGCCGCCGTTATCCAGTTCACGCGCGCTACGGCCACCGATTGGGCGACCAACGGAATTACGGTCAATGCAATCTGCCCGGGTGGGTTTATGACCGAACCGAACGTGCACTGGTCGAAAGAAAACCCGGAAGTGATCAAGACGTTTAAGGCGCAGATTCCCATGGGCGATTTTGGGCAACCCGAAGATTTGGGCCCGTTGGCCGTCTACCTTGCCAGTGACGCCGCAAGATATCTCACGGGAGCCGCTATTGTCATTGATGGTGGCTACACGTTGTGGTAGCAGACCGTCTCCGGCGGAAGACCGACGGAGCGTCGTGTGTTAATCTGCGAGTCCAGCGGCGCGGCAGGCTGTGCATCGCCTGGCTGGCGCTGCACGCCCGGTTAATCTTTTGACTCGTACGGTGTGGCAGCCGGTCGCACCCTGTCTGATCCGTGATCAAACTTCCGCAACAGAAGCCAACATTGCCGTGGAGTCAGGCCGGATGCCTAAACAGGCACCCGGCATGAACGTGCAATTTGTCCAGTCGACGGCAGGTAATTCGCAAGCAAAAATAAAAGGGAGGAACGACACATATGACCAGCTTACGCATACGCAATGTTCGGGTAATTCTGACCGAACCTGACGGCATACGTCTGGTTATCGTGAAGGTCGAGACCAATGAGCCTGAACTGTACGGAGTCGGCTGCGCCACATTCACGCAACGTCCGTCTGCAGTCGCCGTGGCGGTGGATGACTATCTCAAGCCATTCCTGATTGGCAAGGACCCCGCAGACATCGAGGACATTTGGCAGTCTTGCTACATGTCGTCTTATTGGCGCAACGGCCCGGTGCTGAACAACGCTATCAGCGGAGTGGATCAGGCGCTGTGGGACATCAAGGGCAAGCTTGCCGACATGCCTGTTTACGACCTGCTGGGCGGCAAGGCTCGTGATGCGGCGGCGGTGTATGTTCACGCCACGGGCCGGGATCCCAAGGAGGTTGAGGACCGGGCACGTGGTTTCATCGAAGAGGGGTTCCACCACGTCAGAGTACAGGTTGCAACTCCCGGGTATGCCACATACGGGTCTCAGGACGCTGAGGTCGACGAAACTCTCCAGACGGGACCTCGCCGGGTCGTTACAGACCGGGTTACGAAGTTAGAGCCGGATATGCTCTACGCCCATCCAGGCGGCATCTTCGAACCTCGGCCGTATGTCAAGTCTGCGCTCGGGTTGTTAGAGCACATTCGCTCGACCATCGGGTGGGACGTGGAGATGCTCCACGACGTCCACGAGCGAATCCCACCGATAATGGGCGTGGGCCTGGCGAAAGAGGTGGAGCAATACAAGCTGTTTTTCCTGGAGGACCTGTTTGCGCCGGAGGACAACGACTACTTCCGCATGGTCAGGCAGCAGACCAGCACCCCGCTCGCCATGGGCGAGCTATACAACAACCCCCACGAAATTATTCCGATGATCAAAGACAGGCTGATCGATTTCATACGGGTGCATATATCGCAGATCGGCGGTCTGACTCCTGCTCGAAAGCTGGCCGCGCTCTGCGAGGCGTTCAACGTCCTCACTGCCTGGCACGGGCCGGGAGACACGTCACCGGTGGGGCACGCGGCCAACCTGATGCTCGACCTCAATTGCTGGAACTTCGGAATCCAGGAGTACGCCATATTCCCGGAGCGTACCAGGGAGGTTTTTCCCGGTTGCCCGGAGGTCCGCGACGGCTACATGTGGCCCAACGGAAAGCCGGGGCTGGGCATAGACGTGGACGAGGCGTTGGCTGCGAGGTACCCGTTCAAAGAGTACGCGTTCGGCGGCGCATGGGACACGGTACGCCGGGCAGACGGCACCGTGGTCAGACCGTAGGGGAAGCCGTGATCCTGCTCGCCCTGCAGAGTCGAGCCGCGCCGAAAAACGGGCCGCGTATAGCTGCGCACGCGGTTTGTCCCTGCTTCATTGGACTCACGCGCATTTTTCGCAGGCAATCGCGTCGAAGATGCCGGCATGCTATCGCAGTGGTTGCTGCGATTCGTCCTACATTATGCTGCAGTCGAAAAGAGCAGAAGCGTCGTACGCTGTAACCGATCGCGGATTCGCGACGACGTTGGTAACCTGATCTGGTTGGCGGCGTTACAATTCATCCCCGATTGTGTCAAGGGCGGCTGCACGATCCGCCTTATCTTCGTCCGAGATGGCCGCTTCGCGCTCCAGGCGCTCCGCTTCCTGCTTCGCCCTCTGGGCATCTCGCCTCACGGTCTGGTTCCGGTAAGTCACAAGGACCTGACCGCGGTTGTTGGCTACGACGAAGATACCGATACCGGCCTGCTCGAGCGCGTCCCGGATGTCTACGTTTTCGCGGTACTTTTTCCCGATCAATGCATGGATCTGTTGCATTGCCTCGGTATCCCGGCCGGTTTCGGGTCTGCCCGGCAATTCGTAGCTGACGCGCACCAGGTGGAGCTTCCCGTCGTAAAACTCATAGTAGCTTTCGACCGCCGGTCCCTCGTTGCTGATCCGGCAGGATTGACCGTTTACCTCGGCGCCCTCGCCGAGGATCT
>DPYP01000323.1:0-5790 GCA_003545375.1 Lentisphaeria bacterium
GCGACGCCCAATCGTACTGTTCTGGCGTATGAAGCCGCCGGCAATCTCGAGCTCACCGGCGAGGCGCGGGTCAGCGACTGGTTCAGTGATCCGGCCAATCCGCTGCAGCATGCCGGTTCCGAACTGACGTTCGAAAAGCGCTCGGCACGGCAGCGGGAAGTTGTGGCGTTGCCCGAGCTGCAGGTCAACCTTGACCAGCATCCGATTCTGAGTGTCACGGTCAGCGACGCCACCGCGCAGTGGCAGGTATGTGTGCTGATCAAGAGCCGGACTGGTCCGCCCCTGCTGGCCAGTAACTGGCACACCGAGCCGGGCTCCGTGACGTTGGATCTGGCTGCCGCCATGGCAGCCAAAGGTTACGCGCTCCACTTCGCGGCGGTGCATATAGCAGTCGGCCTGTGGACGGAAACGCCCGAAGCCGAAGCAGCCATCACTTTTGCCGCATCGATGGCGGGTCACGCGGCGCTGGTGCCCTGTCTGCCGGTCGTGCGAACGGCACAGAATGTCGAAAAAACGGGCATGCCGATCTCGGCTGTTGTCATTGACGCGGACGGACAGATCCCGGATCCTCAGACGGTGCAGGTGACGGCCAGGTCAGGGGACCACGTCGCCGAGCTGATTGCGGCCGACGGTGTGTGGAGCGGGTCCTTTACCGACTTGCCGGTGGGTGAATACGAGGCGGAACTGACAGCCTCCGGTGCCATTGACGCGACGAGCACCCTCGTGCTCCGGGTGACGGACGGCATTTTCCTGAGCTATGAATCGGACGCTCACAGCCTGGTCCGGGACGGCAAGGTGCAGGGGCCGCTCAGCGGCTCTGCCGCGGACATGGCATTTGTCCGTGACATCGGTACGCCGGAAGAAACACTGGTGCAGGGACAGGCCGAGCTGGACGCTAATCCGGACGCTGAGCACTGGCATTACTGGGACGCGATGACCGAGGCGGAATTGACCTGGCGCTTCGAATACCTGCAGTCGTGCGGCTGGGATCTGATTCACCTGCTCGTCGGTTGGGGCATCTGGGAAAAGTTAGACGCTTGCGGGCACATCATACCCCGCGCTGCAGAGCAGCTGGCGCTGGTCATGCGGGTGGCGGCGCGCCACGGCCTCGTTCTGGAGCAGGCCGTTTCCCACTACCCATACGGCACCAGTCAGACGCAGGGAAATCAGACACCAGTGCTGCGCCAGTATCTCGAGGCGGGCTTTAAGGACGAGGACTGGACGCACCCCGGTAACGGGTCGCGGTTCGATGAACTCTTTCATGGGTACCTGCAGGATTTCGCCGACATGTACCGCGACGAAACGGCACTCTTCTGCGTCTCGACCTCTGGCGAGGGTGACATTGCCGCCGGCCCGGAGCGGGTCAATGACGCGTATCGTTTCATGCAGAAACAGATGCCGAACCACATCTACATAATCGAACCGATCCACCGCCTCTTCGATCTGCCGGACGCACACCGGGCGGCGTGGATCGTCCATGAGTGGACGGCCGGCTTCCCCGAGGGCTGCCGGACCGACGTCGCCTGGGAAGCGGAGCTGGCAGGCAGCCGCATGTACTGGATGGGTATGGAACTGAAGCCGGAACTCGATCTCGCCATCGAGCTCAAGTTCCTGCAGCTCGGAGACTACTTCATGGGCGAAGGCAGCTGGCCGTGCCCGCATCTGTACAAACGGTTCATGGGCCAGGAGGATACCTGGTGCGGTACCGGGCACTATCGTCGGCGGCTGCGCGATAATCTCTATATCGGGCTGGTCCATCGTATACCGCTGCTGATCACCTGGGGCGAGCAACATGCCGAAGACGAACGGATTGTGTTCCGGCAGGTTCGCGACGCCGTCGACTGGTCGCAGGCGTTCCTCCAGGCACCGGTCGCGATCCGGGTCGATGGCACGAATGTCGGGAGCGGGCCGGATGGTTTCGACGGCCGCCTGGTGTTGGAGAAATACGAGGCGTTCTTTTCGGCACTGCCGCTGATGACCAGTTACGTGCAACCGGGCGACCCGGAGCCTGCCGGTGTCACGATGCTCGATGCGACCGAATCCTACACGGCACCGACGTTGCCCGACGATGTTCTGTCATCCGGGCCGTTGCGTGTTTCAGCGGACTATCGGGCGAGCTACCTGTGGTCTGCAGACCGGCAGACGCTGATCGCCTACTTTTATAACTGCACGAACCACATCGTCCGTGACGGTCACGTCTATCTCGCCGGCAACTTCCACCGGATGCCGGAGCCGGCTGCATGCACGATCGATCTGCAGAACCTCCCGGCGCAGCCGTTGCTGTGCCAGGTCTTTTCGCTGAATGAAAAACGCTGTGTGCGAACCGAAACCATCCACGGGTCGAGCGTCATCGACATGCCGGAATCAGACGACGACTACCTGGTGCTGGTGTTGCCCACGGAAGCCTAGCTTGATTCCTCGCGGCACCTGAAAAACATCAATCCGGATGCCGTTCCCATGGGATATCTCCGGGTCGATGGCCGACACACTTTTCGTCAATCATGCCGCGCTCATCGAGTATTTTCAAGAAATGCAAACGCCGCACGGCGTTGCCGCCCCGTCGCAGGAACATCGGGATTGCGGGCTCAACGCGCTTGATGGCGGCGTCCGTGTCGCCGGTCATGACGGCCAGCGCCCAGATCGAGAAAAAGTCCATTTGTCGATCGTCGTTGACGGGGATTGACCCGGGATAAAATGCCTGCTCGGTCAGCTTCACCGCCAGCGCGCGAAAGTCCTCGTCGCCCGTCTGCTGCCACAGCCGGAAGAGTCCCGAAAAGGTAGACCAGTCGCCGTAGCCGGTAAACAGCTTTTCCGGGTGTTTCCTTTTGCTCTGCGGGTAGGGGTATTTGAATGACCCGTGCTTCTTCACGCATTTGAGAACAAAGCCGTCGATGATTTGCCTTGCCGCCTTGATGTATTTCTTGTCGCGCGTCAGCCCGTAGACCAGCGCCAGGTTGACGAGCGGCATGCCGGCCTCGCGCCCGTCAGAAAAGCAGTCGAGCTTGTTGGCTGCCCACCACACATGATTATCGCCGACGCTGACCACGGCGTGGCGGGCGCGCTCGTCGCCGCTCAGGTAATAATAAGCGAGCAGGCCCTCGACCCACTGGTGACTCGGGTAGACGTTGCCGATGAAGTGTTGCGAGGTATGCGGAATCAGCCCGCCCCGTTGGCGTGGGCGGGTGCTCCACTCGCAGAAGTCCACTTCCATGTAGTGCCGAGCCGCCTCTTTCCCGAAATCCCAGGCATACGTGTGACCGGTCCGCAGGAAATGCTGCAGCGGAAAGAGGACCTGGCAGTCGTCCTCGTTATTCTCGCACTGCGTTCCCTCGGCATTGACCAGGTCGGCGAAGTGAAACATGCCGATCGCCGACTGGCGGTCATAGGAATGTCGATTCGGGTTTCCCGCTTGCGATGCCGGCTCGAGGAGGTTTTCGAGCAATGAATATTTCTCGGGTTGGTACTTGAGGAAATGCTGGCAGTCCAACACTTCACAGAAGGCCGGCCAGGCGGGATCGAAGGAGACATCGACCGGTTCCACGTAGCCGTATTCCCAGCGACCCTGCACATCGGAAACCTGGTTCATAGTCATCGCTTTGGCCGCACCCGTCAACCAGATGATGTGACTCTTGCTGACCCCCTGGACAACCACCATCGGGTGGGACCACCCCGGCCAGATCGAGTAGGTGATGACGTTTTCATCAATGGCGATGGATTTTGGATGGAGCTGGCGAAAATGCTCGAATGCCGTGGCGACCGTGAAGCCTTTTTCCCGCCAGCCGATTATCGGTGTCACGGAACGTTGCGCGCCGACCCACGAGTGGGCCCGGAATCCACCCGTGTAATCGGGCCGCATTTGAACCGGGTACTCGGTCCAATCTTCCCTGAGGCTGTCCACGTTGCGGATGAAAACCTCGCCGCCCGCGGACGGATGCGCGACAGCTGCACCCTCGAAGTTCTGGGCGTAATTGTCTATGTCACCGACACTGCTCGCGACGATCTCGACATTCTCCTCGACCTTGAGGTTGCGATGCGACATGTCCTCGCCGTGATGCCGCTGGCCCAGAAGCTTCGTCGCGCCACGATCCATCAGCGTCGGCATGACCAGGCACATGGAACGAACGTGAATCCGGTCTTCGCTCGGTTCCCGGCAATAGAAGGTGTGCTCCATCTTGATGTCCGGACTGCCCGCCGTGATGGTGAAGCGCAGTGCAAAGTCCATGAATGTCGTCTCGTCACGTGCGGCGTGCTTGCCTGCCACTTTAATCTCGGTGCGCAATCGATTTTGATGCACCACGGTCACGCTGTACGCGCCGCTCAGGCTGGCACGATGGATCTTCCCGCCACCGTCCACGACGTGAAGGTCCACGAGAGTCGACTGGTCGACAATGGTCTTCCCGTCGATGACCAGCTCGTGGATCAGGGACCCGCCCGAACCGTTCACGGTGATTTTACTGACGCCGTTGGAGATGGTTACCAGCTGCCCCTTCTTCCGCAGGACTACGGGATTGGTCACGGCGGGTTGCCGCGCGGGTTTGGGACTGACGGTTATCGTCGTCGCCTCCTCGCCGGCAAGCTTGAGCAGAATATCCATTAGCATCCACTCAACGCTGCCGTCGGGCCGGTGCTGCAGGACCTTGCATTCGCTCGGCAGCACTTTCCCCTTGGCATCCCTGACCGATGTGCCCTTCGCATCCTGTACCGCTCCCCGCGGCAGGGGCACACCGCGCGTCAATACGTAGTGATCCAGTTTCGTCAGTGTCTCGTTCTTGATCTTCAGTGTGCTGCTCTTCACAAGAATCCCCGGTATGTTGAATTTTGAACCAACAGAATACTAAATGGGGCAATGACAAAAATCAAACGCCAGGGAGGACACGGACTGCTCCATGGCTTGTTCGCGGTTTTCGAGCTTCGTGCTGTTCGAAGGGGGTAATCTGTATCGGCGACTTTGAACCCATCCATCGATGGCGTACGTTTACCCATGTTCACCTTTGCATTCATCACTGACCCACAGATCGGCATGGCGAGCCCGAATGGGCTGGAAACCGATGACTCCGCCCGGGCACGGCTGGACAAGGCTGTCGATTTTATCAATGCCAACGATGATGTCGATCTCGTTATTTTCGGCGGCGACCACGTCAATCACGGCGAGTCTGTAGAGCAGCGTGACGTTTTCCTGGCCGGTGCCGCGCGTTTGAAGGTACCGTGGTACGGTGTGTCGGGGAACCACGACCAGCACGAGGTCTACATGACGCACGAGGCGACGCCGAACCGGTTCACGTTAAACCACAAGGGCTGTTTTTTCGTCGGCTTCAATGCCGCAGCATTGCGCGGCGATCTCGAGGCAGCGGCGCAGGCGGAGGAATGGGCGTACCTGCGTGAGACGGTGGCGGCGGTGCCGGCAGACGCGACTCATCGTTTCGTGATTATGCACTGGCCGCTGTTCATACAGCATCCGGACGAGGAAGAATGTTACTGGAATATGCCAAACCGTCATCAACTGGTGCAGTTTTTTAAGGAGAGCAAAATCACCTGTGTTCTCTCCGGCCACTGGCATCAGGATATCGATGTTACCTGGCAGGGTGTTCCCCTGATCACCAGCATCGGAACGTGTCGCCAGCTGCAGTACCCCGAGGAAACTGCATTCAAGCTGGTCGCCGTTTTCGACGACGGCTTTTCCGTGCGTCGCGTGTCCGTAGAAACAATGGCTTGACTGTCCAACGTGAAACAGTGCCATCGACTTTTCCCGAGGAGCTTATGAAAAACCGACTGAAGCAGCGGCTCTGTGCC
>DPYP01000073.1:0-4844 GCA_003545375.1 Lentisphaeria bacterium
CGGTGCAGGCAAGGTCCTGACCTCGGATGCCGCTGGCTTGGCGACCTGGGAGTCGCCCGGCGCCGGTTCGCAGGGGCCGCAGGGTAAGCAGGGTGCCGACGGTGCCGCTGGTGCAACCGGTGCCCAGGGTCCGGCGGGGCCCGTTGGCTCTGAATTCTGGGCCGGAGACGTTGGCGGCGACATCAACAACGTGAACACGGGCAGTGTCTACATCAGTCCAAAACTCGGTATCGGATATGCGGTCACGCCGATCCATAATACAAGTTTGAGTGTCTGGCAAAATGGCGGCGCGACCAAGGGCAATTCCAGGGCCGTGTCACTGATCGACCGTGACATTAATCCGGCAGCACCGTACACGGAAATCGGCTTTGGATACGAGCATGGCAACCCCGACAGGAACATGCAACCCGTGGTCATCGGCTATCAACATACGGATTTCGTTGGCCAGGGTGCCGGAGCCTTCTACATTGCGACCCGCTCGAGTACCTCTGGCGATCAGGCCCCGATTGAACGCATGCGTGTCGCTGCAAACGGAAATGTCGGCATCGGCGAAAGCGATCCGCAGGCAATGCTTCATCTGCGTACAGGTGGTCCGAATACGACCATTCGACTTGAGAATACAGACGCGAGCGCCGGAGGCGCCTTTGGCGGCCCTGCCGATGAACCTCTTGGTACTATTGAATTTGCATCACAGATCGCCAACATGGGCTATTTCAACTTGAATAACCCGCGCGCGAAAATCACGGGCGTGGCCCAGAATGCCTCCGGTGGCTCATCCCTGATATTTTATACTGCCAACTCAACTGAAGCGGATCCAAGTGAACGGATGCGTCTTTATGCTGATGGCAAGCTCCAGTTCGCTGGCGGAGCCTATTGTGACGGCGCGACCTGGATTAACGCGTCAACCCGGGAAGCCAAGAAGAATATCGAGCCGTTGTCACTGGATGTGGCGCTGCAGACACTTGGCGGCCTCGATCCGGTTACGTTTGAGTACAAGGATGCCACGACCCCGGACGGGCATGTTGGCTTTATTGCCGAAGACGTTCCCGAAATCGTGGCGACGCCGGACCGTAAAGGTCTTGCGCCGATGGACATCGTCGGTGTACTGACCGCCGTGGTCAAGGAACAGCAGAAACTGATCGAACAACAGCGGGCTGACTACGAGTCCCTGAAGGCCAAGGTGGAAGGTACGAACGTCAACAATTGACACGTTCGCTCGGTACGGCTTCCATTTGCCTGAATGACCAAAAGCCCGCCCCGCATCTGCGGGGCGGGCTTTTTTTCGCCGGTCGCGGCCATTATAGTGTCGATCAATCATCCGTACGAAAATCTCACGTGACGGTTATCCGGTGACGATCGACAAACTTTTCTCACGCTGTTGCGTATCGGTGGCGAGCCTTGTGTGGCTGGCAATCCTGCTTCCCGCGATACAGGCCCAGGGTGACAACGTGCCTGCCATTGTCAAGGGCTACGGCGAGACGACGTGGGGACAGTCCCTTACAGAGGTTCGAGAGATCTGGTCGGACGGCAAGGTGGAAGCCCATCGTACGGTCTCTTCATCGATGCCCGGATCCGGCCCGACAGCACCATTTACGTTTCGTATGTGAACCGTAAAATCCGCGGGGCAGCCGAATAAGCGTTGGCACGTGAAATATTTGAACGTCGCGAGAAAGAGGATACGGCGCGAACGCCGAAACACAAAGCGCTGGGTCCGGAAGAAATCCTGTAATCCGGCGGGCTTTGAATCAGGGGGGGCACATGGAGACTGCAGAGTTGGATAAAATCGAAATGCCCGGCGTGCAGACGCGCTTGACCAGCGAGGAGGAGCAGATGCTGCTCAAGGTGCTGCGTGAAGGGAATTCGCTGGCGACGGGACCGGAAGGGGAAGCTTTCGAAAGAGAGTTTGCCGGGTTTATCGGTTGTCCGGATGCGGTCGCGGTTTCCAGTTGCTCGGCGGCACTCGAGCTTTCCGCCATCCTGTCCGGACTTGAAAGCGGCAGCGAGGTCATCATTCCGGCGCATACGTTCTGCGCCACGGCGGTGCCGTTCGGGCGCACCGGCGCCACGATTCGCTGGGCGGACATCGATCCGGACACGCGCCTGATCAGCGCCGCCTCGATTCGTTCGCTGATCACCGAGAGGACCAGGGTCGTCGTGATCGTACACTTGTATGGGCTACCGGCCGACATGGACGGCATCATGGCCGTTGCCGACGAACACGACCTGATTGTCATCGAAGACTGCGCCCAGGCGCCGGGCGCCCATTACAACGGGCGCCGGACAGGATCGATCGGGCATTTCGGTTGTTTCAGTTTTCATTCCCACAAGAACATGACAACCCTTGGCGAGGGTGGGATGCTGACAGTTCGCAACCCTGCCGATGGCGTGACGGCGCGACAGTTGCGCTGGATGGGGAACTGGCCGTTTGCACATGAGCGTGAAGATTACTGGCGTCCAGCTATGTCTAACATCGTTGAAGCTTTGCCGGGGAAATGGCCGGCGAATTTCTGCATGGGCGAGCCGAATGCAGCCGTTGGCCGGCTGCTGCTGCAACGCCTGGATGCAATCAATGCGAACCGGCAAGCACAAGCGACACGGTTCAAAGGCGGTCTGACGGATTTTCCGGAACTGTCTTTTCAGGCGGTGCCGGCAGGCTGTGAGCATGTATACCATCTCATGGCGGCACGCTACGACGGTGAGGTTTATGGCAGAAACCATGATGACCTCATCGGGTTGCTGTACGAAAAGTATGCGGTCAAGGCACTTGTGCAGTATTGGCCGCTCAACCGCTCCCAACTGTTCCAGCACTTCGATTTTGGTGATGCGAATCTGCCGGCGACCGACTTTTACTACGATAACATGATCAGCTTTCCCTGGTTTTCCGAAATGCCGGAAAGCTTGATAGACGACATGGCCGACCGGACGCGCCAGGCTTTGACGGAACTGCGCTCATAAGGGAGCATGCGTGGCTTGGCATGATTCTGACGGCACAGCCCCACAGCTTGGCGCCTTGAAATCCAGTGGGTAATGCGTTAACTCGAATCGTAGGCACTGCGCCGGTAATGGTGGACGTAAGTGGGTAGTTCAATGAGAAGCACGGCAACGACAAAAGCAGGACCGGTCGGGTCCACACCGATTGAGCTGCTCAGGTGCAGGCTTCGAAAAACTGCAATGCGATACCGCCGGCTATTGCTGAGCGTTAAACCGTTTACCTTGATCGAATTGCTCGTTGTCATTGCGATCATCGCGATTCTTGCCTCGATGCTGTTGCCGGCGTTGAACATTGCCCGCGAAAAAGGCCGGTCTGCCGTGTGCATCGGCAACCTGAAGCAGATCGGTTTGGCAGTGGAATTTTACGCCGATGACAACACAGGCTATCTCCCGCCCGGTATCGCCAGCGGCTTAGCGTATCCAGATAATTTCTGGGCCCAGTATTATGTCCCGTATCTCGGCAGTGATTTGAATGCACCGGAGCTGGTGACAATAACCAGTCATGTACAGACCTACTCGGGAGAGTCGCAGGGCAAGGTGTTTACCTGGGTGCTCATGTGTCCGTCAAGCCATCCAAGCGAATGCGAGACCCCAGCCTGGGGAAGCGGGTATTGGGGGACAAATTACGAGATCAACAGAAAACTCTACGGTTCGACGGTAAACGAGCAGATTACCCGCAGAAAGATCGTGTCCCCTTCGCGCACGGTACTTATGGCAGACGGGTTCAATCCCAGGTATGACAATATCGCCACCAACAATGGCCTGGCCTATTATGATGGCGGTTCACCACCATGGAACGGGTGGTTGTACGGTTACAACTTCGGTTATAATACACATCTTACCTCGGGCAATTATTTGTGCGACGACGGTCATGCGGGCGTGGCTGCGGACTGGGACGCTTCGGAGATGGCGATCAACTGGGACGGTACCAGCGATGGCTACTGGTAGCCGCTCCTTCCTCAACCAGGTTCTCGACCCATGACCGCAAACGAATTGCAGACGCGACGCAGGCAGGCCGCGTGGCGGCGACGCCGCGTCATCTACAACAACGACGACTGCGACGCCAGCGCCAACGGCCTGCTGGAGGAAGCCCGGAACTCCGCGACGACCCTGGCCGTGTCGCGGCAGCCTGCGACCCCGCCTCCCATGCCCGCCGGCGGAGAAACTGAGAAAAGGAATACGACAATGCGCAAGACTGTATATAGCGCTTCAATAGCCCTGGTCACCGGATTTCTGGTCTGCTGCGAGAGCGCGGTTGCGCAGGCGCCGAAGGACACACCCTTCATTGTGCGCGCTGCGCCGACCATCACCAATGACTGGATCCTCCCGACGTCGTCGATACCGAAAACGGCAGCGCAGGCGCTTTCGCTTACCGCGTGCCCGGGGGAATATGAGCCCGTGTCTTTCGTGGTGATGCCGTCGCGCGACATCGAGGGATTGACTGTCTCGTGTTCGGACCTGACTTCCGCCGACGGCATGATCGGCGCCGAAGCGATCGAAATCAAGCTCGTCAAGTGCTGGTACCAGGGTTACGATCTGGCCAAGCCGTGGGAGCCATGGGGTGCCCAGGAAGTCAAGGGCCCGGTGCTGCTGCCGGAGCTTCTCGTCAACGACGACGACCTCGTGCGCGTCGACCACGAGAAGAAGCAGAATCGCCTTCGTGTGACGGACCCGAAGACGGGCGAGGTACGCTACGAGGACATCACCGGCAACAATCCCGGATTGACGAAGGAGTTGTTGATTCGCGACGCGGACACGCTGCAGCCGGTGAACGTCCCCGCCGGACAGGTGAGGCAATTCTGGGTGACCGTGCGCGTCCCGGACGACGCCTCTGCAGGGACATATGAAGGAAA
>DPYP01000073.1:5178-8335 GCA_003545375.1 Lentisphaeria bacterium
ATAACCGTCCGTTGCGAGGGATCGTCAGACGTGCTTCTGCCGCTGCGCCTCGGGGTGCATCCGTTCAAGCTGGCGCGCAGCGCCGTGGTGCACTCGATCTACTACCGCGGACAGCTCTCGGGATCGGACGTTCCGATCATTCACGATAATTCAAAGACAGAGGAGCAGTACAAGGCGGAGCTGCGCAACCTGGTCGCTCACGGTGTCGATTCGCCTTTGTGCTATCAGCCCACCGGCGATGGGGAGAATCCGGCCGCTATGGATCGCATGAGAAGGATGTTCCAACTGCGCAAGGAAGCGGGCATCAACATGGATCGCTTCTTCTACTGTGCGTGGGGATACAGCGGCCCCCCCCAGGACGAACCTGAGTTGACCCGACGCGTTCTCGGTGAGATGCTGGAACTGTCAAGATCCTTCGGCTATCGCGAGTTCTTCAACTACGGCCCCGACGAGGCTGGTCCGGAGCAAACCCAGCGGCAGATAGAACCCTGGACGTTCCTCCGGGACGAGATCGGAGTAAAGACCTATCTGGCGGCCAGTCCGCAGGTGTGGGAAGGGAAGACGCCGGCGCGCCGCGAGCTGTGGAACCAGGTCAAAGAGGTTGTGCACCTCCTGATAGCCGGGGGCGCGCCGAACCCGGAATGGGCGAAGCGCCTGCACGAGGCGGGCCTGCTCATCTTCAACTACGCCAATCCACAGTGCGGGATCGAGGAGCCGCTGACCTATCGGCGCAACTGCGGCCTGCTGCTCTGGAAGGCCGGCTATGACGGGGTGACTAACTACGCTTACCAGGCCACGTTCGGCGGGCAGATCATGTGGAATGACTTCGATATCCGCGCCGACGACAAGCGCGGTTATCGCGACCACGTGATGGCCTACGCCACTTCGAACGGTGTCGTGGACACGCTCCAGTGGGAAGGCCGCCGCGAAGCTGTCGATGATCTGCGGTATCTGTCGACGCTGCTGGAGAAGATCGAGGTGGCGAAGAAAGATCCTGCTCGCCGCGGGCGCGCCCGGGGGATCGAGAAATGGGTCGCTGCAATCGACCCGAGCGGCGATCTGGATGAACTGCGCAGGGGAATCGTTGCGAAGATTGTGGAACTGTTGCCGGGGAGGGAATGATCGCGAAAGGAAAGGTAAGCGTTCACGGGATGATCCGCTGCTGATGCCTGGACCCCGCTGGGCGTGTCAGGGACAAGGCCAGTGGGGTCCCACAACACGGGGACGTGCGGCCTATTGATCTGCGCCGGACCCGCCGGCGGGCGCCTCGCGCAGCTTCAGGATATACGCCACCGCCTGCCGGCGGATGGCGTCGTAGTCGCCCGCCTCGAACCCGGGCGGCGTCACCACGTCGGGGTGATCCCAGGGGTAAGAACGCCACCAGGGCGGAGAATTGTTCGCCATGAGGTGCTGCACGTATCCATCCCAGGGATCGGCCGACGCGCGAACGCGGATGTCGTGCAGCCAGGTTGCGATTCCAGGAGCAGCCGGATGCTTTGGATTGCTGAAAATCTCATGCTCCAAAAGCGTCATCACCCGATAGTCCACGATTCCGTCTCGGCGGCCCTCCCACCCAACCGTCGGGATCGGCCCCTCAGGCGTCGGGAGCACATACTCGAAGGTGATATTCGGCGCCCACGTCCCGTCGGGTTTCACCTGGCTCTCGGCAGTGTGCACGTAGGCCCACAGGAAGTTGCCCTTGAGCTTCCTGGCCCAGGTATAGAGCCCCGCGTAATGGCGATGGAATCGCGGGTTCGTGCCTCGCTGCATGCAGTTGTAAGTCCAAACCTCCGCCCCCAGGCGACGCGCGTATTCAACGAGCGCCGAGGTGACGTCGAGGTGGACCACCCACACGTCCAGGTGTTCGCCCATCACCCAGGCCGATTCAGGCGCAATCGCGGTGATGTCGCGAAAGCCCAGCGCGTTGAATTCGGCATGCGACTTCGCCATCTCCAGCTCCGCCTCCGCGTCTCTCGGGGGCTCGTCGCGCGAATACAAGAAGATTTCCGGCCAACCATGCTTGGCTGCGTGGGCCTTGAGACTGACGGCCTGCCTGGCATCTACGTCCGTCGAGAGCATCATCACGGGGATGTCGCTGCTCAACAGCCCCACGTCCAGTCCGATCTGGATATGTCGCGCAAGCCTGTTGCGAGGATCGGGATTGAAGGCGCCATCGGCTAGAAAAACCGGCTCGCCGGCTGCGTCCCGGCCGTAGGCGGTAACAGAGGTCTGCCCGTGGTCTCGCATGTCTTCCAGAATCTGCGTCCAGTCGCCTTCCAGATACTCCTGTGGGTATCTGCCGCAGTCCCAATACATGCCGAACGCGATCCCCGCGCGTGGCAGCTGGAATGGCAGAACTTCGACCTCTACGCTAAGTCCGCCGGACTTCAGTGCCACCAGCCGCTTACCGGGGGGCGTCTCCCTGGGCACGTGTATCCGAATCGCTGCCAGCGACGACAGACTCTCGCACTTCATTCCCTTGGGCGCCATGTAGAACGGCACGTTCAGCAACACACCGCGCACCGCAGGCGGGTAACCGTTCAGGCCCTCGGCAGACGCCTTCGCAATGTCTCCATAGCGCATGGTATAGAGCCGGAATTCCTCGACTTCCAAGCCGTCCGCATCCGCCACCGTTGTCTCACTGTTGCCCACAACAACGGTCTCGAACTCGCCAGGGAAGATCTGCACGCTGATACTTTTCGGCAGCGCGCCCACCGGCTCGTTCAGTTCCGTCAGCGGGCGGACGAACCCGACCGCCTGGGCGTAAGTCCCCCCGGCCAAAAGAAACACGACCACCATAACGCATCTGCGGATAGAATTCTCCATTTGCCTCTACTCCTTGTTAACCCGGTTCATCGTTAAAGCGATCCTTCAAGGTCTCAGAATGGATGGCTGGCTTGTTGGAGTTCACAGCTGTAGCTGTGTTGCCCGAGCGGACGGGGCCAATACGGCTGGGCTGCGCCCGGACCGGATACAGCTATAGCTGGGAACTCCAACAGCAGCCCCCCCAAGTTCTAACGCCTTACGTTAGTCCCGGGTCATTGGTCATTTACGGGATCCGCTGAAAACCCCTCGATTTGAGCGGCAACCCCGAAACCTGAATTTTTCAGCGGAATCATTTACGAATCAGAGCGTTTAGCCGGGTGAGGTTTTTTCG
>DPYP01000227.1:0-426 GCA_003545375.1 Lentisphaeria bacterium
CGGCATTCGGCCAGGTACTGTTCGTCGGTGATCGGATTGTATTTGTCCCGCTGCCCGGCGGACAGGCCCTCGTGATCGAGCATTGTCGGGTAATAAACACTGTACTCGAACGGCGGCGGCAGCAGATCGAACGAAGGCACCGTGACTGTCAGCTTCAGTGTTGTTGCAGGCGCGTTGCCCGGCGTGATCGTCACCGTGGAGTGATAGGTGCCGGCGGCGGCGTTTTCCGGGATATGAACGGTGATCCAGAACTGGCGGAAATCGGCGATGTCGCCGGGCTGCAACTTCTCCGGATCGACGAATTCACGATTCACCTCGGTTATTGTGGAAAAGCCCTCGCGGTACTTCTCGAGAGACAGCACGGCGCCGGGCGCTGGTCGCACCTCCTTGAGGTCGAGAACCCATTGCGGGGTCCGGTTGACGACG
>DPYP01000227.1:819-1490 GCA_003545375.1 Lentisphaeria bacterium
CGCTGTGCGATTCGCACATCAACGGCATCGGCGGGCAGCTCGCCGGCGACGCCTTTCAGCGGGCCAGGCTGCACCATCACCTGCTTCAATGGTTCGTCCGTCTCGACGAGGAACGACGCTGGCTCGTACTCGCCGCGGGCACACATGATCGACATCACCGTTTCTTCCCGGCATTCGACCGGCAGCGCTTCGCCTTCGAGAATCGAGTTGTCGTTGATGGCGGGGCGGATGACATAGGTCCGGTAGTCGGCGCTTGCGCGGGAAGATATGAGGACACAGGTGAGCGCGAACAACAGGTTTCGCAGATTGAACATTTCAGGTTTCCTCGGGAGCGTCGGCATTTTACCGGCTTGATTTATTTTCGAAAAAGCGATGCGGATACCACGGGGACAAATCGTTGGATTCTCCTGCCATCGCGGATGTTTTTTTGTCTTGAATATGCCGACCCTGCGAGACGCATGTTCACAATGCCCCCGGTACCAGGGCGTACGCCAACCTTGCGCAGTGAACAATTAAAGGTAGGCAATCGTCAGGTGATTTCAATGTTGATGATCTGTTTCATCCCGGGAAGATGATCTCATGGCATCGTCCGGCTGCGACGCGGTCCCAGGGGTTCCGTGCAGCGGGATCGACACCCGGTTCGAAACGGCAGTTGGACAAGCGCTGAAAAG
>DPYP01000227.1:1866-12009 GCA_003545375.1 Lentisphaeria bacterium
CGGACAACGCGTGATCAGGTTAAAAGTGCGGCCAGGATCGCGATGATGGTGTTGACCACGAGCAGTTAGATCAGCGTGAAACGGAGTCGGTACATCTCAACGAAAAGATTTAATTTTCAGAACGCCACCGGCACCGGCCCCTCGGGGGTGATCCGGATGCGCTGGCCCCGCGTGTAAGACGGACTGATCTCACCCATTGACTCCGGGTACAAAACAAGTACGACATCCGGCTCGACCTCGAGTATATGGCCGTTGAAGGAAGCTGGATAATCGATGATGGTGCCCTCGTCCCAGTTCATCCCTCCGTCGGTGCTGATATGCAGGCACAAGGCCGGTCCGCGCTTGACGCTGACCAGGTACCCGGATTGCGTGCACAGCAACTGCGGGCCGCCGCCGCCGGAGAACGGTTCGTACGTCACCAATCGCCAGGTTCTGCCGCCATCGTCGCTGTGGGTTCGCCACATGAACGGCGCCGCGAACGGCCGGCAATGGGCCACGATGCGTCCGCTCGGCAGTTGTGCAAACACGGTCTCGGAAAAGCCTCCATGCGGGCCATCGGGAATGGCGCCGTCGTTGATCGCGGCATTGTCCATCGGCACCGGCTCCGACCAGGTCAGGCCATCGTCTTCTGATCGCGAAATATACGGCTGCACGCATTCCGAACCCCAGGTGCCCTGCCCGCGATTGGGGATCATCTTTTGCAGACCCGGGTATCCGTGCAGGATCAGCGCCAACAGAGTGCCGTCCTTCAGCCGGGTTCCGCCGACGATATGATTCCAGGTCTCCTCGCGAAAAATGTCGCGGCTCCAGTCGCCAAGGAATTTGCACGGTTTCGGCTCTGTCCACGTCTGGCCCTTGTCTTCGCTCTCGCGCCAGGAGAGCGCCGCACCATGGGGCGGCGGGTGGTACTTAAAGCTTTTGAGCACCTCACCAATTTCAAACGCACGGATCACACCCGGTCGCGGCACGAACCAGCGCAGGCCCCACGCCGCGCACATGGCGACATCGCGTATGTCCTGGGGTTTGCGCGGCGTCCAGGTGCAGCCGTTGTCGTGGGACAAGAGCATGCGTTTCGTCTCCGGCCGGCGTTCATGCATCACCATCAGAATCTCGTCATCCGACAGGCGCAACAGTTCCGCCGAGCTTTGCGAAACAGTCGCGCCCTCACAGGGCGCCGGCAGGAACCATGGCTGGCCGCGAAAATCGCCCGCCTTCCAGGCCGGTCCGTCTACGGCTTTGCCGTCGATCTTCAAATGCCGCACGGTGTAGTTGGTAAAGCCCGTCAGACCGACACGGCCCGGACCGTAGGTGTCGTCGGTGACGCTCGGTCCGTTGACGCCGTCAATCCAGGTCCGGATACAGGTGCCGCGGCGTTCGACCTTGAGGTGAATCCACACGTTCCAGTGGCAGACCACATGGGGTATAAGCATCATCTTCAGATTGCGAAGATAACCGCTGCCGTCGGCCACACAGAGACACGCCCAGAATGCTCGTGCCCGCCACAACTGCCCCCAGCGCGGGATCTGCACGGTGTAATAGTGGCCGCTGTCCTGCGCCCCGAGGATGATCCCGAAATTCGCCTCGCCGGGCATCTTGAATTCACATTCGATCGTCTCCTCGGCCAGGCAGCGATCGGCGGCAATGGCCATGGTGTGGCCCCAGTCCAGGCTGTGCTGCCCGATCGTCCCTTTGCGGTACGGCGGGCGAATCTCGTCGAGATCCGGCAGAAACTGCCAGCGATCGGACACCGTGATGCGAGACAGGGTCTCTTCCCGCGGGGAGAGCACGCCGGTTTTGAACACCCAACTGCCCTGCCCGCTGATCAGCCGAACGGCCAGCAGGTGCCGGCCGGCTGAAAGTCGGCAGCGAAAGCTGTGGTCTGAGCGGCTCGGCGGATGCGTCAGGTTGCCGCCGACCAGGGTATCGTAAACTGCCTTGCCGTCTATCCACCATTGCATCCAGAAGTCGGCTCCGGCGCCGAACGGCACCTCAGTCTCCTCATCCAGATCGAGCTCGGTGAAGGCGTATACCTGCCGGCCGGCGCGGGCCCGGAGGTGCTCAAGGCCCTGGCGCTCGAGTGAGTCGTCCGCGTGAAGGTTCATCTCCGACTCGAGCACATCCATGTTGAATGTGTCTCCGGCGGAGTCGACATCTTGGCCGACATAGGATTCGCCATCGATTTTTAGCTTGTCCGGAAGGCAAGTCAGGCTCTCGATCAGGTCGCCCACACCCATGTCGGTCACGGTCTGAGGAGGGGATACTCCGACCTTCGACTTCAGGGGACCAAAAAACCGCCACCGAGCAGGAAAATCCACTGGCGGGCCCGTGGCCTCGGTGGCTGGCAGACGTGTCTCGCTGCCCTCGGCATCGACAAAATCCCAGTGCTCGCTGCCGATCTTTGTCAGACTCATACTTGATCAATCCTTCGTTGTCGTGTCCGGCACCCTGTAATCGCAAAATAGAGGCGAGGATCCCCCTGCCTTTCATTCACCAGATTTTCAGAACGCCACCGGCACCGGCCCCTCGGGGGTGATCCGGATGCGCTGTGCTCGTATGTAGGACGGGCGGATCTCACCCATCGATTCCGGGTAGGCGACCAGGATTACATCCGGCTCCACCTCGATCATGCTGCCGTTGAAGGATGCCGGGTAATCGATGATTGTGCCTTCGTCCCAGTTCACCCCGCCGTCGGTACTGATGTGCAGGGACACCGCGGGGCCGCGCTTGATACTCACGAGATAGCCGGACCGCGTGGCGACCAGCTGCGGGGCGCCCGATCCGGAGAAGGGCGCGTAGCAGCACATGCGCCAGCTCTTGCCGCCATCGTCGCTGTGCGTCTGCCACATGAACGGCGAATGGAACGGCCGCGCCAGTGCGACGATCCGCCCTTCGGCTCCGTTCGGGGCAGGCCCCGCTGGAAGCTGGGCCACCGACGTTTCGGAGAAGCCAGCGCACGGGCTGTCCGGCCGGTCGCCGTCGTTCAGTGCGGCGTTGTCCATCGGAACGGGCTCGGACCACGACCGGCCCTGATCGGTCGAGAGCGTGCAATAAGGCTGGGCGATCTCCGTGCCCCATGTCCCCGCTCCCTTATGGGGGATCATCTTCTCCCGTTCTTTATGTACGTGGACGATCACCGCGAGCAACGTGCCGTCATTAAGTACGGAGGAACCCAACACCCCATTCCAAGTCCCTTCTTGCAGGATGTCGCGCTCCCAGTCGCCCAGTAGTTTGGCGGCAACCGGTTCGGACCAGCTCCGGCCCTCGTCAGCCGAGTCACGATAGTTGAGAGCGAATGGCTCGCCCCCGCCGTCTACGGCGCGAATCCGCCCCGGTCCGACTGTGTAACACATCCCCAAGATCCGTTCTGTGCTTTCCCCTTCTGGCGACCAGGTGTGTCCGCCGTCGCGTGACAGGATCCGGTGGATGCCGGCATTCTCTCGGCTGTCAAGTGGATCGCTGTCTTTCCTGCAGATGGGGACGAGCATGAGAATCTTGTTGTCGGACAGCTTGAGGAGTTGAGCGGAGTCCTGAAAATCACCCTGGCTGGTGTCGGGAACGGGCCGGGTCCACGGCTGGCCGCGGTGGTCGTCTTCCTCCCATGCCGGGCCGGCTGCTGCAGGTTGGCCGTCGATTTTCAGGTCGCGCACGATGTACTTGGCAAATCCCGTGAGGCCTGGGTAACCGGGCCCGTATGTCTCGTCCGTGACCGATGGCCCCTTGACGCCGTCCACCCACGCCTGGATGTGGTTGCCACGGCGCTCGACCTTGAGCCTGAGCCATGCGTTCCGATGGCACACCACGTTCGGCATGAGCTGCATGTTCAAGATGCGCAGATAGCCGCTGCCGTCCGCTTTGCAGATGGCGATCCAGAACCCCCGAGCCCGCCACAACTGGCCCCAACGCGGGGCCTGCACAGTGTAATAGTGTCCATTGTCCTGGGCGCCGAGGATGACTCCGAAGTTGCCCTCGGGCCCCATCTGGAACTCACATTCGATCGTTTCGTCGCCCAGGCACCGGTCGGTGGCGATGGCCATCGTGTGATCCCATTCCAGGGAACTGGCGCCGGCGGACGAGGCGTCCCGGCGCGGCGGGCGGATTTCGCCGAGGTCGGGCAGGAACTGCCAGCGGTCCGAGAAGGTCACCGATGCGAGGGCCAGGTCCCTTTCCGTGAGCACGCCCGCCTTCAGCACCCAGCTTGCCTGCCCGCTGATCAGCCAGACACCCAGTAAATGTTTGCCTGCCGACAGTCGATGACTGAAGACATGATCGGTGCGGCTCGGCGGGTGTGCCCCGTTGCCCTCCGCGAGTGTGTCGCAGACCGGTGTGCCGTCGATCCACCACTGCATCCAGAAATCCGCGCCGGCGCCGAAGGTGACCTCCGTCTCCTCGTCCAGTTCCAGTTCTGCAAAGGCGTAGGCCTGTTGGCCCTCGCGACCCGTCCCGTTCTGAAAGAAAACGGTATCGTAGCCGCCGAAATCCTTGCCCAGGTCCAGGGTGTCCCCATCCAGATCGACGTCCTGCGCCTCGAGCGTTTTGTCGCCGATTTCCAGCGTGTCGGGTATCGTCGTGTGGCCCTTCACGGCCGCGGTTGCAATCTCCGCGTCCGCCAGTCGTTCAGGGGTGGTGTGCAGTTGCACTTCAAGCGGTCCGAATACACGCCAGCGGGTGGGGAACGACACCGCCGGGGCTCCGGCTTCCGGCAGTCGTGATTCCTCGCCTGTCGCATCGACGAAATCCCACTGCTCGCTTCCGATCTTGGTCAGGCTCATATTTGATCAATCCTTCGTTTGTTCCAGTTCTACCAGGGCCTTTACCTGCTGGTTCGTCAGCTTCTGGTCGCTCAGGATCAGGTGGACAGGCTTCCAGATACCGCCCATTCCTTCACTGTTGTGCACGCGCACGGTCAACAGGTCCTTGCCGCGCACTTTGACGCCGGTCAACGGAGCAACGAACGGCGTTATCCACATCTGGGCGGGCAGCAGCCCGGTTGTTTCATATGAATGCTCGAAAACCTGTTGCCCGTTCAGGTAGATCCACGCATCCTCATCGCAGGCTCCGAAGTGGAGGTATTTGAACTTCTTTTTCGCGTCCTGCCGGGTCATCGGCAGCTCGGTGCGGTACCAGCCGAAACCGGGTTCGTTTCCCCATCCGCCACTTGCTGCTCGTGTGTACCCGGTATTGGCCCGCAACGCGGCCCATCCGCTGTCATCAATGGACAGGTCGAACCATTTCTCGCGGACGCCCAGGTCCTTGACGTCCATCTTGAAACGCCACGGTTCGGGGAAGGCGGTCACCTGAACGCCCTGGCGATCGATCCCGGCCAGCGTTTCTTCCGGCGGGAGTGCCTTGTATCCGAGATCCGCCAGGGCGATGATTCGCCTGGCCATCTCGCGCCGGATGGCGTCCAGGTCGCCGTTTTCAACGTCGATCCCGCTTATCCAGTCATCCGTCTCGCTGATCAGCGGGGCGTCGGGGAAACGACCGCGGGCCCGGCCGAGGCTATCCAAAAGGGTTGTCAGATAGCGGACGTCGTCCACCCCTTCCCGCCAGCCTTCCCAATGCAGGGTGTCGAGGACGCCCCCGTCGGTGCGGAAGACCTTGGCATAGTTCATACGCTGCTCGACGATGCCGTTGCTCGCGATGTGCATGTAGGCCCAGTTCATGGTACCGTCAAAGCCGACGCGCCAGAGGCCCAGCCCTTCGCTGCGTCGTTGAAACTCTGGCAGGGGGACCCCGGCCGTGGGATTCATATAGGTGAAGATCTTGTTCCCAAAGCGATGCACGCCGTCGATGGCTTTGCGATAGCTCTCCTGCTCGGCCATCACTTCCAGGCGTGCGGCCTTGGCGATCTGTGCCATCTGCCGAAGCGCCTCCCCCGGGGTGTACTGCTCGGCAGCATGGGTGAGTTGGGGGCCGACGCTGGACATCAGCACCGGCACATGGAACACGTCCCCGACCACATCGATGAACGTCGGGTTTATGGTTGCGGCCCAGACCTTGCCGCCGCCATCCTGGATGGCCTGGAAGCTGTCGCGCTCCAAGGCCAGCCAGTCGCCCCAGGCCTCGTCGTTCCCGGTCCAGCAAATGTCCGGGTAGCCACGTTTTTTTCCCCAGGCCATGATTTTTCGGACGTCCCGAATCCTCTCCTTTTTCTCTTCCTCAGTCAGCGCTCTGGTTATCGGTTCGGCAGCGTTACTCATCAAGTAAAGGGGCAGGCCCGGCCCCATCCCGGCTTCTTCGCGCACTGCCAGAATCTCCTCGATGCGGGTATAGTCGAGCGTGCCGTCGGGCCGGTTTTTGACGCCATCGTAGATGTTGGGATTGTTCAGGCCGTGGGCCAGCATGTTCTTGCACTCGGCGATGTACTGCTGTCGCGTGATCCAGGCGCCCCCTCCACCGGTCCATTTTCCGCTGAGCCAGTCCTCCGCTCCCTCGGCGATCAGGACTACCGGGTAATAGATCGAGTACTCGAGCATCGGCGGCAGCAAGACGAAGGGGTAGACCTCGACCTGGAGGGTCAGCTCGGACGCCTCGCTGTTCGCCGGAACAATCCGCACGGTTGTCTTGTAAGTTCCCGGCCTGACATAGTCAGGGACATGCACCGTGAGCCAGAATTGCCGGCGCTTCTCGATTGCAACGGGCTGAAGCACCTCGGTATCTTGCAGCCGGCCCCTGAGCACGTTCTTCATGTTGTTCGGATTTTCCGGGGTCGGATCGGGTTCGATCGCCAGAAAGTTTTCGTCGTGGACCAGCAGCGTCGGTATGGCCGCGGCGCCGGCGAGTGCCCCGCGATAGTATGCCTTGACGACGCGGACGTCGAGGGCCGCTTCGGGCCACTGACCACCGGGGCCGTTGAGCGGTTCGGTCTCGATGCGTACCGCTTCGAGCGGTTTCGCGGCGCTGACCACGAACGAGACGGGCTCGTACTCGCCGCGACAGGCAAACACGGTCATCGTTGCGGCTTCCCTGCAGACCGGCGGCAGCGGACCGTCGGGCAGGACCATGTGATTGGTGACGGCTGGATCAATCACGTGGACCGTGTAATCGGCGCCATGGCCGAGCGCCCCGAACATGACCCATAGTCCACACACAAGCAACGCTTTCGCCACAATCTTGCTGCAAGAACAGTATTGCATCTCTGACTCCTTCATTTTTTGCGACCTCTGTTGTGTTTTGTCATCCGATGATCTATCGCTTGCGCGACTGGACTTCAACGCGGGCCAGTCGCGTGAGTTCTTCACCCCAGTGAGAGTACTGGGCCGCTACGGCGTGCTCATCCTCCTCGGTCAGGCCCACGAACCGGAAGCGCCGGGTGATCTGGTCGTCCAGCTGCATAACCCGGTTGACGTATCGCAGTTGCATCCTATAGCCATAGGCCCATCGAAACACGGAAGGGGTGAGCTCCCGGCGTGGGGAGTAATCGACCCAGGCGAGGTTCTCGCGGATCTCCGGCATCTTGGCGTAGAACAGGGCGTAGCCGTGCTTCTCCTCCGGGTCGAGCAGGGCCATCCAGCCCGCCTCCGGGCGATGCTCGAGATAGGCGCGGTCATATCTCACGACGTCACGCATGGAGAAACGCTGTGGCTGGCCGCCCAGCGGCACGAACAGCATGTCCTGGGAGTCGAGCGCTTGGCCTACCGTGGCATAAAAGGAGTAGGTGGCGGACCACTTTCGGTCGGACCACCGGTAGGCGATCTGTTGTTCGATATCCATAACCGGCACTTTCCCGTACATGGCGATGGTGCTGGTCACTGTGCCCTCGAAGATTGTCCTCCCGGCATTGTCCCGGCTGACAGTCTCGGGCAGGTGCATCCGGACGATCGTGCGCAGGGGACCGGAAATCACCAGCTCGGGCTTTGTCCAGTTGCCGCTGGTGAAAGGCTGGCCGAAGAGGAGGTTCGCGTGGTGTGACCTGATCCTGGTAAAGCCCTTCCCGTCCAAGCTGCAGTCGGTGATTGAGCCGGGTCCGGCATTTTCAAGACCCCCGTCCTTGTCGGGATTCCTGGCCGGGCCCTTGAGGCGCGCGGTGAGGCGCCCGTTGCTCAGGACCGCGTCGGCAGTGGCGGTATCGATTTTCTCGAAAGTGACAGCTGCGTCGGGGAACTCCGGCTGCATGCCGGGCTTGTTGTCGTAGTAGAGTTCGACCGTGACCGGTGCGTCGGCTTGCAGGCTGACCCCGAAGACCAGCTCGTCGTCGATATCCAGTCGTCCGTTGCCTGCCGGCACGTATTGCCCCGTCCCGTCACGTTCGTCGACCTGGATCGGCTGTTCCCTGCCGCCGGTGAAGACGCGGATCGATTTCCACGAGAGGTCATCCAGGCCGGTCAGGTCATAGAATTCCCTGCCGCTGAGCACGAGGAGTTGATCCATCGCGGCGGGCGCCGGGTGGCAGCGTATCACCAGTCGGTAGCGGCATTCGTCGACCGCCCAGCCGCGGAATCGCCTTCTGCTCACCCATTTGGCGGGCGGTGCCGGCTCCAGCGCAACTTTGGCACCGCCGAGCGAGTGACCGGGTGGCAGCTCGGGCAGCCTGGGCAGGCCTCGTCGAGCGCCCTTTTCCGCCGGCTTGACCAGTTTCGTGCGGTCCGGAGCTGGCGGCGGCTCCCACGGCTTGGTCGGCACGTGGGCGACGATGGCGGACGACCGGCCGGGGCCCAGGACCGGGTCCTCCTCGCCGGTGAAAACATCGACCCCCTTGACCTGCACGGGTGGTCCTTCCTGGTTGATCTCGTAGTAGAAGTAACAGGTGACCGCACCGTCGTCACTGGTGATCTCGAAGTACTTCCCCCCGGACTCCCACGGGGCGAAATGGTTCTCGAAGACGTCATCCATCCCGTTGGTGTGCAGCAGTCCCTTGATGAGGTCGTAGACGAAGCGCTGCCAGTCCGGGTCGCGTCCTTCGTTGGTCGGCGTGACCGGCAGCACCAGGATCTTTCCCTTGCCGTAGGGGACGTGATAAACGATGCCGGCAGCGCTGCGGACGCCCGCCTCTGCGGCATATTCCGGCGCCGGCTTGACGCCCAGCTCGTAGCGCTCCGCCAGGGAGAGTTCCCGGCGCCACCAGTCGTCCGGCTCGTACGGGCCGGAGCGTTCAACCGGCTTGTCGCCGGGAACCAGGATGCCTTCGTCTCTGAGGAAGCGGGGGCAGTTGCCGAACGCTACGGCCAGGCCGCCGTCGGCGACGTAGTCCTTCAAGCCTGGGTGGTCCGCCCCCAGCACGAGCTTGTACCGGCCCAGCCCGACGCCCTGGGCATCGTAGGCGTGACAGGCGTCGAAGTTCTTCAGAAACGGGGTCGGTGGGCTCCAGCCGCCGGTGTAGAACACGTCCGGGGTATGGCGGAACACGGGCAGCCGGGAGAACGTGCCGAAGACGCGTTGCGTCACATCCCACGCCTCATCGACCTGGTAGACACGGTTGGGTTCGTGCCAGAGGCCGATGACATTGCTGCCGACGGCATAGATGGCGGTCAGCGCTGACTGCCGCTGATTGGCGTCGGGGTTGAGCCACGGACTGACGCGCCCGATGAACTCCATCTCCTTGTCGTAATCCAGCACCTTCATCGAGCGGGCGAAGATGTAGTTGTGCACGGGCGAGCTGTAGCAGTTGGAGGTGAACCCGTCCAGGTTGTTCATCATGGCCGGCGTGTCGGACCAGGCGTTGCCGCCGTAGTTCGGGCTGTCCCAGGTGGTGGCCAGGATGCCGGGGTACTTCTCGTGCAGGTGGTCGGCAAAGTGGTTGTTACCGAGCGCCTGCACGCGCTGGCCAACCCACCGGCGGAACAGGTTGCGTGGCGGCCCGCGCCAGATGGCGGCCTTGAACAGGTCGTAGCCGTTGCTGTAGCGCCTGAAATCCTGGTTGTGCCGGCGCAGCGTCAGCATCCATGGCCCGCCGTACATGTCGCGCCCGCTGAATCCCGAGTAGTAAGGCGAAGCGTAGACCCCGCCCGTCCCGTCCATCAAGTCTTCCGGGTCCCCGGGTTCGCGCATGTCCGTAGCGAAGCATCCCGCGGTCTCCTCGAGCATGTGGGCGGCGTGGATGTTTTCCGGCCCGACGGAATCAATCAGCGGATCGATCACCTCGCGGAAGAACTCTTCGCGAATCTTCGCGTCCATCGCGATGTTTGCTATCGAGAAGCGCGACCA
>DPYP01000227.1:12396-23124 GCA_003545375.1 Lentisphaeria bacterium
CGCGAGGCGACCTCGCGGTAGTGCGGCTCGGATGAGCCGCCGCCCATCTGCACACCCACATAC
The DNA here is from genome assembly GCA_003545375.1 of Lentisphaeria bacterium. Lineage (GTDB taxonomy): Bacteria > Verrucomicrobiota > Lentisphaeria > JABSQK01 > CAJWLW01 > CAJWLW01. The sequence continues at coordinate 12,460 of DPYP01000227.1, forward strand.
TGGACCTCCGGCGCGGTCTCCAGGCGTTGGAGTTCCTCTTCCGTGAAGTTCAGGCCATTGTTGTAGACCATGCAGCCGACGTTCTCTGCCGGCGCCGGCGCGACGGCCAGAAGGCCCACGAAAGCAACCCGGGCAATCAACGATATCCGCGTCATCTTCGTCTCCTCTCCGGGTCGCCGATCGTCACGGTGCCCGCGTCCGGGTTTTTCCAGAGGCGGTATTCCCCGGCGACTTCTTCCGGCGAGACGTCGTCGAGGCCGATCATGCGGAAGCGATGCCTCAGCGTCACCGGTGCTTCCAGGCTTTCGTAGGTGAAGGATATCCGGTTGTGTGTCGCGTACCACCGCCAACCGCCGCGAAAACGGATTCCGGCAGGTGAGGCGGCCTTCCCGGCATGCTGCGGCGGGCCGTAGAAGACCGCCAGGCCGGTGCGTTCTTTTTGATCGAACCAGGCGTACCAGGCGTCACCGACCTGCTCCGTGTCCATCAGGTCGCCGGTGCGCTCGACGCTGATGTTCTTACCGGCCAGGGAGAACATGCGAATCGCGCCCGACGTGCCTTCCCAGAGCAGGTCGTGCTCATCCAGGCCGTGGCCCGCGTGCCACTGGTCCAGGTATCCTGCCGTCCAGCTGGCCGGCACCACCGAGCAGTGCGCCACGTCTTCCACATCATAGAGCGGCACGTCGGCGAACATGGAAAAATACCGCGTCACGTCCGCCTGCCACGTGACCTGGCCATCTGCGTCTGAGGCTGTCGAGTTCGAACAGTTGGTTGCAACAACTTTACGCACCGGCCCGTCCACCAACAGCCGGACATTGCGCCAGCGATCCGTTTCACTGGACGGATACGGATGAGCGTTGAGAACCATGCCCCAACTTTGGCTCTGGGGATTGAGCTTGTACCCTTTCCACATGAGCTCGACGACGGTGGCCCGGGCGCTGTTCGCCTGCGAGTTCGCCGACAGGTCGAGCTGCCCGGTGCCTTGTATGGCGATGGACATCCCGGCGGTGACCAGTTTCCGGTGATACCGCTGCCGGCGGGGCTCGACGACCGTTACGCCGGAGGGGAACGAGGCCGGCGGCTTGGGGTTTTCGCTGAGGTAGAGGTGAAGCCGTGTGCGGCGGTCGCTGGGGCAGACGAACACGAGCTCGTCCTCCGGGTCCAGGGTCAGGTTCCCCGGCGGCAGAAAATCGCCGCGGGCATTCCGGTGATCCACCTGAAACGGCACCAGCCGCCGCCCGGCCACAAGGCGCAGGGAACCGGCCCTTATCTTCGCCTCGCCCAGCCTTTCAGCTATTACGCGCCACGGCAGGATGACAGGCCGCTTCGACAGCAGCCCCTCCCGGAACTCCACGGTGATCGGTACGCGCGCCTCCCACCCCTTGTTCCACCACCGGGCCTGCGCGGCGCCAGCCCGATCGGCAAGCAACACACTCAAACAGCATAACCCGAACGATATGGACCTGGTCGGGGTCATTCTCCACACCTTTCCCAAATCGGCCATCGTGCCTCTCCCCCTTACCATTCCAATTCAGAGCTTCAGCAACCTTCGGTCCGGCGCACCATTTCGCGCTGCCAAGGATCCGGATCCGCCTTGTCGTAGTGATCGCGGCAACCTCCCAGTCCCGCGTGTCGAAAAAGGCCCTGCTGATCGCGAACGGCAAGTTGCTTGGGATGATACCTATACCGTTACCCTGATTGCCCGATCGTTTGGGCGAATGTTTTTAAATAGGATTTGAATATAGGCTCGGGGCATGGTTCCGTCAAAGCTGCCTCGACCGTTGAGAGGTTCCACCTCGATGCGAACGGCTTCCAACGGTTGCACGGACATGCGTCATTCCTCCCAGTTGCGGATTCCAATGGACAGATCATTCCGCCGCCGTCTGCAAAGCGAAGGCAGCGATGTTGCTTAAGTACTTATTGCAGCAGCAGCTCGGTTCGTCGGGACATTTCCCATCGCCAGGCGTCGAGGTCGTCATTGACTGCGATGTCTTCGAGCCAGCGTTCGGTGCGGGCGACCGTCCCGGTGTGTTTGCCTGCGGCCTTGGCTTTCTTCAACGCGTCCTGCAGCGTCGCCAGGTAACGGGCGTCGTCGTAGCCCTCGCGGTAGCCCTCCCAGCTCAGCGTGTCGAGCGGGCCGGCCGGGCCGCGAAGGACGAAGCTGTTCGGGCTGTGCCCTACACCGTTGTTCTTGACAGCCGGATCGTCCGTACGAACGGTTTTTGACCAGATGTGGATATAGGCCCAGGTCATCGTGCCGTCGATGCCTGTTTTCCACAAGCCCAAACCGCGATGGCGTCGGTGGTACTCCGGAAACGGCTGGCCGCCCTGGGGGTCGAAGTAGGTAAAGATCTTGTTGCCTTTTTCATGCGTGCGTGTGATGAGATTCTGGTAGTACGGCGACAGAAAAATTTCCGGGTCCCAGTTCGGCGACCTCTCGGGATGCAGCAACCAGGCTATGGCGTCGACCTGCCACTGTACCAGTCGGTCCACCGCCAGCGCCCCGGGATGCGCGAACACCGGCACATCAACGACGTCGGCCATATCCGTCACCAGGTCGCGCCCGCCGGCGACCCAGATACCACTGCCGCCCTCGCTTACCGATGCGTAGCTTTCGCGCATGGCGTGCAGCCGGCTTCCGGCATATTCATCGGCGCCCATGAACAATGCGCCTTTGTAGCCGCGGGCCTTTGCCCAGGCCACCGTTGCTCTTGCAACTTCGATGTTGCGCTGCGTCTCCTGTTCGGTCAGTTCACCTGTCTTGAGGATCATGCCGGCGCCGTCAAACAAATAGAGCATGACGCCTTTGGGCATGCCGGCCTGTTCACGCAGGTCGAGCAGTCGCGATAAATATGTGAAGTGAATGTTTCCCGCCTCATCCTGTTCCGGTCCGGCATAGAGGCAGGGATTCAGGCATCCGTGCACCGCCATGTTACGGTTTTCGGCCAGGTACTGCTGCTCGGTAACCGGATGATATTTCTCCCGTTGCCCGTCAGTTGTCGTTGGCCGTTCCAATTGTGTCGGGTAGTAGATGCTGTACTCGAACCGCGGCGGCAGCAGATCGAAGGACGGCACCGTCACTTCCAGCGTCAACGTTGCGGACTCGGCGTTGGCGGCGGTGATCGTTACATCTCCGCGGTAGCTGCCCGACTTTGCATCCTCGGGAACATGCAGGGTCAACCAGAACTGACGGGAACCCGTTATATCCGCGGGCTGCAGGGTGTTGGTGTCGATCAGTTCCTTGTTGAGCTCATTTGTCTTGGTGTAACCGTTCTGGTATTCCTCCAGCGTATGTCCACCGGAGTGGTCCCAGTTTTCCTCGGTTATTTCAGTCGCCCACTTCTGGGGTCTGTCGATGATCGTGTACATCGCCGGGTCATGCACCAGAACCCAGGGCATCGTAACGGATTCCCAGGTGATAACCCGGTAGAACTTCTGTGCAATCCGCACATCAACCGTGTCACTGTCCAGCACGCCTGCGGGTCCTGTAAGGTCGTCGACTGTAACCATGACATTCTTGAGTGGTCTTTCGGTCAGAACGAGGAAGGACGCCGGTTCGTACTCGCCGCGCGCGCACAGGATCTTCATCACCTGTCCGTCTGTGCAGACATCAGGCAGCCGTTGGCCATCGAGAATCGCTTCGTTGTTGATTGGCGGGGTTATCACGCAGGTTCGATAGCCGTCGTGTGCCTTGCCGCGTAAAGTGGAAGTGGCGGGGGCAGGCTTTGCACCGGGTATCGTGGCGCCACTGTGGTAACGGAAAAAGTCCCAGGCGGCATTCAGAGGCGAATGGGCGAATATCACCTGTTCCAGCTGCCCCTCGTTGCCGTGATCGGCGGCCGGCCACGGCGTGATCGACGCCACGGCGGCGGGGTCGTTGTCTAGATACAATTCGACCGTGGGACTATCCGGCTGCCGTACCAGGCGATAGGTATGCACAGCACGCTCACCGATAGTTGTGGAGACGCTGACACTTTGCGTATTGCCTTCCAGGCCAATCAGGTAGTCTTCCAGCGTGACCGTGTTTGCAGGCGCATCATAGATGACCTTGACCAGGCTGGTGTCGTCGTTGAAATTCAACGCGAGCCCCTGACCATTGCGCTCTACTGAGAGGCGCCACTCCGCGGTCCAGCCGTCCGCCCTGGTATTCCGATTCTCCGAGTTTCTGTAGAATGATCCACCCGGATTACCGTTGGCGGTCATCCAGCCGGGCACCACGTCGATATTGGTGAACTTGTCGTAGAAGTTGTACGTGGCGCCATTGATCCCGCGCCCCTTGAACCCGGCATCCCGGGGGTCGCCTTTGCCGGTGAATTCCATGTCCCATATTTCTGTTTTTTGGGTCTGGGCCTGACCCGGGAAAACCGCCACGACCAGGCTGCTGATGAGAGCACCCGCGGCGACGAGATTCCGCACGTTCAACAGCCGCGACAACGGCGCGGACACATCGGCATCCAGACATTTGCGCTCAATAATCATGCTCATGTTACAGCTCCCCTTTGGATTTATGATTTACTCGATTCGGATCCAGTCCCTTCTGGTATCTTGTGGCAGTGCAATCAACCTGACGGAACGTCCGCCTGGAGTACTTGTTGGGCATTCGACGACAAAAGTCCCGCTGCCAGGTTGTGGTCGGCCCAGTGGGCGGGGACGCCTTCGCTCCACCTCGCCGGCGATGCCTGCGGGTCGGGTGTGCGGTAGGCCATGAGGATGCCCCAGCGCATCGGGGTGTCCGGCAGGCGACGTCCAGCGTAGTGCGGCATGTGATGCACAAACGACACGATCGTCCCCGGCCCCATTGACAGCGTTAGAATCTCCAGCGGTTCGCCGGTGCAGGGGTGCGTCTTGCCCTGTAACCAGTCGGCCCGCATATCGTCGTGGTAGTCCGGGCGTTTGGATCGGGCCTTGAACGGGATGCGGTACAGATGCGCTCCGGAGATCACCGCGAGCTCGCCGCCGTCTTCGACTGTCGCTCCCTCCGGGTAACACAGGTTGCGTACGCACTGCTGCTGCAGAAGTTCAGTGGTGACGTAACGGCCCGTGCCGATGTCGCTTTCAACCTCATGCTGACCTTGGCGATAAATGTGCGCGTGCCAGGTGCGGCCCAACGAGCCCGCGGGCCGATTCAGCATCACGCAATGGTCGAGGATGAAGCGATCCCCAAGTAGCTTTGCAAAAAGCTCCATCATTTGGGGATGCTCAGTAGTGGCGTCCAGGATAAAATCGTCATAGGCTTGGGGGAAAAACTCCGGCAAAATGCCGTTCGTTTTGATTTCGCCCGCGGCAATTTCAGGTACCCTATATTTGTTCATGTACTCGCGAAGCTTACCGGAGACGCACCCCATCTGCTCCGAACCGCCGCCGTATCCGGCCAGCGCCTGCGGTGTGATCGCCTCCGGTGCCGGCCGTGGCAGGTCGAGCGACTCGTAATCAATCGCTGCCCAGTCCGTTTCCATGATGATCCGGTCGTTCATGTCCTGCAGGTTCTGCAGGCTCGCCGTGAACTGCCGGCGCCCGGCCTCGGTCAGCACGTTGTCCCACACCCAATACCCGTCGCGCTCGAAGGTGGCACGGTCGAAGGCGGCCAGAACCTCCGGCCGTAGCAGGTCGGGCACGCGGGCAGGATTGTTTCGGTCTTCACCCGACACGGGACTCTCGACTTTTGATATTTTGAGTTTCGTCTTTGAACATCCGAACTGAGTTTCCTGAAGGTTATTCGTCGATTGTGTCCGACGTGTGGTCGTTCAACGCGACCATAGCCTTGACTTGCTGGTCGTTTAATTCCTGGTCGCTGAGGATCAGGTGGACGGGTTTCCAAATGCCGCCCATTCCCATGGAGCTGTACACGCGTACGGTCAGCGGGTCCCTGCCGCGCAGCTCGACGCCGGTCAATGGTGCGACAAATGGTGTCACCCAAATTTGTCGGCGCAGCAGGCCGGTTGTGTCACAGGAATGCTCGAAAACCTGCTGCCCGTTCAGGTAGATCCAGGCGTCCTCGTCGCAGGCCCCGAAGTGGAGGTATTTGAACTTCCGCTTTGCGTCCTGCGCAGTCAGCGGCAGTGTGGTGCGGTACCAGCCAAAACCGGGCTCCGTTCCCCACCCGGGACCTTTCTCTTCTGTCCATCCGCTACCGGCCCACATTGGGGTCCATTGACTGTCATCAATGTCCGGATCGAACCACTTTTCACGGACGCCCTGGTAGGCGGCGTCCATTTTGAAACGCCACGGTTCGGGGAAGGCAATAAGCTGAACACGTTCGAGATCAATCCCGGCCAGCGCCTCTTCTGGCGGAAGTTTCCTGTCGCCCAGGTGCATCAGGGCGACGATTCTCCTGGCCATCTCGCGGCGGATGGCGTCGAGGTTGCCGCTCGTCGCAAATTCCATTTCGTTTATCCACTCGTCGGTCTCCCGGATCAGCGGATCGTCCCGGAAACGGCCACGCGCGCGGGTCAGCGCATCTGCCAGCGTCGTCAGGTAGCGGACATCATCCACCCCTTCCCGCCAGCCTTCCCAGTGCAGGGTGTCGAGGACGCCGCCGTCTGTGCGGAAGACCTTTGCATAGTGTAGAGGCTGTTCAACCGGGCCGCCGCCCAGGATGTGCATGTAGGCCCAGTTCATGGTGCCGTCAAAGCCCATGCGCCACAGCCCCAATCCTTCGTTGCGACGTTGTAGCTCTGGCAGGGGCACTCCGGCGGCGGGATTCATATAGGTGAGGATCTTGTTCCCGAGGCGATGCACACTGTCTATGTGTTTACGATGGCCGTCCGGCTGAGCCGATGCATCCATGGCGTTGAGCACCGGTCGATCGAGCAGATCCCCGACGTGCTCGAAAAAATCGGTTGAGACGGCCGTAAAGATTTTCCCCCCCGCTTCGCGCACCGACTTCATGCTGTCCCGTTCGGCCGAGAGTTGCTCGCCGTCCCATTCATCGGCGGCCATGAAGAAGACCTCGTCATAACCCCGCGTGCGGGCCCAGTCGTTGATCTGCCGGACTTGATCCTGGTTTCGCTGGCGCTCCGGTGCCGTCAAGGGTCGATCGGTGAATGTCAGTGAATGCCCGACCAGGTACAGGACTTTCGGCCGCATGCCGACGCTTTCGCGCAGATCGAGAACCTCTGCGAGGGGCGCGAAATCGAGGCTGCCGTCCGGACGAACGCGTGGGGCCGTGTAGATGTTCGGGTTGGTCAGGCCGTGCGCCATCATGTTTTTGCACTCAGCGAGATACTGCCTTGGAGTGATCCATGCGCCTGACCCGTCTGCCCATTTCCCGCGGAGCCAGTCCGGCGAGCCGTCGGGGACCAGCTTCACCGGGTAATACATCGAGTACTCCAGCATCGGCGGCAGCAGCGTGAAGGGATACACCTGCACCTGCAGGGTCAATTCGGAAGCCTCGCTATTTTGCGGGACGATCCGCACCGTCGTCCTGTAAGTTCCCGGCCCGGCATGTTCGGGGACATGCACCGTGATCCAGAACTGTTTTCGCCGGTCGATACTGACCGGCTGAAGTTCGGCCGTATCCCGCACCTCGCCCCTGGCCACGTTCTTCATGCCATTCGGGTTTTCCGGGGTCGGGTCCGGTTCGACAGCCAGGAAAGTGTCATCGTGGACAAGCAGAGCCGGGATCGCTGCCCAGCCCTGGGCCAGCGGGCTGTAGTCGCGGTAGTACGCCTTCAGCACGCGGACGTCCACGGCTTCCTTCGGCCAACTGCCGCCGGGACCGCTCAGCGGTTCCAGCTCAATGCGCACTGCTTCGAGCGGCTTCGATGCGGTGACCACGAACGAGGCCGGCTCATACTCGCCGCGACAGGCCGACAGTTCCATCGCCGTGGTCTTCCTGCAGACCGGAGGCAGGGGGACGTCGGGCAGGATCAGGTGATTCGTGACGGCCGGCTCAACCACATGAATCGTGTAGTCCGCGCCGTGGCAAAGGGTACCGAGTCCGGCCAAAAGGCCATACACAAGCAACGTCTTCACGAGAATACTACGATGAAAAAAGTATCGCGTTTTTCGCTCCTTTTCTCTGTAAATATCTGTCCGTTAACGGCCAATACTCTGTCAGTTTATCATGCGCGTGACTGGACTTCAACGTTGGCCGGGCGCGTTTTCAGCTACTCAGTTCCGTGGTATCGTCGCGCCCTTGTGGTAGCGAAAGAAGTTCCATCTTGCCTGGAAGACTGAATTACCCCACTGCACCCGATTGATGTTGTTCACGTTACAATGAGGCAGCTCACATGCTGCCGGGGCGAATGCCAGCGCCGGCTCCGGACGATTGTCAATGTACAGCTCCACCGTGTCACTGCCCGGCTGTCTGACCAGTCGGTACAGGTGATATTCGTCAAGTTTCAAATCCAGGGTGGCACCGGAATCCGGGAGGTGATCTTTCAGGGTGACCGAGGTTTTCGTATAGCGGAGCGCCACGGCGTTGGTATCATCTCTGAAACTGACCAGGTCCAGGGGGGCCGGGAGCTGGTGCAGGGTTTCTGCTTTCATGCCCCATTCCACCGTCCACCCGGTGGCCTTGGTGCAGCCGCTCACTGGCCGGTGGAATTCGCCGCCGGGATTTCCGACCGCCAACAGGAAGCCGGGCGGCAGATCGATGTGGAACTTCATACTGTTCGGGTGACCCTTCCAGATCTCGGAATCCGGAAGGCCGTCCCCACTGAACTGGATGTCCCACTCTTCGTTGGCAGGGGCGCCCTTCAACTTGCGCGGATCGATCTCGATCAATGGTTTCACGTGTCCGCCGAGCTCCCTGAGGGCGATGATTCGCCGGGCCATCTCGAGGCGGGTTGCATTCAAGTCGGCTTTTCGTACGTTCAGTTCGGTCAGCCACTTGAGGGTTTCGGCGACCAGCGGTTCCTTGCCATAGGTGCCGGCGACCCTGCCGAGGACGTCGATAAGTGTGGTCAGATAGCGGACGTCGTCCACACCTTCGCGAAAGCCTTCCCAACGCAATTTGTCCAAGACCCCGTCCTCGGTGCGGATCACATAGCCGTAGCCGCCCTGTCGGATTGCTCCCGGCCCCGGGCTCCCTTTGATATGGGTGTATGCCCAGTTCATGGAGCCGTCAAAGCCCATCTGCCAGAGTGCAAGCCCGTGCGTTCGCCGATGGGTTTCCGGCACCGGCGCGGAGGTCCACGGAAAGGCGTAGGCGAAGACGCGGTTGCCGCGGCGATGGGTGCTGTCGAGTACTGCGCGGTATCCTGATTTCTCGAGGGGAATCACACTGACCATCTGTTCGTACTCGGCGATCAGCCTGGCCTTGGCCCTGGCGCGACCTTCATGGTCATCCAATGGCAGCATGCGTGGATGATCCAGGCTCAGGCTTTCCTGCAGCCGGTCCAAGGGGACATTGTTCGGATTACACATCACTACGGGCAGGCTCAAAACGTCACTGACCAGGTTGTAGAAGCCCGCCGAGCAGGCGACCCAGGTCTTGCCGCCGCCGTCGAGGACGGCCTGGAAGCTGTCGCGCTCGCCGACCAGACGTGATCCGCTGGCTTCATCCATCCCGGCCCAGTACAAATCCGGATAGCCTCGTTGCCTGGCCCAGTCCATAATCATGCGAACGTCCTCGACGCGTTGTTTCTTTTCGTCCACGCTCAACTTTTTCGAGATTGGTTCGGCAACATTGCTCATTGCGTAGAGCGGGACACCCGGCCCGATCCCTGCCTGCTCGCGAAGGGCCAGTACTTTTTCGAAATTGTCGAAATCCATGGCGCCTTCGGCGTCCCACTGAACGCCGGTGTAGATGTTTGGATTGGTCAGCCCGTGCGCCACCATGTTCTCGAGCTCGAGCAAATACTGCTTCGGCGTTATCCATGCGGTATTGACCCACTTGCCGGTGCGCCAGTCCGGTGAGCCTTCTGCCACGAGGGTGACGGGGTAATAGATTGAGTTCTCCATCATCGGGGCGAGCAGTTCGAACGGATAGACCTCGAGGTTCAGGGTGAGTTCGGCCGGCGGGGCGTTCTGCGGTTTGATCTTCAACCCGGCCCTGTACGAGCCGGATTTGGCCTCCCGCGGCACCTGCACGGTGATCCAGAACTGCTTCAGGTCGTCGATGTCAACGGGTTGCAGCTGCGTCGCATCGCGAAGTCCGTTTGGTGCGACAATGATGCTGCGCGCCGGGTACTCTTCCGTCGGCATCGGTTTGACCATAAGCATCGAATCGTTCTTGACCAGCACGTTGCGTGCGGGATGCAAGTCCCCGATCCGCGAGCCTGCGACCCAATGCCAGACGATGCGCACATCAACGGCGTCGGCATCGAGGGTGCCCTGCGATCCCTTCAGCGCGCCCACTTCTATTTCAACGCCCTTCAGCGGCTGGTCCGTGACGACGACAAAGGAGGCGGGCTCATACTCGCCGCGGCAAGCCGACACTGTCAACACACGGCCCGGTTTGCACACGTCCGGCAGGGGTTTGCCGGCGACGATCGATCGATTGGTGATCGGCGTATCAACCACGTGTACCGTGTAGTCCGCCTGGACGACCGGCAAGGCAGTGACGGCGAAGAGGAGAATCGGAATGAGAACAGTGCTGCCGATGCGAGGATTCATGGATATTCCTGTGAAACGTTGTTTCAGGTTGTTGCAGAATCGAGAGGCAGCGGACGCCAGCGGACTGCTTGCAACAGGGGCGGGCGGTCCACGTGAACAGACTGC
>DPYP01000259.1:0-2649 GCA_003545375.1 Lentisphaeria bacterium
CTCCCAGGCCTACGAAGTGCTGGGTGACGCCGAGAAGCGGCAGATGTACGACCGTGTCGGTCACGACGCCTACGCCAACCGTGCCTCGACCGGCGGCGGCGGCGGTTACTCCGATCCCTTCGACTTGTTCAGCAGCGTTTTCGGCGGCGGCGGCGGCGGCGGCGGCGGCAGCATCTTCGAAGAGTTCTTCGGCGGTGGCGGTGGGCGGCGCCAGCGACAGGGCGGTCCGCGACAGGGTGCCGACCTGCGCTACGACCTGGTGATCGCTTTCGAGGAAGCAGTTTTCGGGGTCGAGAAGGAAGAGGAAATCACCAAGCCTTCGCCGTGTGACAAGTGCACCGGCTCCGGAGTCGAACCGGGTTCGAGCAAACTGCACTGCGGTCGGTTGCAACGGTTCTGGACAGGTCACTGTGTCACAGGGGTTCTTCAGTCTGCGGCAGACCTGCCAGACCTGTGGCGGCACTGGCGAGATTGTCGAGCAGAAGTGCCGCAAATGTTCCGGCGGCGGCCAGGTCAACAAGACCAAGAAGATTCGCGTCAAAATCCCGCCGGGCGTCGATACCGGTGCCCGTCTGCGCTATTCCCGCGAAGGCGTGCCCGGGAGCGGCGGCGGGCCGCCCGGCGATCTTTATATTGTCCTGCATGTCGAGGAGCACGAGATTTTCAAACGCGACGGCGACGACGTCGTCCTTGAGATGCCGATCGACTATGCGACCCTGGCGCTCGGCGGTAAGATCAAGGTGCCGACCATATCCGGAACCGAGGACCTGAACATTCCTGCGGGTACGGCGAACGGCAAAATCATCACCATGTCCGGCAAGGGAATTCCGTCGCGCCGTAGCAAAGGCAGGGGCGACCAGCACGTGGTGTTGTCAATCGAGATCCCGCGCAAGCTCAATCGCGTCCAGCGTGAAGCGCTTGAAGCTTTCTACGATAGCTGCGAGCCCAAGACCCACCCGGTCCGCGAGAAGTTCATGAAGCGGCTCAAGGACCTCTTCTCCTGAGCGGCCGGACGTGTACTTGCTTGCCTTACTCGTCGTTGCATTCCGGACAGGTCCCGACCAACGTTACTTCGTGCGCTTCGACCTTGTAGCCGCCGGGCAGTGAGGTGCCGTCGGGGATAGGCAGGATGCAGCCGGGCAGGTCGAAGACCAGGTTGCATTTGCGGCAGCGGAAGTGGTGGTGGTGCGCCAGGTCCGAGGCCTCGTAGCGATCGTGGCTGTGCGGGATCGAGACGATTCTGATCTCGTCCGACTCCAGTAGCAGCTTGACGGTGCGATATACAGTCGCCAACCCCAGAGACGCCACCAGCTTCGATGCACGTTCGGAGATTTCCTCTACCGTGAGCGGGCCTTCCGCCTGGCGGATCACCGCGGAGATAGCCTCGCGCTGGGTCGTCTTACGTTGTCCGATTTTCGACTGCTTCATGGGGGGGAATATCGGCCTGTATGTCGCCGGGGTCAAAGTGTTCTGCCTTTTCAAAGAACAGCCTTGGGCAACATCCCCCCCGAAATGCGGGAAGCGGCCTCCGGGCGGCGATCGATGCCGAGCTTTCGAGCTATCAAGCTTTGGAGGCATCTCGATAGACGTCGAGGTGGCGGTCGATGACCGTTGTCCAGGTGCGATCGCCGACGAACGCAACGCCCGCATCGACCTGCGCGGCACGGCGATCGGGCGACTGCCAAAGGTCGTTGAGTGCGGTGGTCCAGACCGCGGCAGCATTGTCGATGACAACCGTCAATGCCTCTGGTGCTACTGCCGTGAGGTCGCGGATGCCGTCAGTTTCCGACGCCAGCACCGGCACACCGGCGGCCATGGCTTCGAGCACGACGTTTGCCTGCCCTTCCCAACGCGACGGTAACGCCAGAAGATTCGCGGCGGCATAGTACTCGACCAGCTGCTCACGCGGCACCGGACCACACCATTCGAGACGTGAGTCGATGCCCAGGTGAGCCGCGGTCTGTCGCAGCTGCGCGGCGCACACCGGCTCCGGCTCGGCGCCGACAAAGCGCCAGTGCCAGTCGATGTCCGCCGGCAAGCCGGCCAGGGCTTCAAGCAGGATGTCGAGACCTTTCTGGTGTGTAATGCGCGCGATACACAGGCCCTGCAGCGTGGCGGTGCTGCGGTTTGCAACTCGAGCGGCGGCGAAGGCTTCGAAGTCGACGCCGTTCTCGATCGTTGTGCAGCGTGCAGCGTCCATGCCGACCTGATCGACGGCGAACTCTCGGACGGCGTTCGAGACGCAGATGCAGTGGGTGACGCGCCCGCGCGTCAGCGCATCGAGCCAGACGTGCGATTTGCGCGGTTCGACGACGCGCAGCGAGGCGATCAGCGGGAGGCCGCGTGGCAGCACCAGGCGTGCCAGAAGATTGGCGTGGAAGAGCCAGGAATGGACGACGTCCGGCACAAAGTCGCGGATCACGGCGCGCAGGCGCTTCAAGCCGACCGGCAGCTTTGCCGTGCCGGTGACGCCGAGGCTGTCGACTTCGATACCGGCGGCCACCAGGCGCCGGGCGACGGCCCCGTCACTGTTGAAGAGACAGGCAACACGCACCTGATGGCCACGACGAAAAAGACCTGAAGCGACTTGCCCCAGGGCGTTCTCGGCGCCGCCTTCGCCGAGCTCAGTGATGATCAGCAGTATTTTCA
>DPYP01000223.1:0-5156 GCA_003545375.1 Lentisphaeria bacterium
GACTTTCTACCTGGAAAGTCTCGAACTGGTGGAGATCACGGAGCCGATATCTCAGGAAATCCAGGATGCGCTCGACGCTCTGACGACCCTGATCGCCAACATTACTCTCACTGCCGGCCCACAAGGCCCGCAAGGCAAGGCCGGTTCGGATGGCGCCGCTGGTGCCGCTGGTGCTGATGGCACCGCTGGCGCCGCTGGCAGCGATGGCGCCGCTGGCGCCCAGGGACCGCAGGGCAAGCAGGGACAGGATGGTGCCGCTGCCGATTGCGTGGCATGCGCCGACGTGGCCAATGGCGCGGTTGACCTGGCGTGCCTGGTTATGGGCGAGAATATACCGACCAATTTTGGGGAAACCCAGGCTGCCGCTCAGGTCATTGTCGATACGTTGCTGATCAGCACCAACATCTGCGAGGACCCCTGCGATATCGGCTCCGCAATAGACGCCCTCATCAACGCCAAGATGAATCCGTAGACGCGACGACAGCCCCCTATCCATCCCTATCCGACGCTGAGGCCCGCGAGATCCCCTTGCGGGCCTCAGCATTTCCGGACGTTGGCCCCCCGCTCTGCCAGCCACTGCATCTCCAGGCACACCGTCGCCCAAAGCGTACGCGAAACCGAGCTGGTACTGCTCTTTGCCATGCCCCTGATCAGCGACCTGCGCCACCACTCCGCCGCCTCGGCATGCGTGCCACTTGCCACAGCTGACCATCAGGCTCCGCCTGGGGGCTCCTCCTGTCGGAATCACAGAACACACATGGGTCAACTCGATTGACATCAGGGCGATCGTGTGTTTTCCGGCACTTCCGACGGCAGCTCGCGCATTCGGCGAAAATCACCATGTGTAAACTCATCATATCGGTGATAGACTACGAACTCGCCGTTGCAAACCTCTATAAAAGCTAGGACTCATGCCAACCACAAGACAGTCTCCCCGTACCCTGCAGCTGCGTGCGTACACGCAATTCAAGCAGACTGAATTAACGGTCGTTTTAGCGCGGATCGGCGATGCCTTCCTTCTGAACGGGACGGCTGTTGAGTTGTCCGTTCGCCATCGGAATAGCGCGCAGATCATTCACAGGAAAAAGATCGCCAATATGGCGACAGCCATCGGGCGAGCATACAAGTTCGACATGAGCAAAGTGCCCGTTGGCTGTGCCGTGCTCGATGCCCGGGCATTCGACGCCTTTGGCCAGCAGATGTCCGTGGAATTGATCCAGGACACGATGCCGGCCGAAGTGCCGGACTGGTTTGCATCCCGCACCGGCATTACGCGAAAAGTGCCAAAACCGTGGACACCGCTGACGATCGACAAATCAGACAAGCGGAAACTGTCAATCGGCTGCGCCCTGCGCGACTACGGATTCGCAGCCGGTACGATTCTCGACTCGGTATGCGCAGCGGATGCCGACATCCTTGCGGCGCCTGTGCGATTCTTCGGTGTTGTCAACGGCAAGTCACTGCGATTGCGCGGTGACAAGATTCGGGTCCTCTCGGCTGATCGCGACACGATCGAGCTCGAGCAACAGCTGATCGGGCAGGGCTTGAAGATTTCGATGCGGACGCGCATCGAGTTCGACGGGGTGATTCGTTACGACTGGTCGGTTACCGGTACTCGTGCGACCCAGGTTGATTCGCTCGGTGTCGAGATCGCGGTGCATCGACGATATGCCGAATACCTGTATCATTTCCCCGGCCTCTGGGGAATGGCGAAGAATTCCGGCAATCGTCCGGACGAACCCGTGCTGATGGGATTTCGGCCGTATGTCTGGTTGGGCGACGACCGCCGGGGACTGGCCTGGTTCTGTGAGTCCGACCGCAACTGGTATCCGCCGGCGAACGGATTGGTGACGGAGATCACGCCCAAAGGCAATCGCGTGCTGTTGCGGTTGCATGTTATTTCGCAGCCGGTTCGACTGCGCCCGGCATCGGAGAAACCCGCGGAGTGGATCTCGACTCCGGAGCTGGAGGCCGCGGCGACTCGCGATGCGGCAGTCGACGATCGGGCGATCGATCTGTTTGGTGCGCAGCACTACACGTTTGGCATGCAAGCAACTCCGGTAAAGCCGCTGGAGCAGGATGCCTGGGATTATCGCATCACCCATGTTGGAACATCCCTCACGGGACATGAGAAGCCACTGGAACTGGCACCGGCGAAGCTGGATCGTTTCGTGGAGGCCGGCGTCCGGACGGTAATCATTCATGAGCAATGGACCGACATCGAAGGGCACTGGATTCCGACCAACGAAAAGCAGGTGCGAAAGATCGTCAAGGATTGTCACTCCCGCGGCTTGAAGATTCTGTTGTACTACAGTTTCCTCGTATCCGACCTGGCCCCGGAATGGCGGGATTTTGGAATAACGAACCTGGTGCTGCCCAAGCGCGGTTACCCGTTGTACCACGAACCGCCGCAGCCGGATCAGTCGGCTTGGTGTGTCTGCCTCAACGACGCCTGGCAGGACTTCACGGTCGACGCGATTGCCCGTACCATGGACCAGTTTGGCGTCGACGGTGTTTATCTCGATGGGACAGAATATCCGTTTGGCTGTTGCAACACGCTGCACGGCTGCGGCAATGTGAAGGCTGGCGGCACCATTAGCCAGAGCTTCCCGATCTTTGGTGTCCGCAGCGCGATGCGCCGTCTCTACAATGCGGTACGGGATCGCTGCCCGGATGCACAGGTCAATGTCCACAACTCGACGTGCATGGTGATGCCGACCCTGGCCTGGGCCACGAGCTATTGGGACGGTGAGCAATTCCAGGCAGTAAAAGGCATGGATACCGCAGCCGACCTGCTGCCGCTGGATACGTTTCGCGCTGAGTTCATGGGGCATCAATGGGGTGTGCCTGGTGAATTCTTATGCTATGGCGCAGGCTTTTCCTTTGAGCAAGCCTGGTCGATCTGCCTGCTTCACGACATTCCGATGCGCCCGAACGACGACGGCAAAAAGGTGGATCTTACCGGTCGCATCTGGAAGGCAATGACGGCGTTCGACCGCAAGGGCGCGGAATGGCTGCCGTACTGGCGCAATCAGAAGTATGTCGCGTCGATCACCGCGGGCGGCTATGTCAGTTTGTATCGGCATCCGAAGAATGGGGTGCTCGCGGTCGTATCGAATTTGAATCGGAAACGGACGCAGATTGGATTGAAGTTAAAACTGAGGGCATTAGGGTTAGCAGGAAAGGAAATGCAGATCACGGATGCGATCACCGGGCGTAAAGCAAAACTGGACAACACACTGCCCGCCTTCGGTTGGCGGTTGTTGCGATTACGCTAAGAATTTTTCACGACATCACTTTAGGAGATTATGACGATGGCATTCAAGGGCGTTGGCAATCGAAAGATACGACTCGCGCTGTTGCGTTGCGATACCCATGGTTACTGGTACGGGCCGTTCATGGAAAAGTGTGATCCGATGATTTTCCTCCGCAACAATCCGGTGTGCCATTACTATTTTGCCGACATGAGAGATCCCAACCAACTGCACAGTCCGCATGTCCCAGGGTTCGAAATTGTGCGCTGTTGGGATGCGGACTATCGACAGGCTCAGGATTTTTCGGAAACATTTCGGGGCAAACCGAAACCATGCCGGACGATCCGGGAAGCAACCGAAGGGGTCGATGCGGCGTTTGTTGCGGACTGCAGTGGAGACGGCCATGATCACGTGAAACTGGCAACGCCATTCCTAAAGAAGGGTATTCCGGTCTTCATGGACAAGCCGTTCGCGCCAACCTACCGGGAGTGCTGCAAGATGATTGACCTGGCGAAGGCGAACAAGACGATCATCATGTCGGCGTCGTTGCTGGAACATAATCCAACCCTCAAGCTGTTTCGGAAGCGGTTTGCCGAGATTGATCCGGTCACACTGGTTGTGGCAAAGGGCGTCGGTGGCGCCGGGTTGGCCGGGGTGATTCACGGGATCGCGCTGATTCGAAACCTGCTCGGCGACGGTGTGGAGTGGGTACAGGCGATGGGGACGACTCCGCTTCTGCCTGACCTGCCGCCGGAACTGAACAGCACCAAGTCAACGGTCGTCGAAAACGGTGCGATGGCAGCGCCGATGACGTACTTGAATCTTCACTACAAGAACGGGCAGGAGGCGCTGGTGCTCAACACCGACCTCGACACGTTCCCCGAGCGTTGCGACTTCTTTGCATCGGCATACAGCAGGGGCGGCGCAATCCACTCGCCGGCAATCGGGGATCCGGAGTTCCTGGCCGGGGGTGAGATCATCGTCAAGCTGTTTCGGCAAATGATGCGAACCGGCAAGCCGACGGTATCGACCGATTCGTTGAAGGAGAAGATCGCTATCGTGGAAGCCGGACGCAAGTCGGTAAAACTGGGGCGGCCGGTGTATTTGAAGGAGATTATGAAGTGAGCGGGCGCTTCAGCGGGACCAGCGCACATCTGGGATAAGCGACAAGACGAGGGCCCCGGCTGAAACGGGTCAGTATATCGCGTAGCCGGGTGGGACACCGCAGTCGCCATTCGAGTTGTAGTCGCTGCCCCACATGCCGTCCTCATTGTTCTCCCAGTCGATAATCTTCACGTATTTGGCGTGACCGTCGCTGAAGACAAAATTGCCGCCGCCGAAATGCAACGGCCCCCAAGACTGGTAAGGCCCCGTATCGCTCACATGCGACCCGAACGAGTCGTTCCCTCCGACGCCATCGTAATTCGTGTCCATGCACCATCCGGCAGGGTTGAAGATGATGGCACTCGTATTTCGGTCGCCCATGCCCCAGTCCCGGTTGGTCGAGTCTCCCACCATCAGCACATTGATCGGGACGTTTTTTAGTTTGGTGTGGAGATTAACGTCCGACGACTCCCATACATAGTAGCGAAAGACGCTGGGATAATTGGCGCCGTAGGTGCGGTAGCAATCGTCGGGTTGGCTGGGGCAGCGCATGTAGTCTTCACCGAATCCCTGGGTCGTATCGCCGCCAGGCCCCATATATTCGCTGATCTCGTAGTACCAACGCAGGAAGTACGGGTTCGTCGTCGGAAAAAGCGCCGGCAGAAATCCATCGTAGTCGCCGGCGTACATGTTCATCGAAAACCCAAGCTCCTTGAGGTTGTTGAGGCAGAAAATCATGCGCGCCCGACCACGGGCGGACTGGAGCGCCGGCAACAGCATCGACGCCAGGATGGCGAT
>DPYP01000223.1:5459-6894 GCA_003545375.1 Lentisphaeria bacterium
CCAGGATGGCGATGATGGCGATGACTACCAGCAATTCGATCAGGGTAAATCTTGATCGTCGCCACCGTCGCCCCGCTCCCGGCACCGGCGGACATGGCGCCGGAAGCTCATTGGGCATAGTGCGACTGCATGTACCGGTCGCGCCGGCAACACGGGCGGGAAGGAGTCCTACAGAAACGTTCCGATTCATCAAACGTGCCCCCTGAAGTATAGGGCAGACGCGATTCCTACACACAACTAACGAGGAAAGACTTTAGGTCGAACGGGGGTGAAATACAAACACCAGAGTGCGTGCAGACAGGGCCGTTTCGTCGTTCCTCCCGGTGGCAACCTGAGAATGAAACCGCCCTGTGCATACAGTCGCGTTTGGCGCCACTTGCACAACTCCTTCCAGTGGGAAACATTCATTGACCGTAACTATTGTTTGGACGGAATCCGCGTTTCCAAAACTTGTGGCGAAGGCTCCTGCCGTATGTGAGGCAGGACTCCGGACCCGTCTGACGTCATTCGTCACCCGCCGCAAAGATTTTCGTTCGGACAGTAGCTACTCAACTTATACTCACTGAGTATAGACCGCGCACACGGAGTCATCGATGAACACGGTTCGTATTGGCATGATTCGCTGCGACCTGCATGCCTACTGGTACGCGGCTTTATTTGCGGCGCACGATCCCATTCGCTTCCGGGACGCACAACCTGGTCTGCATTGGCTGTTCTACGGCGGTTATTGGGACCGGCCCGAGGAACTCACGGCGCCAACTGTATCCGGGCTCAAATTGTCGAAACTGTGGGACGCGGATCGAAAAGCAGCGGAAGAAATGGCGACGGTCTTCAACGGCGGGCCGATAGTCTGTGATTCGATCGAAGAGCTGTGCACGGATGTCGACCTGGTATTTGTTGCCGACTGTTATACGGCAGGTGATGATCATTTACAATTGGCGGCGCCGTCCCTGGAACGTGGTATCCCGACGTTTGTGGATAAACCATTATCCAGTTCCCTGCAGGATGCCCGGATGATGGTCGAGCTTGCCGAGAAGCACAAAGCACCGTTGATGAGCACATCGCTGCTGCGCATGTCGCCGCACGCGGACCGATTTCGCAGTCGGTTTACTGAGATCGCGCCGGTCGTGCAGGGGGTGGTGCGCGGTGCGGTCGGCAAAGAAGGCAATCTGGCGGGGATTTTCCACACACTGTCGTTGGCCCAGGGGCTCTTCGGCGACGGTGTCGAGTATGTGCAGTGCATGGGGACGCGGCCGTTCGAGTATCTCCATCTGCATTATCCAAACGCCGGCGGCGAGCCGTTCGATGTGCTGGCGATGAATAATTATGTCGTGGCACGCCATATTTATTGCGGATTCCGCTGCGATGTGTATGGACAGACGGGAGTGATTCATTCACCGTTTATCGACGATTCCCTGTTCCCGCATGCGGGCGT
>DPYP01000165.1:0-7721 GCA_003545375.1 Lentisphaeria bacterium
GACAAGGGCTACGAGACTGCCTGCAACATCATGGCGATTTCGACAGTCTCAGAAGTCGAGATCGACCAGTGTCTGGAAACGCTGATAGAAACGCCGGTTGACACCGTCGTTGTCGTCGACAGCTATGGTGCCTTGTACCATGAGCAGATCCGCTACCTGGTGGAGAAGTACCAGAATGCCATGAAAGACGTCGGCAAGGAAGTGGGTATCCACGCCCACAACAATCAACAACTGGCCTTCGCCAACACGATCGAGGCACTTGTCACTGGAGCCAACCGGCTGGACTCGACGATGATGGGCCTCGGCCGCGGTGCCGGCAACTGCCCGACCGAGTTGCTCATCGGCTTCCTGCGTAACCCGAAATTCCATATTCGACCGATCTACGATTTCCTGGCGGAACATGTCAATCCGTTGCGGGACAGTCTTGACTGGGGCGCGCTGGTGCCGTACAACATCACTGGCCAGCTCAACGAACACCCGCGAACTGCCATCGGCGTGTTGAAGACGGATGACCGCGACGACTACGTGAAGTACTACGACAGTCTGATCGCCGACATTTAGTCCGCGTTGTTCACTGGCTTCACTATCCTCATCGTTTCAGCGATTCTAGGCGCCATTGTGCCGTTGCCGCTGCGGGTCAGCAGGCGTTTTCATACGGAGCATGTGCTGGTTGCCGGCTTCGGCTTCGCGTACCCTGGTCGTGCCGCTGGTTTTCGCGGTGCTGTTCATTGAATCCTGGCCGCATGCGTTGCAGCAGGCGGGCCTTGATCATGTCCTGACGGTCGTTGCCATGGGTTTGGGCTGGGGCATCGGCGCGCTGTGCTTCGGCCATGGCATCGCAGCAGTGGGCATCGGCATCGGGCTGGCGATGATCATGGGGATCAATACGGTCGTTGGCGCGCTCGTACCGATGGCACGTCAGTGGCGTGCCATCCCCGAATCGGCAAAGATCTGGATATTTGTCGGCATCGCTGTTTGCCTGGCCGGCATGATCCTTTGCGGTCGGGCTGGCTACCTGCGTGAACAGGACAAAGACGCTGGCCAGCCGACTGCCGCGCGGTCGGTAAGGGCGTTTGCTATCGGCATCATGCTGTGCGTTGTATCGGGGGTTATGAGTGCTTGCGCCAGCATCGGTTTCGATTACGGGCAACCGATCAAAGTCGCGGCGGCCGAATTGGGCACCGACGAGCGACTCGCGATGGTTTACGGCTGCCGATCTGGTGGGGCGGTGGTGTCGCAATGGTACTATGGTCCTGCTCGAAATTGCCCGACAAAAAACCTTCGCCCGCTTCACCTGTGTCGGCGCGAGCCGGGATTTTCTGCTGTGTGCGACGTTGATTGGGTTCTGTATGCCGGCGGTGCACGTCAGCTTCGGGATTGGCGCCTATTACCTGGGAGACAGCCTGGGCCGGACCGTTGGCTGGGTCATTTCGATCGCCTTGTCTCTTGTCGCGGGCAATGCAGTCGGCTTTATGACCGGCGAGTGGCGTGGCGCCACGGCCCGATCGAAAGGTTTTCTGTACGCCGGCATTGTCGTCCTGATCGTTGCCACCGTCTGCCTGGCATTCGCCAGTAGTCTGGGGACGGGATCGGGCAGAGCGTTCAATAATTAACATCTAACGCGGTTGTATCAGGCTCAACGGCGCATATAACTGTATTGCTTTCAACCTCGATCTGGACGATCTATGGCAAAACGAACTCGAGTAGTGCTGGTCGGATGCGGCGGTATATGCGACAAGTGGATGACGGCGGCCGTACGAGAGCGTATCGAACTGGTTGGCCTGGTCGATCTGTCGCCGGCCGCGGCCGAACAGCGTCGCGTCGACTTTAACGCGCCCGGCGCCCTTTTCGGCACCGATCTGAAAGCAATGCTCAAGGCCACCGATCCCGAAGTGGTCTTCGACTGCACCGTGCCGGAGGCGCATCACAGTGTCACAATGACGGCATTGAAACATGGCTGCCATGTCCTCGGCGAGAAGCCGCTGGCCGACACTATGACGCACGCACGCGCCATGGTTGCTGCCGCCGGGAAAGCGGACCGCATCTATGCCGTCATTCAGAACCGGCGATACAGATCGGAGATTCGTGCCCTCCGTAAATTTATCGAGAGCGGCAAGATCGGGCGGGTGACGACAGTGCAGAGCAACTTTTTCGTCGCCGCCCATTTCGGCGGTTTCCGCGATGTCATGGCGCATGCCCTGCTGCTGGAGATGTCGATCCACTCGTTTGACCAGGCGCGACTGATCACCGGGGCGGATGCGCAACATGTCTACTGTCACGAGTGGAACCCGGCCGGTTCACGGTACAAGCACGGTGCTTCAGCGGTCGCAATTTTCGAAATGACCGACGACATCGTCTACACCTACCAGGGTGCGTGGAGCAGTGAGGGCTGTAACACGTCATGGGAATGCGCCTGGCACATAATCGGTGACAAAGGCAGCGTCACCTGGGACGGAGATGAGAGCTTCAAAGCGCAGGCAGTACGTAGCGACGAGGGATTCCACCGGCCGCTGCGCGAGCTGACTGTTCCGGTTCGGGTGCCGCAGAAAAAAACCGGGAGCCATAGCGGCGTGATTCTCGAGTTCCTCGATTGCGTGCGCCATGGCGGCCGGCCCGAAACGCACGCCGTCGAGAACATCAAGAGCCTGGCGATGGTCTTCGGCGCCATCAAAAGTGCAACCGCAGGGAAACGGGTCCGCGTTGACTAACAACGACTCGGAAGAGGTATCACGGGATCTGGCCTGGCAGATTGAAATGCGGAATTATGTTCGTAATTTCTGCTCGTCACGATACCACTCTATTCCACACGGTGACGAATGAGAATGCAAAAGACGACGTACATGTGTTTCGGCATGATCGGGCTCAGCCTGCTGCTGACAAGTTGTGCCACGCGACGCAATCTTGAGAAATCAGGGGATCTCAACCTGCGACTTAGCCAGAATCGCCAGGTCAAAGTCTGGGGATCCGCCTGGGAAGAAAACGGCGCTTTGACGGTGGCGGGGTCGGTTCGTCCGAGGAACCCGAAGGAAGGTGTGGATGCGGGGCATCTCCATATCACGATCCGCGAGCGGAGCGGCAACGAGTTCGCTGCACAGTTGATCAAACTCCGCCGTATCGAGGCGCGGGACCGCGTGCCGGACTACATCAAATTCTCGGCGCCCTTTGCTTCGATACCTCCGAAGCATTCCACCATTCGCCTCGAATGGCACGCCGGTTCCGATTGCAGCGAGTGAATCGTTGAGCGTGCTCGCGAGCAGCATTGCGGCGTTGCCCCGGCATCTGCATTCGTGTGATTGCAGAAATTGAACGACGCCGGTTCCCCGCAGGCATTGTGCTGCTGTGGTCCGAATACTGCGACATCAATGGCAGACGGCCAATCGAATGTATTCCGGGGCGCTGTCTGAAGAGTTCGTATATTCTTGACATCGTAAAGTTCATGCAGCACCTTAATAGAATGAAGCACGCACATTCAGCATCGATGATCCTCATCTTGATGGCGGTATGCATCCTCCCGCAAGGCATGGGCTGGGTTATTTGCCCGCATCAGGGGACCTTCAGCGTTCAATCCTGCGGGGTATGCTCACTTGCGCCTGCGGCGGGTGTCGAAGAGGGTGGCGACCAGGAAAGTTGTTGTGACGCTTCCGTATCCACTGCTGTTACTGTTGCGCCGCCGGATATTCTGACGACGACCTGTTGCCGGCGCTTGAGCGAGGTGACGGGCTACATCGCGCAGCAGACGGACCCTTGTCGTATCGCGGCGCCGACGGCCGCTGCCATCGACACTTCTTTCCATGTTGAAGATCAGCCTCTCTTCCAGGCGACTGTTGGGGCTTACCATTCGGCCTTGACCCGGCAGTCCCTATCCCGGTACTTGTTCCAGGACAACTGTGCCCTGCTGATCTGACCTCGCTGCGGCGCCCTGCCGCATTTTAGTTCCAGTTGCAACACCAGAATTGTAACTGCTGATTCCAGTTGTGCCATCGGCGCAACCGCTCACGGACCTGAAAGCGAGATCACTGATCAACATGAATGTTCACACCCGAATCCGGGGATGCATACTGTGCATCTTTCTCCTGCTGCTGAATGCTATCAGCCAAGCGCAAGAGGTGCCTGGCCAGCCGTGGTGTCCTGTCACCACGGATGAGGCTGCGTCGAAGAAATTCTCCGTAGTCTACGAAGCGCAGGAAATTTATTTCTGCTGCCGTGGCTGCCGCAAGGATTTCCTTGCCGATCCGGAACAGTACCTGGGCAACCTTGGCGGAGCCGTCGCGACCGGTGATGCTGGGCAAACTGCCACTGCGGCCGCTACCTCCGAACAGGCGCTCCCGGTTCCGGATGATCACGACGGTCGCCAGCCAAACAGCTTCCTGCAGCTCATCGGGAAAATGCATCCGCTGGTGGTACATTTCCCGATCGCTTTCATCCCTTTGGTGCTGTTCATGGAGTTGTATACGACCTGCAAACGTCGCGAATCCTTTGCCAGTACCCGTGTCATACTGCCGCTGGCCGCATTGAGTGCTCTTGCAGCCGCCAGCCTCGGCTGGGTCGATGCGATGCATGTGAACTATCCCGAGGATCTCCAGACGACTCTGTTTCGTCATCGCTGGGCCGGTGTGACGACAGCCGTGATTGCGGTCGCGGCGGCGGTTATGCAGCACCTGTCGCAGTTCGGCGGCAAGCGCCGCGATATCATCTACGGAATTTTGTTGGGACTCGCCTGTGTCCTGGTCGCAGTAACCGGGCATCTGGGCGCCACCCTGATTTACGGAGTGGACTATTTTGCATTCTAATCCGACAACACCTGACATTGACACGACAGTCCCTGGCGACACTTGGTTTGCCAGGTACGCAGGAGGTGCCATGCATCGTTGCAGACATTACTTGATCGCCATTGTCGCGATTCTCGCAGGCCCCGGCATTCTTGCCGCCAATTCGGATTCTATTGCCAAGGTTGACCTGCCGGGCCTGATTCGTCAGGGGCCGGAGCGGAATCCGTCGATCAAAACGGCATTAATTGAATGGCAGGCGACGGTCGCGAAGCTGCCGCAGGCGGTTGCCTTGCCGGATCCGAAATTGCGTCTCGATTATTTCGTCGACAGCGTCGAAACGCGGGTCGGTCCTCAGCAATACCGCATCGGGCTCTCACAACGGTTTCCGTTTCCCGGGACTCTCGCCCAGGCCGGCGAGGTTGTCGAGCGTGACATCCGCATCCGGCACGCAGAATATGATAAGGCTGTTCGTGACTTCATCGTCGATATGACGGTCAGTTATAACGAGCTCGTTTACCTTCGCGGCGCGGCGGAAATTACGCGACAGAACCAGGGGCTGCTCGGCCACGTCCTGAAAGTCGCCAGTACGCGCTACGCCGAGGGCACGGCAAAACTGAACGACGTGCTCAAGGCCCAGAGTCAGCTCGCACAGTTGTCGTACGACCTGATTCTTTTGCACGAACTCGAACAGGTCGAGACCGCACAGATCAATGCCTTGTTGGATCGCCCGTCCGAGACGCCGCTCGGTGAACTGCGGACGCCGCAGTTGCCACTGTTGCGGACGTCGCTGCCGGAGATCGAAGCAGTGGCGCTCGGGCAGCGGCAGGAGATCAAGATCGCTGCCGGCCAGGTCGACAAGGCAGCCGAGTCCGTGCGTCTCGCCGAGCTGAAAAATTGGCCGTCATTGACCCTGAACTCTACGCATGTGCTCACTGGCGACGCCACGGGAAACGTCGCTGACAGCGGCAAGGACGCCTGGATGCTCGGTGTCGGCATCTCTCTGCCTGTCTGGCGCAGTCGCAATCGCAGCCGTGTCGACGAGGCGGAATTACGGCATGCCTCGGCCGTCCAGCAGCAGCGGACGATTGAGAATGAGACACGCGCTGCTTTGCGCGCTGTGTATTTCCGGCTCGAAAATGCCCGTCGTCTGATCGAACTCTACGAGAAAAGCCTGATTCCGCAAGCTGCGCAGGCCATGGAAGTCGCCGAGCAGTGGCACGACACCGAGGTCAATGATATTGCCGGTTTCCTCGAGACTCAGGGTGTGTGGTTCAATTTCAATCTTGCTCGGCTGCGCGCCGTTACCGACTATCAGCAGTACCTCGTGCGCCTCGAACAGTTGACTGGCGGCCTTGTTCCCGAATCATCTGTCAAACCGGAGGCCCAGCCATGAGTCGTCCATACGGCATTCTTGTGAATTTATGCTTGGTGTTCGTGATGTCCGGCTGTGCCACCCGAAGTCGGCAACTCGCGCTGGCGGACACCCTCGAACAGCCGCAGCCCGACGCCTACTATGCCGCGAAATCGGCGTTGGCCGAGGTCGCTGTCGCAGATGCTTCCGAAACGGACCTCTTCGATGATGTGCAGCGGCAGCTCATGCATTCGAAAGCTCGCTGGGAAGCCACGCTGACGAATGATACACCGCTGGCGGCGTTATCGGGCTTGGGCCCGGAAGACTATGCTGCATACCGCAAGCTCGCTGCCGATCCGAATCTCGATGCGCGGCTGGCGACGGCCATCGATCTGGCGACGCTGACTGGATTGGCTCCTGAGTTGAACCCGACGGTCAAGGCAGCGGCAGCGCAGTTGCGGGCAACTTTGGAACAGTACCCGCAGGCTACCCAGCTCGACAATATCCTGCAGCAGTACAACGCCTTTACCAAGCAGCTCGAAACAGGCGTCGGCCCGACCGGTCACAAGCAGATGGCGGCCATGTCCTTTCCGTTTCCCGATGCACTGGCTCTGAAGGGAAAGCTCATAGATGAAGCCGTCGAGATAGCCCGACGCCGGCATGAAATTGCGGTCCGGGATGTTGTCACGGAGTTGAGCCAGGCCTACTACCGCCTCCTGTTCGCCGATGCAGCGATCGCCGTCAACAAAGAAAACCAGGCACTGCTCGAACAGGTGACAAATGTCGCGCTGCAGGGGATTCGTAGCGGAAATTCCAGTTCGAACGTGGTGATCATGGCACAGGTGGAGCTGGCGACTTTGAGTGACGCGATCATTACACTCGAAGAGGAGCGGGAGACATTGATTGCGCGCCTCAATTCCCTGCTAAGTCGCTTGCCAGACGCCGTGCTGGGCCCACCTACAGCGCTTGCCGATGCCGACCTGAACATCGATCTCGAAACGCTCTATGACCTTGCCGTCGATGGTCGCCAGGAGTTACAGGAGCAACGCCTGCGTATCGCGCGAATGGGCACGGGGGTTGAGTTGGCCAGGCGCATGACTTACCCGGATCCAACCATGGGCTCGGGATACTTCGAGAACCGTATGCGATTGAGCAGCGGCACCGGAGACGAAACCCCTGCCTTCATGCCGCAGCGTGACCTTGATCATAGAAAGACGCCCTGGTTCGGACAGCGCGACGCCTACATTCGCGAAGTCGAAGTTCGAATCGAAGCCATGCAAAGCTTGCTTGCTGCGATGGAGGACCAGACGCGATTCGCAGTGAAGCAGGCGCATTTCGGTCTCGAAACCGCCCGCCGCAGCATTGCCTTGTACCGCACATCGCTGCTGCCGCAGGCACAGCAGTCGCTGGAGAATCTGGACTCCGCTTATCGCTCCGGAAAAACGGATTTTCTCAATTTTCTGGACGCCCAGCGGACGCTGCTGCAGTTCCGCCTCGAAGAGCAGCGGGCGTTCCTCGAGTTCCGCCTGCATCTGACACGACTGGATCAACTCGCGGGCCGGGCGCTCCCCAGGAAGTCATTCACAAATGATCAGGAGACG
>DPYP01000307.1:0-9281 GCA_003545375.1 Lentisphaeria bacterium
GGCACCGAGGATCTGTTTCTGTGGATCGCCCTGTGCTGTGCGAGAGATAGCCGCGTCGGTGATGCCACAGATGTACTGAACAAGTTCATCGCTGAAGCCGGCGAGGACGATGCGGATTTGATCGCCCAGGCAAAGTCGGCACTGGCACAACTGATCTGAGAATCGGGCAACCTAATGCACAGCGATTTTTCACCGTGCCCGACGTGCTGGCCGCACCCGATGAACCTGTGCGACTGTTTGGGACTCCGGAAGAAATCGGCCAGCGGCACGGTGAGTTTCCGGCTGCCGAAATCCAAATCGTGGTTCGCGAGTATATCACGGAGAGTTTCACGTGGCGTTTAGGCCGTGATAAAATGATGGCGCGCGTACGCCAGAGGCCCCGCCCGGTCGGGTCACCGAACCTGCCAGTCAATTGGGGTTTTGCCGTGGCTTCCCAGATAAGTGTTGGCCTGTGAAAAGTGGCGGCAGCCGAGAAAACCGCGATGCGCCGATAACGGCGACGGATGCGGTGCTGCCAGGATCAGATGTTTGCCGGCATCGATCATCTTCGCTTTGCTCTGGGCCGGGCGCCCCCACAGCATAAACACGACATTGTCACAGCGTTCGTTGACCTCGGCAATCACCCGATTGGTGAAAATTTCCCAGCCCTTGCCGGCGTGTGAGCCGGCCTGTCCGGCACGGACGCTCAGTGACGTGTTCAGCAGGAAGACGCCCTCCTGCGCCCACGCTGTCAGGTTGCCATGTGACGGCATAGGCAACTGCAGGTCGGTCTCCAGTTCGCGAAAAATGTTCAGCAGTGATGGCGGCGGCAGTACGTTTCCCACGACCGAAAAACAGAGGCCGTGCGCCTGGTTCGGGCCGTGATACGGGTCCTGGCCGAGGATGACGACCTTGACGTTGTCGATCGGTGTATGCCGGAAGGCGTTGAACATGTCGCGGCCCGGCGGATAAAAGGTGTATTGCTTTTTCTCATCGATCAGGAACTGTCGGAGCTCGATCATGTACGGCTTATCGAATTCGTCTCTCAGCACGGCGAGCCAGGAAGCCTCAAGCTTGGGCGCCGAACTTTTGGGCGGCGGAGACGGTTCAGGGGCGCTGAACAGGTGGGGATGATCGGACATGGATGGCCTTGCAGTGCTTGCATTCAATATGTCGTAAGGTTAATTGACGTATTCACCGGTTCAAGTAATTTTGCCATCCACACCCGAAGGGCAGGGCGCATGGGGCAGCACAACGGCCGGGGTATAATCAGTTTCAATAACGTGCAGCTACCGCGCAAATGAAACCGCAACGGTGGGGGGGCCTGCCCGGCAACGCCGGTGATCGAACCTGGGTCCACCACCAGCAACCACCACTCTCCTGATGCTTTACCTCGTCGTAGCGCTGGCCTGTGAGGCGAAGCCGATCACCCGACAGCTCGGTCTGGTTCGTGACAATGACGTTGCGAACCCCGCAGTATTTACCGGTGATGACTGTATTCTTGTCGTCTCCGGTGTAGGGAAGGCACGGGCTGCCGCGGCAACCGCATTCATGCTGACGAGATATGGCGCCCGCGGCCCGGGGATCGTTGCCAACATCGGAGTGTGCGGTGCCACCGGCAACACCCATGAAATCGGGCAGTTGCTGGTCATCAACCGTATCTGCGACCACAGCAGTGATCGTATTTTCCTGCCGGACATGCTGTATCGCCACAGTTGTCTCGAAGCTGCATTGACGACCTGCGACCAGCCCGTGCAGGCGGGGCAGTCGAATGTGGATGCCGGGCCGGTAGTCGATATGGAGGGTGCCGGTTTTTTTGAAGCGGCGGCCATGTTTGTACCCACCGATCTGATCATGTGCCTCAAAGTCGTGTCCGATTTTCTTGACGGGGATTTGAAGGCCGCCCGAGTCACCGAGTTGATGGCGGCGCAGGCTGCGTCGGCAGTGGATATTCTGCGCGGTGCCGCGGCAGCAGCTCATTCATCAGAGCCACCGCTGATGCCGGCCGAGCAGGATGCGCTCGATATCGCGGCCAAGGCGTTGCGGCTGTCCGTCACCCAGCGACACATGCTGCAACAACTTGCTGTCGGATATAAGTTGCGGACTTCGCAGAACCTGCTTCCGATTCTGGAGCCATGCCATACCAGTGAAACAATCGACAAACAATCCCGGCTTACCCGTTTCGATGACCTCCGCCGGCAACTGGCGCCATCGTAGTACAGTGCCTCGCACAGTCATTGTTCCGGCGTATGCCGGCCAGGTCCCGATTACCTGCCTGCAGGTACGGGAGAGTGCCAGGGGAGCAGGCACCCTCGATGATGCTTTGAAATCGTCTGCGGTGTCGCGCCGTATTGCTATCGCCGATCCACCCATTTTATTTGCGTAACCATCTATGCCGAACACGACTAATTTCTCTCATATCTATGTCGAGAAAGGGGCTGAGGAGTATCCCGACACACAGCGGATATGTCGTCGTTTCAGTCAGGCGCAGGTAATCTCGGTCGATGACTATAAGCACATTTTCAATCGCCCGAATCAGCGGTTTCAGGCGCAGAAGCGCAGCATGAAACTGATCCTTGCCGTTAAGAAGGATCATTTCCTCTATCCCGGCTCGGGCTATGCTCCTGATTTCGGGTACGATGCCTTCTATTACAGTGCGCAGATGTTTAATTGTGTCTATAATTGCGACTATTGCTATCTGCAGGGGATGTACACCTCCGGCAACCTGGTGATTTTCGTCAACCACGAGGCTTACACGGCGGCTGCGGATGAGCGACTTGCAGCCGCAGGCAGGCTATACCTGTGTGTGTCCTACGATACCGACCTGCTGGCGTTCGAGAATGTTCTGCCGTTGTGTCGTCGCTGGATCGAGTTTGGCCGCACGCGTTCGAATCTGTTGATCGAGATCCGTACGAAGAGCGCGAATTTCGATGCCATTGCCGAGCTCGATCCCATACCGAATGCAGTGCTGGCCTGGACCCTGTCACCTGCCGCCGTCTCGGGGCAGTACGAGAGCCGTACGCCGCCATTGGCCGCACGCCTGGCGGCCGCTCGCGAGGCACTCGCAGCCGGTTGGCCGGTACGGGTGTGTTTCGATCCAGTGCTGCGGATCGAAAATTGGCAGGAGCGATATGCCGAACTCATTGATTCCACGTTTGCAGCAATCGATCC
The DNA here is from genome assembly GCA_003545375.1 of Lentisphaeria bacterium. Taxonomy (GTDB): domain Bacteria; phylum Verrucomicrobiota; class Lentisphaeria; order JABSQK01; family CAJWLW01; genus CAJWLW01. The sequence continues at coordinate 3,151 of DPYP01000307.1, forward strand.
CGCCGGCGTCTTTGATTGCTGCATCGGTGCTTTCCGGATGAATGCCGAGTATCTCAAGCGTATCCGTCGACAGCGCGAGGATTCCGATATTCTCTATTTCCCGTACACGCGGCAGGGCAATACCGTGAGTTACGCGGACGATCAGGAAGCCGAAATGCTGGCGTTTATGAGCAAACGTCTGGCAACATACCTGCCGGCGGAGAAAATTATTGTTCACCGGGCCCTGTCCGGAGATGAATCGTAATCCGTTTTCAATAAGATAGTTACGTGTTTATTTACGCGCTTGGCGACTTTTTTTCGTGTGGAATAGTTTTTGCGACAAAAACATCATTAGAAACGACGCGCGCACGCGAACCCTACCAATACTGGAGTATCGATTCATGAAAACCACAATTGACAAATCAATTGAGCCCTCGGAAACAGGCGCAGTTCCTTGCGAGGGAACGCCCAACCGCCGGAACATACTGGTGGTCGACGACGAGATGCAGATCCGCAAGTTCATCCGCATCATTCTGGAGGAGCAGGATTTTCAGGTGTTCGAAGCGCACGATGCTCAGGCTGCCTTGAGCATGATTGCGGTGAAGAATTTTGATCTGGTTATTTCCGATATCTGCATGCCGGGTATCACGGGTATCGAACTGCTCAAGGAAGTCAAACGCCAACAGGCGGGCGTGCCTATCCTGCTCGTCACGGGTCTACCGGGAGTCGACGATGCAGTCGAGTGCATGCGCCTCGGAGCTGTCGAGTATCTGCCCAAGCCGATCGACATGGACCGGTTTTACAGTACGATTGCCAATATCTTCGATAGCGGCGAGGAAATGGTGGCGCTGGACCAGCTCGGCGACAACCCGAATGACGACTGCCGCATCGGTGAGTACAAGATCCTCAACAGCTTGGGAGAAGGCTTCAATGGGGTGGTGCTCCTAGTCGAGAAAACCGATGAAAACGGGGAGACGCGGCAGTACGCGCTGAAATTGCTGCGATACTCCGGTCACGACGATGCCGATAATCGGCTGCAGACGCGTCGGTTCTTTCGCGAGATAGAAACGCTGTCGAAGATTGATCACCCGAACATCGTGAAGACCCATGACTACGGTTACGCGAAAAATCCGCGGTTGCCGTATTTCGTCATGGACTACATACGCGGGCGTTCGCTCAAACTGGTGTCGAAGGGCCTGGTGTCGGCGACAATTGCCGAGAAGGTTGGGATTATTCGGCAGGTGGCCGATGCGCTGTGTGCTACCCATGCGCAAGGGATCTGTCATCGCGACATCAAGCCGGACAATATTCTCGTGCTGCACGATCTGACCGCCAAGTTGATGGACTACAGTGTTGCACAGTTACCCAATTCCGAACTGACAATCGACGAGGAGATGCTGAGCAGCCCAGCCTATACTTCGCCGGAAGGCTTTCTTTCGGGCAAGATCGACAACCGCGGTGATCTTTTCTCGCTCGGTGCGGTCGCCTACGAACTTTTTCTTGGGCACAAGGCCTTTAGAGGCTTGTCGTTTGCGGACTTTGCAACAGCAGTTCGCAGGGAAAAACCGTACGAGCCGCGGCATGTGATTGCGGACTTCCCGATGGCGCTGCAGTCTATCCTGGCGCGCTTGCTGAAGAAGAAGATCGAAGACCGCTACCAGTGCGCCGAGGACCTTGTGCGGGACCTTGACATATGCCTCCAGGCGGACGAGTTCGAGGCGCTGCCGGCGTTCGAAGGTTACGAAGACAAGGCACAGGACTGGGAAGTGTAGGGCGTTACACTCAGTGATTTCTTCTTGCCGTCCTTGAGAATATTCTACAGGTCGTCCAGGTTCTTATGCGGCTTGGATATTTTGCTGTTGCTCGCCGATGATTCGCGCACAGCAACTTTGTTCTCGTTCATCACGCGCTTGTAAACCTCTTCACGATAGACCGTGATCGAGCGCGGTGCGTTGATTCCGAGGTGCACCTGGTTGCCCTGGATTTTCAGGACCTTTACTTCGATGTCGTTGGCGATGACGATGCTTTCATCGCATCGTCGTGTCAGGACTAACATTAGTATACCCTCCCTGGTGTTACACTCTCTTGTGTGTGGGCTTCAACTTTCATGATTCAACCGTTGTTGAGTTTCTGGGATTCTGCATTGCTCCGGCAACCCTTGATTGTCAGTTCACAACCTTGGTGAGCATGTCCTTGTGTATGCCCTGGTACAGATCATACGGGGACATGAAGACGAAGTTCAGACGCCCGAATGTGATTATGGAATCGGACTCCACTCGGACCTTGATGTTTGGTGTGATGAATTGATGATTGAGCTTGGTGCCGTTGGTCGATTCCAGGTCAATGATAAAAAACATGCCGCGGAACTCGATTATGCGGGCGTGAACGCGCGAGACGGAATAGTCGGCAATGACGATGTCGTTTGTCTCGTGTCGCCCGATCGACAGGACGCTGGCATGCTCACGGGAAAACTCTTTTTTACGCAGCACGAAGATTGCATGGGTCGCGCCGTCGGTGTCGGTCAGCGTCACCTGGTCGGCAGCCTGTTTGCGGGCCTGTCGCAGCGTTGTAGCGTGAAACGCTCCGACGTCCGACACGTCGTGCTCATCGGTGGCGAGGACATCGGGAAAGAAGCGGTCATATAGTTCCTTGCCAACCAGAAACGGCTCCTGTACCTGATCGAGAAAATCAGTTTCCGAGCATGTTTGGAACTCTGCGACCATGTCGTGGTACCTCAGTCGCCCGTTCTTGTCTGTCAGTTCTGCAACCTGCATCATGATTCAGTCGATTCCCGGCAACGTCAGAACATTGCTGTTTTGTCGCACATTCCCCCGCCGCTTAGCTGTCGGCAGTTCGATTTTTGCCGGATTTTTGACCATTGGGGCCTGTTGGTTGTGTTTGTTGGAATATCGTTGCTTATATACCGCAAATTCCGTACCGCTATCGAGAATTGACCGTAACGAATGTGGACAAGTGGGCTGCCTGTTTTGCGTCGATATGCTTTTCGCTGCAGGCACCTGCGGTATATTGGGACGGATAGGCAATCATGATCCCTTCTCCCGCCAGCAAATCCGCGGAATCCGCATGCCGGAAGCGACGACATCCGAATCCACTGACGAGCCCGCCAAGGATCCGGCGCGACTTTATCCCTTCGCCCGTCGCGCCCGCGTCCTGCTGCGGGGGCGCCATGCGGTCTGTAACGCCCGCAAACGCATCCAGTTTGTGCTGATAACGACTGATCTCAGCGCCCGCAGTCGTCGGGAGATCGTCGGGGAATGCGAGGGGATCCCGATGATCGAATACATGCTGACGGATGAGGTCGAGCGGCATTTCGGCATGGAGAACACGCGTATCGTCGGGTTCCTGAAGAGCCCGATCGCCAAGTCGTTAATGGACGAACTCAGCGCTCACCGCTTCCAGTAGGGTGGAATGGCCGTAATCCATTGATCCTTAGCTCCGCCACGTCTTAATCCTCGCCCGCTTTACCTTCTACCAGCTTGCGGAATCGCCGCAGATCGACGTGGCCGGGCAGCAGCTTGCCCTTCCGGTAGAACAGCATCAACTGCAACTGCCTGTTCTCGAAAGCCAGTCGAGCGACCAGATCCGGACTGATCGTGTGGCGGCCGAAAGTTCTTTCCGTCGGCCACTGAATCGTCGGGAACGAAATATAGATAAGCTCGGAGCAGACGATCTTGTCCGTAGTGTTGACGTCGAAATTGAAGTCGTATTTCTTACCTATCTGGCGCAGGGCAAGGACAAGCGCCTCCCGCTTCTGTGCGGTCGTCAGGGTGGTCGGGCGCAAAACCGCGACATCATCGACATTCATGAAATGCTCCAGTGAGTTCAGCTGCACGCCAGGGCGCAATGCCTCGACAATGTTGTGACCGTTGCGGCTGCTGATGCGGTCGTGATACTGCACCACGACCGGATGGTCCCAGACGCCGAGCGCCCGGAGCTCCTCTTCGTTGCCGATCCAGATCGCGACGTGCCCGAAATGCCCGGGAATAAACCGGTCGGTCAGACGAAAAGGCGTTTTCTCGAGCAGGATGTCCAGTGGCTGCAGCGCCTCACGAATATGTTGAGTCGCCCCGCCGTCGTTGTACAGCAACCCCTTGCGTTCCTCATACAGCCCGACAGTATTGCCGAAAACCAGGCTGAGGAGATTGACGCCTTCGTCCTTCATTTCGGCGACGAAATCGCTACCCACACGCTCGAGAAAACTGAACTTTCGGCTGGCGATCTCGCCGATCTGCACCTTGCGCGTGAACTGATATGACGGGCTGCTGGTGATCAGTGCGTAGAGATACTCCATTCGCTCGTCCTCGACCACATGCTCGGCCTTGACCAGGCGTTCGAACAGTGCGATCCCACGCCGGATTCGCTGGCGCTTGGCGATGGAGTTGGCGGACTCAGTTACCTTGTCGAGCTGATTTGCCTGGATGTCGAATCCTGCGTCCGGGTCATTAAGCAACCGGCGGAGTCGGCTGTCTGCCTCGAAGACGACGATCGCGAGCATGTAATTGTCGTACAGCGTCAACGCCGCAGACAGCGACATCATTGCTGCCTTTGTCTTCAGGTGATGGTCGATGGCGAGCCGGACATCGCCCGTTTCCTCGGCATCGACCAGGCATTCGTACCGTTTTGCGAAGGCGTACAGCCGTTGGCGCAGCTTGAGATACGCAACAGTTCCTTGTCGCAGGGTCTGCAACTGCTTGCCGGTAAGTGCGGCGCTTTTCTGCTCCTCGAGCTCTGCAGCCAGCTCGAGAATCTCCGCGCGGAAAACCAGACTCTCTTCGACCGTTGACTGCAATTCGTCGATTTCGCTGTTCAATTGCCGCGCAAAATCTCGTTGCGCGATACCGGCGACCTGGCGCCAGCACGGGTCCGTCAAATCGATCGTCTGGCACGCAGCCGGTAGAATCATCAAGAACAGAGTGAGCACTCGGAGGACTGATTTAACGACGTTACTCATTGCCGGGTGCCTCTGACTGTTGCCTCTTCCAGCGATTCGTTGCCGCTGTCAGATTGTTTCGGAAGGTCTGATCATTTGGGGCCATCTTGATCGCCTGCTGCAGGAAAGGTAACCCCTCTTTGTAATTTCCCTGCAACGTCAGCGCCATGCCCAGCTGCGAGATTGCCTGGGCAAAGTCCGGTTTCAGCTTTACGGCTTGTCGGAAGTTGACAACGGCCTCGTCGATCTTGCCTTCATTGGCCAGGACGGTGCCGAGGTTGTTGTAGGGCTCGGCGTATTTCTCCCGGTATTCAATCGCTTTTTCGAAATGTGGCCTGGCTTCTTCGGATTTCCCATATTCGCGCTGCAGCAGCCCGCCGTAGTTGTTGTGGGCTTCGGCATGCTCAGGGTCGATTTGCAGCGTTTCGCGAAATTCAGCAACCGCCCGTTCAATCTGACCGGCAGCCTCGCAGGACTGGGCCAGATTGAAATGCGGCCGTGCCTTATTGGGCGACTTGGCCGCACAGTCGGCCCACAGCGAGACGCGATCGCACCACACTTTGCCACGCGACACGGTCGCGCCTCCCAGCCCGGCGGCGATCAGCAGTGCCAGGATCGGTGCCAGCTTCGGGATCGAGGCACACCAGCCTTCGATGTATTGCCACAAGGCCACTACGACCAGGATAGATGGCAGATACGTTCGGTGCTCGAAGGCCATTTCCAGCGCGATAAACGAAGACTCCAGCGCCAGGTTGATGAAGAACCACAGGATCGCGAACGACAGGATCCGATGCTTCGGTGCCAGGCGAAAGGCAGCATAGAAAAGACCAACCGTGGCAACGATGGCAATCAGGGTCGACGGTGGTGAAAACAACGACGATGACACCGGGAAATCGTAATCGAGATTGAAGCGCGATGGCAACGGCAGGAACAACAGGGACAGATACAGCCACACCACGCGGTACTGGGTCAACAGCCGCTCGAGCAACGTGAAGTCACGGTCGTCGTACTTCGCCAGTATGCGGAGCGGGTCGCCATCGGTGTATGCGTAGAGCAGTACCGGCAGAATGATGATGGCAGGTGCCGCGAAATACTTGAGACCGGTCATCAGCCAGTCGCGGCTGAGATCGCGGAAAAAGTACCATTCATAGAGCCACACCAGCAACGGCACGGTGAAGGCGATCTCCTTCGAGGCCAGCCC
>DPYP01000179.1:0-3183 GCA_003545375.1 Lentisphaeria bacterium
ATGAGTGCGAGGCGGTCGAACTCGCCGACGGCAGTCTCTACATGACGCTGCGCGGCGAGAGTCTGGAATGTGGGCGCGGCCATTCGCACAGCCACGACGGCGGTGATACCTGGTCCGACATCGTGTTCGACGATCGCCTGCCCCAACCGGGCTGCCTGGGCAGTGTCATCCGACTCGACGACGATACGGTAATCCTTGCCCACCCGAGTGATCCCGACAAGCGTGCGAAACTGGCGATCTACGCCAGTACAGACGGATGCCGGAACTGGCCCGCAAGTCGTGTGCTCTGTCCGGGAGCGTCCGCGTATTCCGACCTCGCCATCGCCGACGACGGCAATATTCTCTGCCTCTACGAGGTTCTCAACGAGGACGAACTTAAGGTACACGATGCGAACGGTCTCGCTCGCGGCTATACCAAGATAGTACTCGCACGCTTTTCAAAGGAATGGATTGACTCGGCCGATGCGTAACGTTGGCAATATTGCAATTCGAACGGCCCCAGAGAACTCAGGCGGCTGCTTCAAATTGGGTGAATGGATCTGGTTCGGCGCCACCGACGGGGTCAATGACTACCGGGAGTTTTGTCACGAATTCAAGACTGGATCGCAGACAGGCGATTTGGTCATTACTGCCGATTCGATGTACCAGGTATGGCTCAACGGTGCCATCCTCGGTCACGGCCCTGCGAAATCTGCAGAAGGTATGCGGTCGGTCGATACGTACACTCTCGCCGACCTCCGCACGAGCGGAATAAACAGGCTGGATATCGTCGTACTGGCGATTGGTTCGAGCACGATGACATATTGTCTGGGCGAACCAGGGCTGCGCTTCGAAGTCAATGACGGTGACGATGTCATTGCAGCGAGCGGTAAAAGTACGCGCGGACGTATCGACCGGCGACGCAATTCCTACACGGTGCGGCGCTGGTTCATGCCGTGCCTCGAGGATTTCGATCCCGGTGCGACACCGGACGAATGGCAGGCGGTGGAGCTGGTCGAGCGCAGTTTTGAACTTTACCCACGCCGAGTCCCGCTGCCGTCACGCGACACGCGACGCCCCACACGCATCTTGCTGTCGGAATACGTCACCGTACCGAATTTCTCGATCAGCTTCCATCACAAACACTACTTCGTACCGCCGGAACAACGTACCCGCGCCAATCATCTCAACGCGCCCGGGATCATCGTCACCGACATCGAATCACCGATCGAACAGACTGTCCAGTTCACGCCGACGCTTGGCAGCGTGCGCTGGTTCTTCAACGGACAGCTGGTATTCGATGGATCCGGTTGGGGCCAATGGGATCCGGCTACGGGCGCAGCAGCCTGCGACGACATCGTACCGGTCGGCGACGGCCTTGCGCGACCAGTCCTGGAAGCGCAGACCGCCATTCGACTGCAAGCCGGCACCAACCGCCTGATCGGCCTGCATACCGCCGATCATTTTTCGGAGATCAGCCTGGCGGGATTCGCAGAAGCGCCGATCACCTTCACCAATCCATTCGGGGCTGGTGCGTTTCAGGTGATTCCGGTCGATGAAAACCCTGCGGCAAACGATCTGAAGTCCCTCGACTGGGATGCCATGCGCGAACGTATGCCGGACATGGATGCGAGGCATTCGATGCTGAACGGCAACGCCCAGGATCTGGTCATCGGTGCCCGTCCGCTCGACAAACTACCGCCCGATGTGAGCACCGATCCGATCGCCTTGCCGGCGACCGTAGGGGATGAAGTTCTCCGCGTCGTCGTCGATCTTGGGGTCGCGCATGTCGCGTGGATCGCGTTCGACGTCGAAGCCGGCGACGGAGGCGAATTAATCTTGTCGTTCTTCGAAGGCACGGACAAAGGCCCGCCGCTGCGGCTGCAATGGACTTACGGCTGCAACAACGCCCTCACCTGCCAGGTCGTTGGGGGCAGCCAGTCGTTCGAGAGTTTTCTACCCTACGGCGTGCGCTATATCGGAATTCATTACCGTGGCCGCGGCGGAGCAACGATTCGAAACCTGCGATCGATCAACGCCAATTGCGGCAGTCGCATGCAGGGCGCTCTGGATTCCTCCGACGAACTCCTGAACCAGATCTATGGCATCTGTGCGCAAACAACGATCTCGTCCGTTGACGATACCTACACGGATTGCCCGACATACGAACAGACCAACTGGAACTGCGATAACCGCACGACGTTCATCGGCGACGTCTTCGCGTGCGCCAATACCGCTGTGGCACGCAATACGATCGAAGTCGTGGCGGAGGACCCGGGTTACCCTGGGCTGGTTCGCAGTCAGTACCCCAGCGCCTGGGATAGCCTGATTCCGCTGTGGTCCTTTCACTGGATCATGTTTTGCCACGATTATTACTGGTACACCGGCGACCTGGAATTCTTACGGCGCATGTTTCCTCGAATCAAAGCAGGAATAGCCGACGCCATATCGAGAATTGGCGACGATGGACTGATGGCATTTCGGGATGTATGGCACATGGTCGAATGGACGACGGGTCGGGACGACGATCACGACATCAACGGTGCTGAGCAGGCTGGCCTTGTGGGTGCACTGAGGGCAGCGGAGAAATGTGCGGTATGTCTCGAGGACGATATCGCGGAGACCTGGAAGAAGGCGCGCCTGGATCTCGTCGAGGCGCTCAACCGGACCCTGTGGGACGGCACCCGCGGGTACTACGCTGACAGCATGCATGCGGACGGCACGCTATCGCCCATATCCAGTGAATGCACGAACGCGATGATGACCCTGTACGGCGTAGCGCCTCAGGATATTTCGAAAGCTTTCGCGGAGAACATCGGTCAACATGATTCGACCCTTCTCCGTACAACGAGTCCGTTCGGCATCTATTACATGCTCGAGGTGTTCGATCGCCTTGGAATGGTCGAAGAGATATTCGCAATTATCCGGCATCGCTGGGGCGACATGGTCCGTGCCGGCGACGGGACGACGTGGGAGATGTTCGCGGAGTTCGGCGGGGTGATGGGCTTTCCAACGCGCAGCCGGTGTCATCCGTTCGCCTCGTACGTGAACAAATTCCTGATCAAATACCTGCTCGGCGTCGAACCGGTCGCACCGGGATTTGCCCGCTGCCGTATCGAACCGAATCCGCCGGCCGGCATCAATCGATGCGAAGGCAAAGTACCGACGCCGCACGGACTGATCTCAGTGTCGTGGCACGGCGAC
>DPYP01000149.1:0-2967 GCA_003545375.1 Lentisphaeria bacterium
TTTTTGTTGTTTTCTTTTTCGGGTTTTCGATTTTTATCCACGAATTCGGTCACCTGCTGGCAGCGAAATGGCGAAAGCTGCATGTCGAGCGTTTTTCCATCGGTTTCGGCAAGCCCCTGTGGAAGTGGCGCAAGTGGAATATCGATTTTCTCGTCAGCATGCTCCCGTTCGGCGGCTATGTGGCCTTGCCGCAGCTTGACCCGACTGACACCCCGGTTACTGCAAACGGCGAGAAACTGCCGCCGATCAAGCCGATCGACCGCATTATCGTGGCGTTCGCGGGACCGCTGTTCAACATCGGCTTCGGGCTGTTCCTCGGTGTTTTCATCTGGGTCTTCGGGGTCATGGGCAGGCCGCCGGCCGATTCCTTTGTTATCGCGTCCATTCCCGAAACGTACGTCGACAGCAAGGGGCTCAACAAAGCGAACCCCGAGTTCGAAGTCCTGCAGCCCGGCGACGAGGTTACCTCGATCAACGGTAATGGGTTCCACAACGGTGCACGACAGGCGTTCGAGATGATCGTTTATACGCCGGACGGCAAAGTTACGCTCGACATCATCCGCGACGGCAGCAAACAGCAAATTTCCTACGTGCCGGCAAAGAATGCTCAATTCGAAGGGCTGGGTTACCCCTTTTTCACAGCGGTGCGGCCGCCGATTGTAGGTGGGGTCTTGGACGCATCCGCGGCGGAAGCAGCAGGGATCCAGACATACGATGTTCTGGTCGAAATTGACGGCCAGAAGATCGTCGACCAGAATTTCCTCACGAACGAGTTGCAGCTCGCACAAGGCGCTCCCGTGACGCTGAAGATCCTGCGGCCAGACAATACCGACCGGAAGCAGAAGGAAAAAAACTACGAGGAGATCATCATGGAAAACGTCCAAGCCGTATTGACCAAGCGGCAGGACGGCAAGATGTATTATCAGCTCGGCGTCAGTTGGCAAATGCTGCTCTACCCGTCCCCCATACAGCAGTTACAGGATGTCGTGGTGCGTACATATCGCACGTTGCATGGTCTGTTCGACCGCGACAATCATATCCGGACTAAACATCTGATGGGGCCTGTCGGAATCGCGCAGAACCTATACAACATCGTGCGCTACAGCTTGATGACGGCGCTCAGCTTCGTGGTTTTGATCAACTTCAGCCTGGCCCTGCTGAATCTGTTCCCGCTGCCGGTCCTCGACGGCGGCCATATCACGTCGGCGATCATCCAAATCATTATTCGCCGGACAATCCCCACGCGCATCGCCGTAAACCTGCAGTATGCCTGCTTCTTTCTGCTCATCGGTCTCATGCTCTACATCACTTTCCATGACGTCATGCGACTGACACGCCCGCTGCCGACGAGATCAAAAACCAGCACAAGTGAACCCGCGACGAAAGAAAACGAAAGCGCACCGGAAGCTCCCGCGGATGACGCCACGCCGGCACCTGCCGGCGAAGCTCCGGCCGATGCAGCGCCCTGAGGTTGGTTTCTGCCGCGTCACATATGCGGCCAGTAGCGGTCGTTGAAGCGCTGGATGCGGATCGGCACGTCGAATGCCTGCTGCAGCAGCGACTCCGTGAGCACCTCCGCCTTCGCGCCACGGGCGAGAATGCGGCCGTCCTTGATAATCATACCATTTTCGAATGGTCCTATAATGTCATCGACCCGATGGGTCACCATGATGAAAGTCGGTGCATCCCGGTCACTGGCGAAATTCTCTATGGTGGCGAGAAACTGCTCGCGCGACTTGAAGTCGAGATGGCAGCAGGGTTCATCGAGCACCAGGATCGGCGGATCCGTAATCGTGGCACGGGCGATCAGCACACGCATCTGCTCTCCGGAGGACAATGTGTCGAACCGGCGCTGCAGCAGTTTCCCGCAACCAAGCCCCTCCAGGCGCTCCCGTGCCTGCTCGGTCTCGGCCGGTACCGGATCGCGATACAGCCCGATGGTGGCGTCAAAACCCGAAAGCACGACATTGATCGCCGGCATGTGATCGAGCGTCCAATCCTGCAGATAGGCACTAACCCAGCCGATCTGCTTGCGGATGTCCTGGATGTTGCAACTGCCGTACCGGTGGCCGAGCACCTGTACTGAACCGCCGGTGCGCGCCCACGTCAGGCCCAGGACGAGGTTCATCAGCGTGCTCTTGCCCGAACCGTTCTCACCCAGGACGAACCAGTGTTCCCCGGCGTTGACTGTCCAGTCGATGTCGTGAAGGATTTCGGTGCCGTCGATGGCAACCGTGGCGTTGCGGATTTCGATGATCGGATCTGGCATGGTTGCCTTCGCTTTATGTCGGGGTCAATGGAATTGCGTCATTCGGGTAGCAGATTACAAGACGTTGACAGTAACGTCAAGGTCTCTTGGCGGACATCCAGGTGGAGTATATGGCGACAGGGTTCGTTTATTATCCGGATTTCCTCGAGCACGACACTGGGCCGTCCCACCCGGAACGTGCCGAACGCCTGCGCTCGGTGATGGCTCACCTTGAATCGAGCGGGCGACTGTCGCAGTTGAACCGTCTCGAAGCGACCGCCTGTGATTCGCGCTGGCTGCACAGTGTGCACACCGAGGATCACGTCGATCTGGTGCGGCGTGCGGCGGGCCAGGCACCGGTGCACCTGGACCCCGACACCGTGGTCTCGGCGAGTTCATGGGACGTCGCGCGGCTTGCAAGCGGATCGCTTCTGGCGGCCTGCGATGCGGTGGTCGATGGTCGCGTCGACAACGCTTTCTGCGCCAGCCGGCCGCCGGGACACCACGCCGAACGCGATCATGCAATGGGTTTCTGCCTGTTCAATCACGTCGCGGTAGCGGCTCGCTACCTGCAAGCGCAGCACAGTATCGATCGCGTCATGATCATCGACTGGGACGTGCACCACGGCAACGGCACGCAGCACATCTTCGAAGACGACGCCAGTGTCTTCTATTTCAGCATCCACCAGTATCCGTTCTATCCGGGCACCGGCGCTGCG
>DPYP01000149.1:3345-4287 GCA_003545375.1 Lentisphaeria bacterium
GGCAATAACGACGACGCATATATCGCCGCGTTCGAAGAACAACTCGTGCCGGCGGCAGAGGATTTCGCGCCGCAGTTCATCCTGGTATCTGCGGGTTTCGACGCCCACGAAGCCGATCCACTGGCATCGATGGCGGTGACTGAAGACGGTTTCCAGCGGCTGTCAACGATCGTCGCCGACCTGGCGGCCGGGACCTGCGGCGGCCATCTGGTGTCGCAGCTCGAAGGCGGCTACAACACCGACGCTCTGGCGCGCAGCGTTGCTGTGCATCTCGATGTGTTACTCGACAAGGGACGATAAATGGCGAGCAAACCGTCGCCAGCTTCTAAGCCAGTAGTCTCAGCCCGCGTCATGCGTCTTGCCGCGGTCGTTCTGATTGCTGTCCTCACCTTCGCGGTCTACTGGCACACACTCGACGCACCCTTCATTTTCGACGACGAGGGAAACATCCGGGACAACCCGCATGTGCGCGTCGAGCATCTGACCTGGTCGAAGCTGAAGGCGACCGTGACTAAAAGCGTCAACAGCCAACGGCCGTTGTCCAATCTATCATTTGCGCTGAATTACTGGGCCTCGGGAGGCGAATACAACCTCCGCCACTACCGCATGGTCAACATCGCGATCCACGCTGTCTGCGGTGTCATGGTCTATGTCTTCGCGATGCTCACTCTGGCGTTATGCCGCACCGACGGCAAGCGGCGGGTCGGCCGCCGCCAGGTGGTGGCCGCTTTGATCATAGCCGGGCTATGGGTCCTTCACCCGCTGCATTCTCAGAGTGTCATTTACATTGTCCAGCGCATGAACAGCATGGCTGCGATGTTCGCAATGGTCTCGATCAATTGCTACATCATCGGGCGCCGAACCCACGGGACGCCGCGAACCTGGTGGTTCGCTGGCGCGGTCCTGGCGTTCTTCTGCGGGCTGGCCTCGAAGGAGATCGCC
>DPYP01000074.1:0-3139 GCA_003545375.1 Lentisphaeria bacterium
CTGGCCGCCGAACTGTTCCTGGGGATGCGCCGGAAGTTGCCACGGTTTCCGGGATTATCACCGGAACTGGCAGGGCATGGCAAGCGCTTCTGTCAGCTGGTCCGTGAACACTCGCATCAATTCAAGCTGGCGGGAAAGAAGCATCGCGAGGCGATCGTGCGTCGTCAGGCCGTGCAGGCACGCGTCGCTGATGCGGCGATGTGGCTGCACGCGATGGCTTGTGTGTTGGCTAAGTTGGACCGGCAACTGCGCAACGGCGTGGCGGGCGTCGAGGCTGCCCGTGACAAGGCAGCGGCCCTGCATTTCCTCGAACTTGCCGAACTGGAGGTTGTTCGCGTGTTCGAGGAGCATCGTGCCAACGCAGATGAAAGCATGCAGCCGGCGGCAGATGCGGCAATTGCCTACAACGACACGCTGCCAAACAGCGACTTCATCATTCCCGAACACTCGCCGACAGCCGCCGGCAGCGGCCGCCGCCCCGACCAATCCGGCATTCCCCAGTTTGCCGATGCGGGTACGACCGATGGAACTCAACTGAAAAGATGTTCGTAATGATGCGTTGCGGCGCATGACGTTTTCGCGAAAGCGATCCGGAAAAGATCGATAAAAAGCTGGTTCTTTACGCTGTTTGGATGACAGTATGCGGAAGCAGCTATGCAGAGTTCGCGTATACGGGCAATTTGTACGTCTACTCTCATTAGCGACCCCTTTGCTGTCACTTGCTGGCTGCCGCACTCGTACGGACCATGGGACGCCAATGCTCTGAGGGCCCGATCGAATGATTGCGCTTGAATACTGGTACCGTCCTGTACGCCATGATCACGAAGGCAAGCGCCGATCCGGCAATTCATGAATGCGCTCGACACATATCTACACAGAAGCGCGGTTGTCGGGGCTGCGGGCAAGATGGGCAGCGGCATTTCGTTGTTGTTGGCGCAGGAGCTTGCAATGCTCAGCCGCCGTGACGATGAAGAGTCGCCGGTGTTGACACTGGTTGATGTGCACGAGTCGGCTCTTGCTGACTTGCGCGAGTACATCGCCGTGCAAACACGCAAGCGGGCGGCGAAAGCTCCGGAACTCCTGCAGACGTTCTATCCCAAGACCGCGGCGGACGAAGTGGCAGACGCCTTCGTCAACGACACACTTGCCGTGATTCGGATGACGACAGCGATCGAGGATGTCGAGGGCTCCCGTCTTGTTCTGGAAGCCGTGCCGGAGATCGAACCACTGAAGATCGAGACACTGCGTCGGATCGATGCGGCAGTCACCGGCCAGGCCTGGCTGCTGTCCAATACATCCTCGATACCCATCGGCCATCTCGACGCCACAGCAAATCTTGGCGGCCGGATTGTCGGGCTGCATTTCTACAATCCGCCGGCGGTCCAGAAGTTGGTTGAACTGATTCCAGCCTCTTCAACACAGCCGCAGCTCGTGGCGATTGCCTCGGACCTGATCCAGCGCCTGGGCAAAACCGAAGTACGCTCGGCCGATGTGGCGGGGTTTATCGGCAACGGATTCTTCATTCGCGATACGCTCCATACGCTTGAAATGACCGAGCGTCTGGCAACGGAACGACCGTTGCATGAAGCTGTGTACGCGATGGATTGCGTCACACGCGACGGGTTGCTACGGCCGATGGGGACCTTCCAGCTGATCGACTATGTCGGGCTCGATGTCTTTCACGCGATCACCCGGACGATGGGCACTCACATTGATGGCGAACTGTTCGAGGCGCCGTTGATCGAGGCATTGCTGAATAACGGGCACAGCGGCGGCCAATACGCGGATGGCACCCAGAAAGACGGGTTTTTTCGATACGATGGGCGCCAGGCGGTCGCTGTTTTTGATCGCGAGACGAGCAGCTATGAGGCTTTCTCCGCCCGCGTTGATGACGAAATGGACCTTAACTCCGAGATCACCTGGAAAGCGTTAATCCAGGCCCCATGTGCCGCGGACAGATTGGACGAGCACTTCGCCATGCTGGCAAAGTCGGGATCGACAGGCGCACGCCTGACGCGTGAGCAGCTGGCCGCTTCGCGACAGATCGGCGAGCGCCTCATCGCCACTGGCGTGGCGGCAAGCGCGGCCGACCTCGAGGCGGTTCTGAAACTGGGATTTCATCATACGTACGGAGCAATCAATGAATTCTGCATTTCCTGAAAACGCGCCAGGCCAGCATCTCTAAGTGACCATGCCACCGGGAGCCATGGGGCGTGAGCCACCGTCCCAATGAACAACGATTATCCGGCTGAATCGATGGCAGCGTCGACGATCACCTATCCCATAGCATCAAACTCTGTCTTGAAATTCATCGGGGCCGCTCAGTGTTGACCAGAGCCCGAATCGATTGAAGCAGGCCGAAATTAGCATATTCCCATGCAAGTAGAGTTTTTACAAAAAATTCTCATGGAAAGTCCACCTCAGGCAGACCTGTCGCCCAACTCATTTCGTGTCCGGCCGAAACAGTGGATGACCCGCCTGCCCCAGAAGTCGCGGCAAAGTCAAAAACGCCGGCTCCGAAACCTACCTTGATTTGGATCGATCGAGAACGAACTTAAGCGGGTCGTTTTCAACACAGCGAAAGGCACCTCCGTCCAAGATCAAGATAATGGCCAAGCACGTACGTTCGTCGGCACACGCCGAAGGCAGTTACAGCTGTCATGCTACCCAACCAACCCGAGTTCGAGATAATACGCCAGCACAAAAACCACGACATGCCAATCAACGACAAGATATGGCAACTGATCCTGTAAGCCGCCAAGGTAGTGGACGGTGATATTTGAGACTTTGAGTTTTCAGGTATACGGGGATCCTTGCCGCCGTCCATCGCCGATGCCTTGAAACCCAAACCTTAAATTTGTAGCAACAATGCTGACAAAGGAGATATGATTATGGCAGAGAAACAGAGCGCAGATGAAATTTTCATTGGCATGCGCCGATTCCGCGCAATGCTGAAGGCCGGCGAGACCATCGTTGCCACAGCGGTCACCTTCAATGACCCGCTGGTAACCGACGCGCTGGCAGACTCGGTCGACTTGCTGTGGTACGACCTGGAACACACGCAGCAGGATCCTGCAACACTCAACGCCCACCTGGCTATCGCCCGCGGCCGCGGCAAGGGCACGGTCGTGCGCGTCGG
>DPYP01000297.1:0-13141 GCA_003545375.1 Lentisphaeria bacterium
TGGGCACGATTCGAGCGCTGCAACCGGATCAGTTCCTCGAGTACGGCGGCATAGTCGTCGAGTTGCATCTGCAGCTTGGCAAGTTCCTGCTCCGGGGTAACGACGAAAATCGAATACCGTCGGGATTCGCCAGTTCCGGGACCAGTCTGGTCGTTGCGATCGGTGACCGTTGCCCAATATTGCACGACATCGCCGGCACCGATGCCGGTGCTCTCCAGATCCCAATCAAATTCATGCACGGTGCGACTGTCGATTGTCGGAGATCGCGGGAAGCGTATAAGCTGGCGGGGTGTGGTGAGATTGTTGACACGATACACAATGCGCACATCGCCGACTCCGAAATCGTCGCGCGCATCGACAGCAAGCGGCAGTGTGTTGCCTGCTTCGATCTGTTCGTCACGGCCGGGCACGACAATCGCGACGGTGGGTGGGCGGTCGTGGATCAGCGTGACCGGATACCACATGGGATCCATATTCTCGTAACCGTCGCTGTCGATGAGGCGGAAACAATAACGCGTTGGTGCCTGGAGCCTGTCCGTGTCGCCGTTGGCGCTCCGCGCCCCGTTGGCTTGGCGAATTTCAAACGAAGCCAGCCAGACGTCGCTGCCTCGGGTGCCCGTCAGGCGGATCACCTGCCCGGATTCTGCTTCAAGCGTTGCTTGGTCAAGGGACTTCGTCGCCTTTAGTCTAAGCGATACGCGGGTACCTGGAAGCGCTGCGATTTCACCGCCGGCGTTCTCGATCATCTGCGGTTCGCGACCGATGTATTCCGGGGATTCGAAGGTGAGTCGAAGGTTGTCTATACGCGGGCGTTTGACGATTTCGACCCGCTGTGGCGTCGTATGGTCGTCGCCGGCAGCTATGTAGAACTGAAAGCCCGCCTCAACATCCGCCGCCACGAAGTGAAAGGACTTCTTGTCGGCCTGTGACCGATCAGCGGCAAGCTGCATCGGCTGCGGTCGCCAGTTTTTGCCGTTCCGGCTGCGATAGAGTCTGGCGAAGTCCGGCAGATGGTCGCCGCCGACATCGACAGTAATCTCGATACTGGTGCCTTCGGGAAATCGCTTGCCCGCAGCTGGCCGGACGGATGCCCTGTCGATAACCGTTGATGTGTAAGCCCTGATGTCGGCTATCGGCAACAGCAAGCGTCCAAGGCTGTTGGTGAATCGAGGCGTAAAAATGACAGCATAGAGAACGATCAGCAATAACGCAGCACATGTCAACAGCGCGGCACGGCGCACGGGCTTCCAATCGAGGCAGTCGCTCATTTCCAGATCGGCCGTTGCCGCTGCGGCGTCCGATACGATGGCCTCGACGATGGCGGCTGAGCCGATGACTTCACCGCGGCCAAGCTGCAGGGCATTGATCAGGCCGTTGTGCAGCTCTGGATGATGGTGCTCAACCAGTGCGGCGAAGAAGTCATCGCGCCGATCCTGCAGCCAGCGACGCAACACAAGGAATAAAAGACCGGCCACCAGTCCACCCCAGAGCACACAGGCCAGCAGAAACCGGCCAAACACGCCGAGGCGGAAAAGATTATCGACGGCAACGAGAAAAATAACGATCGCAACAACCCCGGCAGTCGCCAGCAGAACCCCCTCTACCAGTTTCGCCCAGCGCCACTGCCGGCGTAACGTCTCCATCTCGTGGCGGAGCCGCGAATAATATTGCGAAGCTTCCATGTCAGCCTCTGTGCTGGTGCGGTTCTGCCGCGAGGTTGAAAAGTGAAAAGGTTTCGGATTTCTTCCCTTTCCGATTTTTGACTATGATCGTGTTCCTAAACAAGGTGATTTCTCCGGCGGAGTACCCACTCAACTGTAATCATTGTCAGGAAAAACAGAAAGAGCAGCGGTGAATTCCAATACTCTGTCCTGTGCACCTTTGAAATTCGGCGTTCCTTGCGTTCGATGTGATCCACTAGTTTCTCGGCATCATCGATATCCACGTAAACACCGCCGCTTTTGCGCGCGATCGATTGCAGCAATGTCTGATTCGTGCTGGTGTCCGCGAGTTCGAGGGCCGAGCCGTGCACGAGAAACTCGGCCATGCGATTGGCGACAGCATGGCCGTCCGCGACCAGGCTGGCTTGCACCTCATAGCGCCCGCCGGTTGACGGATAGTAGGTCCCTGAAAATACGTCCGGCTCAGCGGAACCGGCGCGAACCGGCACGGTGGTCGTTTTGCCGGTTTCATCGAGCACCTCAACGACCGGTTGGCCGACCGAGTCGCCGTCGCCGACATCCCGGCGTACAACTCGGATAGCCACCTTCTTGCCGACGTCGTAGTCGGGCTTATCTGTACTGACGGTCAAGTTGGCCTGCTTTTCAGTTATTTCGCGCCCGGTCAACCAGCGCACTGTTTGACTCCAGAACCGCGCGTACAACGTGTCGCTGCTGCCGGTGACACGGGTGAGTCGGGTCCACCGCCAGGTGGTGTCGGCGGCGATCACCATGATCTGTCCCGAACCGTAGCGTCCAGTGACAATAAGCGGCGCCGGACCGTCGTCATCGATGATGTTCGGATTGACCGCTAAAACCGTTGCCGCGGCTTTGGCGCGCTTGATCAGATTTGATCCCAGCAGATGTGGCGCGGCACTCCACATCGTGAGGTCTGCGACGCGGTCGCCGGTGATCTGAAAAATCGGGTGCCGTTTGCCGGACTCGGTCAAGGTCAGCACAAACGGCTCCTCTGTCTGCGCGAAGCCGCTGTCGACAAACACAACCGGCAGTACATCCGCCAGTGGTTTGTTGCGAAAGCCATCGGCGCCGAACGACTGATAACCACCCAGAACCAGCAAGGCGTTCGCCCGTTTCGATTCACCCGCGGCCCCCTTGTCGACCCAGTTGACAAGCGCCTTGTATTCAGCGGGTGCGAGGTAAGCGCTTTCCATATCCCCGAGGATCACCAGGTCGAAGTCTTTCAACAGATCCGGCGTAAGTGCGATCTTTGCAGCCCCGGCCCCTGATCGTTGCGGATTGGCGCGACGCACCTCCGACACGAGATGCACATCCGGATCGTCCTCGAGACGGTTGCGCAGGAATTTGTACTCGAAGCGCATGAAGCCTTCGAGGTACAACACCGCGATCGCGTCGCCATCGACTTCGAGCGGAAAGTGTCGTGAATTATTGGCCAGCACCCGCTCACCCGCATCCGTGTGCACGGTGGCGGTAAAAACAAAACTTCCGGCCTCTTCGGGGGCGAATGTCAACCGCACCTGCTGTTCGTCCCTGCCCGCGCCCAGCTCGACTGTCTGCTCCGCGACGGGCTGGCCGGAACCGCGCTTGATATTGACTGTCGCGGTTACAGCCGGGCCGGCGGACTTGCCGATAGTAACGGTGATCATCGTGTTGTTGTTGACCATGACGCGCTCCAACGCTCTGACCGCTTTGATTTCGAGATCGAGGCGGCTGGCTTCGGGATCTGATCGGAACCCGACACAACTGATCGGCACTTGACTGTCGGCCAGTCGCGACACGTCCTGGCGCCCGGTATTGTCGGCACCGTCGCTGATCAAGATTAAAGCAACGAGCTTCTTCGATCGCAGTTGCGCCGCAGTTGAAGAAACAGCTCGCACCAGATCGGTTCGTTCGGTACGTGGTTCCGTCGGCAATGGTTCAGCGAGTCTGTTGCCTTCCACATCGAACACGTCGACTTCCATCTCCACATCCGAAGCACTGGAGAGAATCTTTGATTGCAGCTGCTCTACGGCCTTTCGGGCTTTGGCGTAGCGCCCTTCCAGCGACATCGAGATGGAGGTGTCCACGATAATGGCAACGCGGCCAGGGTCGACCGTGTCTTCCCGTCGCGTCCAGGTTGGTTTGGCAAGCGCCAGCGCGAGGGCCAGCAACCCGCCACAGCGCAATGCCAGGAGCGCCCAGGTGAAGCGACGTCCGGTTCGCATGAAAATGCCGCGGTAAATTCCGTACGTCAGTCCGACTGCAGCGATAGCAGCTAAAAGCCACAACCAGCCGTTTTGCACACCTTCGAATTCCAGAGCGGCAAGCATCATGTTCGCCCTGCCTCCTGCCGTTCGACTTCGCGTCGTGGCGATATTGGGCGCGGCAGTTGCTGATTTCCCCGGGCAGATTCTGGCGAAGGTACGTGTATCTCGCGCGGTTTGCCGTAGTGCTTGAGGCTAATACGATTGGCAATCCAGGGTTCCAGCAACGCCACAATGAAGACCAACATGAGGACATAGTTCCACAGCTTCCAGCCGCTCCGTCCCTGCAATGACGCCGCTCCCAGATCGGCCGGTTCGGCCACGAAGGTAACGAGCGGTCGACCCGGCAAAAGGATTTCGCGGATGGCACTTTCAACCCGGGCTTCGCGCGATTGTGACTTTGCCTCTGCTTCGTCGGATGGTGCTGCGGCAAACACATCGTCCAACAGCGTCAAGTCGGATTCGTAAGCGGAAATGTTGGCAACAAATGCTTTTGACAGTTCGGCGCGCCCCGGTGGATACATGGTGTAGATTCCGGCCTGACTGGTTTCTGTGAAAGCCAGCGGCGCGGCTGGATCGTTCGTCGTGCCGACGGTGCCGATATTGCCGTCCGGCTTGCGAACCAGCAGTTGCCGCAACCCGGTTGTCGCCGACACCGGAACCGGTACAACGTCGCCGGTGTGGAAGAAATTTCGGTGGCCCAGAGTGTCCTGCGAAAGGTATCCGATCAAACGGTATATCCATGGCAGAAATACCGGACGCACCGGAAAGTTCGTCCAGTCGCGATCGCAACTGCTGCCGAAAACCATGACGGTGCCCTTGCCGAAGGTGTGTTCGCACAGCAGTGGCGTGCCGGTGTCTGTCCGCATGAGTACCGAAGCCTCCCCTGGATCCATGTCCCAGAAGGCCTTCAGGTTGATGCTCGAGAAGCTACCCGTTCGGCCGTCATCGAATGACGACAGCACGACATGATTCCCGTCGAATTGCCCTATCTGAGTGAGCTGGGTTTCGGAATCCGGATCACCGCTCAAACCGATCAACGGCCCGGGCAGCAGTCCCCCATGCAACCGGTTGCTGCCACTGAATGCCTGGTTGAAGAAAGCAGCGTTTGTCTTGTCGCCGAGGAATATCAGCAACCCGCCGCCGCTGTCTACAAAACTCTCCAATTCCGTCACTGCCTGCGGTGGCATTGATTCGACGTTCGCCAATATCACCAGCGGATAATTGCTTAAATCTCTGTCCGCCAGTCTGTCTGGCGTAACGATGTCCAGCTGGATTGAGTCCTCTCCGGCAGCAGTGGCACCGAGTGCTGCCTGGAGGAAGAACAGTTCGTCGAGACGCCGGACGCTCGAGGGCGCCCCATTGACCGCCAGGATATGAACGGCATCGAGCACCTCGAAGGCGAAATAGCGTCGGTTATCGGCAGCCAGTGTGCTGTCATGGATCTGGACATAGCCGGTATGCCAGCCGCCGGTTTCGAAGGTATGGTGAAACCTCGACACAACCCAGCGTCCGGGCTGCAGTCCCTCGATCTGTCGCTCACCGACCTTTTTGTCGTCGACATAGAGTTCCACCGTCGAGCTGGCAGTTTCATGATCATGGTTGTGGATGTGCGGGAGAATCGTGAATGGGATGCCGACCATTGGCCGAGCCGCCGCATACTGCACAGCGGTGACAGAAAGATTACGCGGCTGCTGCGGCCGAACACTGACGAAAAAGAGGCTCGTATCAAGGCTGCCGCTGCTGTCCTCGTCTTCGTCGAACACCTCCCAGCCGCTGTCCTGCAGGTCACTGAGGACATAAACCTCCCGGCTGTCCTCATTCGAATCGGTGAGAACCAGTTTCTCGGCACGCGCTACCGCCCGTGACAGGTCGGTATCGAGATCACTGACCTGCACCGTGTCGAGCACCTGGCGCACGTCACCGAGCTCGGGTGTCGGTTCATCGAAAACAACTTCCGGGCCCGCAGCACGACGACCGGCCATGACGATTGCGGCACGATCACCCTGCTGCAGGCCGTCGAGTATCTCAATGGCAGCGTCCCGCGCTCGATCGAACAGGGAGACCCCGTCTTCGATGTACCCCATGCTGGCGGAGTTGTCGAGCACGAGAACAACGGTGCGCGGCTGCTCGCTGATCATCAGGGGCTGGTTGGCTGGCCTGACGAACGGCTGGGCCAGCGCAATTGCGAACAGCGCAAACAAGAGCATCCGGGCGAGCAGCAGAAGCAGTTCCTTGATCCGGCTCATGCGATAGGACCGGAGAAACTGATCGGTCAGGAAGCGCGTTGTCGAGAAACGAATCTTCTTGGTACGCCGTGATCGGCTCAGATGGATGATCAACGGAATAGCCGCCGAAAGCGTCCCGAAGAGAAACAGTGGACTGAGAAATTCCATCAGGAGGTCAGCCTCTGGCGTCTGGCGAGGTAAGTGCCGAGGAACGTATCGAACTTCATGCTGGTCTCGGCAACGGCGTAATCGATCTGCGAGGAAAGGCAGCCACCACGGACCGTCTCGAGAAACGTCGCGAGCGCTTCGAGGTAGCCGGTGCGAAAGGCGCGCGGATCGCTGGTGATCTCGCGACCGGTCTCCATGTCCTCGATGCGACTGACGTCGTCGAACGGAAACGTCAACTCGGCCGGGTCCAGCGTATGCAGCACGATGACGTCATGTTTCTTGTGGCGAAAATGCTTCAGAGCGCCAACCACGGCATCCGGGTCATCGAACAGGTCGGAAATAATGATGAGCAGCGAGCGTCGTTTGATTGTTTCGGCGAGTTGATGAAATATCTCGCTGAGGTTCGTTTCGTTGCCGGGTTCTGTGTTCTCCAGCGCGTCCATCAGTCTTCGCAGGCCACTGGCACCCTGGCGCACCGGGACGCTGTGGCGAATCTTGTTGTCGAAAGTTATCAGACCGGCTGCATCGTGCTGATATGCCATGAGGTACGCCAGCGTGGCAGCCAGGAAAGAGCCGTACTCGAGTTTGGTCAACGGGCCGTCGGATTTATAGCCCATCGACGCGGACTTATCGAGCAGCAGATAGCAACGCATGCTGGTCTCTTCCTCGTACTGCTTGACGTACAGCTTGTCGTGCCTGCCGAACACGCGCCAGTCGATGTGCCGCGGATCTGTGCCGGGCGTGTACAGACGATGTTCCGAAAACTCGACAGAGAACCCCTTATGCGGGCTCTTGTGCATGCCGGCGAAGAAGCCCTCAACGACCTGCCGCGCCGCAAGCGGCAGGTTTTTCAGCCTGCCAAGCGCTTCGGCATCGAGATAATTGTAGGTAGGCGGTGTAGCCAAGGGCGGGTCATCTGGTTTCAGGTGTCAGGAAACGACGGGATGCGAGATTTTAGGTGGCTGCCGCCTCACCCCCCTCGTTACGCGTAACTCTCGGCGGTTGGTTCGGGAGTGTGCTCGATGAGCAACTCGACCAGGTGCTGAGGCGTGACGCCTTCGGCTTCGGCGTGGAAGTTGGGAATGATGCGGTGGCGGAGGACCAGTGGTGCAACGGCCCGAATGTGATCGCATGTTACGTTGTACTCGCCGGCGATCGCGGCGCGGGCTTTGGCGCCGAGTATGAGATACTGAACTGCCCGGGTACCGGCACCCCAGTTGACAAATTCTTGCGTGAAATCTGGCGCGCCCTCTTCGCCCGGCCGTGTCATGCGCGCCAGGTCGACAGCATAACGTCCGACGTGATCGCTGATCGGCAATCGCCGCACGATGCGCTGAAGTTCGATGATTTCTTTGCCGGTCAGCACCTTGCTGACATCGACCTCGACATCTGCCGTGGTTGTCTTGCCGATTTGCAACTCCTCTTCAGGTGTGGGGTAGCCAATGCGGATATCGAACATGAACCGGTCGAGCTGCGCCTCCGGCAGCGGGTATGTGCCTTCCTGCTCGATTGGATTCTGAGTGGCCAGGACAAAGAACGGCTGCGGCAGATCATAGGTTTCGCCACCGACAGTGACCTGCAGTTCCTGCATCGCCTGCAGCAGCGCCGCCTGTGTTTTCGGTGGTGTGCGGTTGATCTCGTCTGCCAACAGGATATTGGCGAACACCGGGCCTTTGACGAACTTGAATTCGCGGCTGCCGGTGGCCTTGTCTTCCTCGAGGATCTCGGTGCCGGTGATGTCAGACGGCATCAGGTCAGGCGTGAACTGAATACGCTTGAACGCCAGATCGATGGCGCGTGAGATCGTGCTGACCATCAGAGTCTTGGCCAGTCCGGGCACGCCGATCATCAGGCAGTGGCCGCGCGAGAACATCGCGGTGAGAAGGTCATCGACCACATGCTCCTGGCCGATGATAACCTTGGCTATTTCAGCTTTGAGTTTCGTGCGACTGGCGCCGAGCTTCGTGATTGCGGCAAGATCATCGTCACTGCCGGCACCGCTCATCAGTGGATTCTTATCATCTGCCATGGTATCTCCAATTAGATTGGGTTTCCGGTTTTCCGTTTCCGGAAGAGCATATCAGGTGTGGGAAATAGTGGATCAGCCTCCCGGCTGACATGAAGACCTGACATACTTGTTCAATTCTGCAATGCATACGAAACCATATTCACCGCCAGGCGCCGGCAGGAATCTGCGTCGAAACCGTTGCCGAACGGGTCACTGACTTGCTTCAAGTGGGTGATCATGTCGTTCTTGGAATACACCAGTACGAGCCGGTCGTTGACAGTGATACCCTGGAGTTCCGGCGGGCGTTCGGCGCCGGTCCTTCGGTCACGAACGGTGGTGATGCTGTAAAAAGACTGGTACAAAGGGTGTTCTGCCGACAGCAACTGCAGCGGTTGATCGGGAAACAAGTTACTGACGACAGCGCGAATGTGCTGATCGAATTCATTGAATCCCGAGCAGTTGTTGATAAACAGAAAACCGCCTGCAGCGATGTGCCGTTGCAGTGCGAGCAACTCAGCATCCGTGAGTTCGGGATCACGGAAACCGGTCATATACAAAAAAGGATAGTCCGCAATCTTCGACTCGCTGGCATCCACATAGCGCAACTCGAAACCGACCGAGAGGCTGGTGTCCTGTGAAATATGCCTGAGCCACTGATTCGTGCTGTTGGGGTCTGGATTCCAGTCGCCCTGGTGCCGCAACTGTGCCAGAACGAACGTCTGACGCAGCCGACGGACAGGCGCTATAATCTCGCGAGTGACGGCTTCCACTGTCGCGACCTCACGCATTGCCGCTGCATAGCTGATGATGTTCAAGCCGAAACGGATGGCATCCCCGGGAATCAGTGCCTTGTTGCGGGGAGCGTCCGGGACACGAAGTTTCGACGACGGCGCCACGAACTCGTCCCAGCCGCAACTCAAATCGTGGGGTGAGAAAATCACTGCCGTCCGTGTTCCGATGTTCATTCCCAACAACTCGGGCGGTCCCTGGACCTGGAAATCGAAACCCTCCTCGACGTCGAAATAGTGCACGTTTCGGTAGGCATAGTAGGCGCGGAAGATAGGATGATCGACCTGCAGGAGATCGAAGGAGCGATCGGGGAACATCGTCCGAATTTCGTTACGGAATGACCGGGTCATCTCCGGACTGCCAAGCGTTGCATCAC
This sequence comes from Lentisphaeria bacterium, assembly GCA_003545375.1. GTDB lineage: Bacteria > Verrucomicrobiota > Lentisphaeria > JABSQK01 > CAJWLW01 > CAJWLW01. The sequence goes on from DPYP01000297.1 coordinate 9,510, forward strand.
CGACCAGCGTGCCGCCATCGAGAATGTACTGGCGCAGCGCGTTGCGCTGGTCCTCGCTCAGATGGAACGTCTCGTAGCCTGTGAGATAAAGCATCGGCAGCTTCACCTGCTTCCCTTCCTTGTGCAGCGCCACGAGCTCCTGCAGATCGAAAACCTTCCAGCCGTACCACAGCCCGAGTTCGTAGCGGGCGTGCCGCATAAGGTTGTCGAGGTCGCCCGGGTTCGGCATGTAGTCCTGGGTGTCGCCGTAAATAAGTTTAGCGGCAAACAAAGGTGCGGCAGGCTCTGCTTTTGGCTCGCTCCGGCGCATGGGCGTCACCGGCAGCGGCAACGGAGCAATTCCCTCAGCTGAGGTCTGGCGCTGCGGATTCTTGCGCGGCGGCGGGCCGATCGTCCCGAGCTTACGCTCTGCCGCGGCCCCAGAGACAAGCCCGAGGATGACACAAATGACGGAGAATTTGCGAATGATGGAGTTATTGGGCAGCCAGTTCATAGGTGGTTGGTTGTAGTGAATGCTGGTTTCGGTGGTTCGGTCGTTCGGCAATATACTCTTGGAAGGATGAAGCCGCAACGCATGTGCAACGTTGATGGCCCCCCGCAGTCATTGCAATTGACACTGCAGGGACATAATTACAGCCTTCCTGTGACCTTGATCGCAGCACCTTCGTTCCGGCCGCACACGAATGTACTTTCGACGTTATTGAATTCCTTTTCGCGGGTTTATTGCCTTGGTGGTGACCGATCGATTATTCATAAAGGCGTCTGCCTGCCTTGTTTGCCTGCCTGGCCACGGTAAATTTATCCGCCATGTCGCATATTATCACAAACCCGTATGCCGACTTAACCGCAGGCAATTGGGTACGCGGCAATTTACATGCCCATACCACTGCATCCGACGGCAAGTTGCTGCCGCAAGAGCTTGTCGATGCCTATGCCACGCTCGGTTATGAGTTCCTGGCGATCACGGATCACGATGTTTACACGTCGGCCGCGGATCATCAATCACTCGATGATAAAGGATTGATTCTTATTACGGGCGTCGAAGCGACCGCCAACGGACCACATGTGTTGTGCCTCAACGGTGACAGCGCGATCGAGCCCTCTTCCGACCGCCAGGCAGTGATCCATGCCACGTTGGCGAGTGGCGGATTTGTCATCCCGGCACATCTCAATCGGGAGAGTCATTTCGACCACACTCCCATCGAGCAACTCCGCCTGTGGGACGGCTATGAGGGGATTGAGATATTCAACGGCCAGGGCACCTACAATCCGGGCAGTCCATATTCGACTGCCAAGTGGGACCTCCTGCTTACTGAGGGACGGCGTGTCTGGGGCTATGCCAATGACGACGCGCACGGGTTGGAGACCATCGCGCTCGGATGGAACATCGTCTATGTCAAAGAACGTTCCGCAGCGGGGTTGATTGACGCCCTGACCGCCGGGCGGTTCTATGCCTCGACCGGGGTGACGATTACAGATATCATGGTGGACGGTCAACGAATCGTTCTGCAGACGGCGGATGCGGACCGTATCGTGGCCATTGGAAGTGGCGGCGGGCGCGTGGCGTTCGCTGATCAGCCCACTATCGAGATCGATGTACCGGATGACGTCAACTACATCCGCTTCGAATGCTGGGGGCGCGGTGAACGCTTCGCCTGGACGCAGCCATTTTTCGTCAACTAATCAAGGGTCTGAATGCGGAGGCACGACGAATACAGAATAAAATTTCATTTGGCCACCTGCCGTTTTTCCATCGCTTTTAGCGGTTTTCTCGCTGAATCTTTTTATTCCACCGTACGCGCTGCTGCTTTACCCCGGTAGTGAACCCCCTTCTCGGCTACCGGCGGTGCGATATCGCCGAGGTCGATCGGCGGCAATGCCGCCTTGATCTCGATACCCCCGAGTGCACTGTCAAAGGTCAGGCACTTCGCCGCGTACTGCGAAGCGTGGATCCGCTCACGGTAATACAGGACAAACAATTCATCCTGCACTTTGACCCAGGTCTCCTCCGGGCGTTCGAAATGCCAAAGCTCGGCGCGCCAGATCACCTCGCCGCTGCCCGATCCATAAAAGCCGCCCGTGCGCAGTTTGTTCAACATCACCGCGGCGTTCTGGATATTGCCCTCGATCGACATGATCTCGACCTCGTTCTCGAACGTGTTGAGTCGCCGCACCTTCTTCGTAATGATTTCGATGTCTTCCTCCGAGAGCGGCTGCTCCTCCACGTAGTCGGACGGCGGCACAATCATGCTGACCCCTTCGAGTCGAGCGCCGGCGTAATCGATGATGCAGTCATACGACTTGCCGAGCGGCAGTCCGCCGATTTTGAACTCTCCGGTCTGCAGATCGATGGTGCCGTTGTATCGGCTGCCGCTTTCCCGATCGACCGCTGCTACTGAGGCAGCGCCATCGGGTTGTGTCAGCCGGCCGCCGATGATACCGTCGGCAGCCTGTGCCACAGTCGTGCTCGCGACGATTATGCCGATCAGAAATTGTATTCGTCTCTTCATGATTAAGGCCTGATGGAGCACCAGCAACGGACCGGGAAGGAATTCATCGCCGCACTCACCTTTGATATGCCGGAAGGAAATGCATGTACACCTCGAGCACAAGCGACGCCATGCTGGTCCAGTATACATTGTTGACACCCGCGAGACCGGCGTTCTCGGCGCCCCCCGGGACATTGTCCCAACTGCCGTTGGGGTTCTGATTCTCCAGGAACAGCTCACGCACGCGTGGATGCCAGTCTGCCCAGTATGCACCACCGGCCTGGTAGTTGGCCTGCATGGCGTAATAATGGAAGTAATAGAAATGGCTCACGCCCCCGTCCGTCCCCCAAGCGACGGGAATGCCCGACAGGTGCTTCAAGGCCGGCGGGATCGTCGGGTCGTCGAAGTAGCCGAGCAGTTGCAGCGACACGGTACCTGCCGCACTCATCTGCGGTGACGGACCGCCGCCCGGCTGATAGCTGTAACCGCCGCCGCCGATGTTGGAGGAGCGGACATACGCGACAGCTTTTTCGATCGTCGATTCCGGCACCCCGATCTCGGCATTGTTCGCGGCGCGAAGGGCAACGATCTGCATCACTGTCACACTGAGGTCATGATCACCGGCGCTCGAATGGTAGCGCCAACCACCGTTATCCGCCTGGCAGCTGACAATAAGATCGACGGCCTTGCGCAGCTTCTCCTCCAGCTCGGGGTCGGGGTCCATGCCGTACATTTCGGCCATCGCCAGCGTTGCCAACGCCTGCTGGTACATCGGGCCCGAGCTGGCGGTGCGCTCCGGAACAAAGACTCCGGCATCATTCTGTGAACGCAGGATAAACCGCTTGCCTTTCTCCAGCACGTCGGCATACGGCCCGCGGCCCGGCACATGACCTCGTCCCATAAAGGCAAGCAGCGCCATGGCGTTTGGCGCGTTGTTGCCGTCGAAGGCACCGTCGTCCCGCTGTTGATTGGCCAGGTACGCCAGTGCTTTATCCACAGCAGCACGAACGCGTTCGATGTGCCGGGTATCACTGAGGATCTCGGCGGTGGCGGCCTTCGCCGGTGCCCCCTGCGCGTCGGGAACTTCAGGTGTCGCCTGCGCAGCTACCTCAATCGCCCCGAGGACGGAGAAGAAAACGGCGA
>DPYP01000568.1:0-647 GCA_003545375.1 Lentisphaeria bacterium
GAAGGAACGCGCGTTCCTTCCCTCGAAGCTGTATGAATTGAGCCGAGCTCGACTCAATCACAGCGGGCCGGCTTTCCTTGCGGTTGTCCGCAGAAGAGCTCAATCAAATCTGGTCTAGAATGTGGGCCAGGCAATCAGCGCCGCCGGTCGTATCCGGGCAGACCGTGGTGTTGGCCAGAACCGCTTGTGCCAAGGCGGTTGCTGAAGCAATGAACTCTGGAGTCGAGGTTGGGGCCGCGATACCCAGCACCGCGCAGATGGTAGCCAAAACTTCCGTGGAGATGTCAGCGCAGTTAACACAGGCCGACCCGGCGTTTTGGCATGCCGTCAAGTCGTTCTGGAGGCCGTCTATCACTTCGCAGCAATTCAGCGTCCTGCCTATCTTGACGTTCTTGACTTGGCGACTGCCCATGCCGTACACGGCGTGAGCGGCACGCAGGTACAGGGTGTTCGTACCGTCGACCAGCTTTGAGCTCGATATCGGTATCTCATAATGCTCCCAGCTCCCTCCGAGGGCGGTGCCATGCAGCCAGAAACAACTTTGTTCACCTGCACCTGTGGGATAGAGAGAACTGGGACTGCCCTGGTAGCAAGTTTTCCTGTCCGGATCTTTCTCGACAATTCCCCAGCTCCAGTTGTGCGAAGTA
>DPYP01000568.1:985-1460 GCA_003545375.1 Lentisphaeria bacterium
GTCGATCCAGTTGCCGAGGTCGTAGAAGTCGAAACTCAAGGTAAGATCCTGATTGGTTGAGGCATCGTACTCGAAGGACGGCCAGTCCCAGTAGACCCCCTCCCCGGACGAGTGATCAGTCATGGCCTGGGCCGGACCGGCTTCGGAATTCCCAACGCCACCTGGAGCATCCAGCGCCAGCTCCTCATAGTACAATGGCCCGTCAGACACCTTGACGTTCCTGACTTGGCGACTGCCCATGCCGTACACGGCGTGAGCGGCACGCAGGTACAGGGTGTTCGTACCGTCGACCAGCTTTGCGCTCGATATCGTTATCTCATACTGCTCCCAGCTCCCTCCGAGGGCGGTGCCATGCAGCCAGAAACAACTTTGTTCACCTGCACCTGTGGGATAGACAGAACTGGGACTGCCCTGGTAGCAAGTTTTCCTGTCCGGATCTTTCTCGACAATCCCCCAGCTCCAGTTGTGCGAAGTA
>DPYP01000568.1:1797-9167 GCA_003545375.1 Lentisphaeria bacterium
GTCGATCCAGTTGCCGAGGTCGTACATTTGGAAACTCAAGGTAACATCCCGATTGGTTGAGGCATCGTACTCGAAGGACGGCCAGTCCCAATAGACCCCCTCCCCAGACGAGTGAGCAGTCATGGCCTGGGCCGGACCGGCTTCGGAACTCCCAACGCCACCTGGAGCATCCAGGAGAACAGTGCTATAGGAGCACGGTTCGTCACATGGACCCGCGACGGCATGCTGAGATACGCAAAAGCCGATAAGAACCGCAGCCGACATCAGTACAAACAAATTTTTCGTTTTCATCTCGAACTCCTCTTTTCTGTTCACAGTTACAATTGCCTTCCCGAGACAGCGATCATGGCTACCGGCAACAAGTTTCTTCCCGAAAGGTTTTTGGACAAGTTTTTCCACTCTTGCACCTTTCGTTCTCGCTTGGTTTCGCCACTCTCATATTGACTTATTAGGTATAGGGAATTTGCCGACAAATTTAAAGCGTTTTTTTGAGAAAAATCGAATCCTCTTTCCGAAGGTCATGGGTAAAACGCCGTAAACCCATACCTGGCATGGGTTTAGATGTTTCCGAGCATTGTTTGGGGGGGCGGAGTCCGCTGTTGTGCTGGCGAACGGGATCAAAACGGCCGCCCAAGGCGAAAAAAACAGAAATAGGATATCCACTTGGCTCTCGTATCAATCCATCTGTCAGCGACGAGAAATATGGAACGGGCAAACCGCGTGCGAAGCTATACGCCGCCCGAGGAGACCGGTCCACTGGCTTGAATCGGACTATTCGTCATGCAGGTGTGCCCGGGATTGCCGGAGCGGTGGGGGAATTTGGCGGTGGGCAATTTTTTTCCCGGACTTGTCTAAATTATCTTACCCTGTCCCCATAAATCGCCGCCGGTGGTCAGGCTTCAATCACCGGCGGATTGATGTAGTGGTGATACTGTCCGGCGACGTCTGCGGACCTGGTGTCACCGGCGTGAACCAGGACGCGGTAACGAAACTTCAACACCTCGTCTTTCTGAAGCGTGTGACTGCCGTCGAAATCAGGGTCAGGGTCCGGCGTCGCGCTGTGAAAATACGACAGGCCGAACGGATTGGCGGTCATCAGGCCGTAGTTCCGCACGTGCCAGTAGGTCGGATAGCAGTAGTTGCCGGGGTGATCCATCACCGCGATCCCGGCAATTGTGTTGTTCACCGGGCCATGGTAATCGCACCAGGGCGCGCGTTTACCCCAGCCTTCATCCTCGTTGATCGCCCCGTAGGCATTTTCAAACGTGCCGGCATCAGTTGCGTCCATGGAAGTGGCCACGCGCACCGAACAGATCCCGCCCTCCTTTGTGTCACCGAAACGCACCGGTCCCTCAGAGGCGACGAATTCAACGACCATGTCAAGGGCGCGGCAGGACGCCGGCTGGTTGTAGAATCGGTACTCGCGTATTTCTTCCATCAGCTTGGTACCGTCTGCCGTGACCCAGTCGTTCAGTGTTCGCAACCGGCCAAACACGCTGCCGCTCTCGATCACCTCGATTCCCCGGTGTACGGTGCGGGCGTAGTCACCTTCCTCGATCCAGTTGTCGGCGCCGTTCACATCGCCCCAGGCCGCCCAGCAGCCGCGATGGTGAACATGGTCCTGTTTTTCTCCTGGAACATCTTCCATGGGATAATGCCGAGTCACTGAGCCGCTCGGCCCGATTAAGGGATGAAGATAGGGGCGCGCGAATTCGGACCCGAAAAAATAGGTCGTGAAAGCATCATTGCCGACAGCGACATTGACGCTTTCATCTTCGTGGGTGAGACCCACGATACCGGCGTCCGGCGGCGAGCCGTTGGACACTGCGTAGGATTGCGTTTCGCCCTGTGCAATCGATGGGATGATCCAGTGAATTCGAACATCGCCGCCGGTCCGCTCGACCTGGCCGGGCAGGACGGTGCCGGCATTGTCCGTAAGTACTACCGGTTCATCCGGCAAGCTGTCGACGGCGACGTTGGCGCTGACCGGGCAGTTTTGATAACTGCGGGTCTCGGCGGAAACGTTGAAGGTCAAGTTGGACATATTCAGCCTCGCTGGACAGGAACTAACAAAGCGGCAGCGTCACCGGTTCGCCACGCTTTGCGGATTCATAGATCGAAAGCACGATCTCGATTGATTTGCGGCCCTCTTCGCCGGTGACTGCGGGCGTCTTGTTTTCCAGGACAACCCCGATCATGTCTTCCACAATATTGGCCGGCCCGTCGCAGGAAAAGGCAAAATCGTCGGCGTCCCGAGCGTCGGCTTCGTCGTTGAACGACAATTTGTGCTGCCAGTAATCGATCTCGTGATCGACAGCGACGGCACCGCCGCGATCACCATGGATTTCAACAGTTGCCGGTCGACTCTCGGGAAAAGTCGTGGTCGAGAGGATGGTGCCGAATGCGCCGTTTCGGAATCGGACAAGCGACGTCGTCAGGTCTTCGGTTTCGATCTCATGTGCGAAAATCCCAGTCTGCGAGGTGACACTCTCGACGTCGCCCAGGAACCACTGCAACACATCGATCCAATGCACGCACTGGTTCATCAGTGATCCGCCGCCATCCATCTCCCAGGTGCCGCGCCAGCTGTTTTCAAAATATGATTGCGCGCGATACCACTTCAGCCGCACCTCACCCAGGATTATTTTCCCGAATATCCCCTGATCGACAGCCGCCTTGATCTTCTGGTTGCCCGCGGCATAACGACTTTCAAAATCGACCGCCAGCACGACGTTGGCGTCAGCGCAGGCGCTGATCAGCTTGTCGGCGTTTTCGAGCGTCACATCAATGGGCTTGGTCGTGGCGACGTGCTTGCCCGCCGCGGCAACCACGGTTCCCATCTCCATGTGTGTGCCGCTCGGCGTCATCACCAGGACGACGTCAATGTCGTCCCGCTCGAGCATCTGCCGGTAGTCGGCGTAGAATTCACAGCCGTGATCAGCTTGCGCCTGTTTACCGCGCGCTTCGTCCAAATCCGCAACCGCCACGAGCTGCGCCCCTGCGGTGTTGGCAACCTGCTTCGCGCGGGCTGCCCCCATGCCCAGGCCAATGACACCGAATCCGACTTTCCCGTCTACCATTGTAAACAATTCCTTGACTATGCGCGAGCAGTATGATGTTGACTTGTGTCAATCCATGGCTGAACTTGACATGAGAGTGAGCAGAAGTTAAGTGCGGCTGACTGCCATTGCAAGATTTTCAGTGCGGTCCCGGCGGTCTCAGTTGTACTTTTTACCCGGCAGGGGGATATTTGAGATCTTTGGAATCCCAGGACAATTTGCCATGAGACATAACGGACCGAAAGAACACCATGGAATGACCGGTCGTTTCCGTCGTTGCAGTGCTTGCAGGCCGTATCGCAGCGTATTGATTGCCCTTGCCGCTGCCGGTATTTGTTCGGCTGCACAAGTTGCGATCGCCCGGGAGCTGCCGTTGGCTCCCTTTCGGTACGCCGAGGGGTTCGAAGACAACGACCCCAGCACATTCTCCCACGGTAGCGGTGGCTATACAGTCAATTTCAAGGGACTGACAACCGAGAAGTCCCACTCGGGCAACAGTTCGCTCAAGCTGGACATCACGCTCGGCGGCACCGAGGTCAACTGGAAGATTCCCGTTCGGGTGCCGATCGAGGGATCGCTCACACTGACCGGTCATCTCGCACTGGGCGAACAAACCACCGGCGACGGCCGAGCCAACATCGAAGCAACGATTCGGACGGAACCGGCAGTCACTCGTCCCGGCTTTGGCTTCGGCGACACCGCGGTCACGCGGGAGCACGCGGGCTGGAAACGCATCGAGGGCAACCTGGTCACGTTTGGAAAGGATTGGGCGAACCGGGCGCAACGCGTGTTTGTATGGGAAAGCTCGGGCGACGACGTCGGCGCCTGGCTCACCAACCTGTCGATCCGGATTAACGGCAACAAGGGCGACCGGGTCGTCGTCTATGTCGATGACCTTGTAATCGAGGGGCAGGTGCCGGCGGACGCCGACTTTCAGCAGGAGATCCAGCGCCGGTGGACCGCAGCCGGACAGCGTGTCACCGACAAGGTGGCCGAGTGGGAGACGGCTCTGGGGAAAGCATCGGAGCGCATCGAGGCCATTGCCCGCACCTCGTCCAAGATGGTGGGCGAGTTGAACGAGGCACGAGATTCGCTCGCTTCACTACACGGGGAATTGAAGCAGATCAGGGATGCCGGGCATATCCGCAAACAGCACCACAGCAGCGTGGAAGCGGCGCTTGTGAAGCTGAATTTCACCATCGAGAATGTTCAGGCCAAGAGCATGAAGGCGGGGATGCTCGGCGGGCGAATCCTGTGTTATCAGACAAAACCGACCAGCGGTGCCATGATTTTGCCCGATACGGATCCCATACCGGGAAGACTCACCAATGACCTGTCCGTTGCGGCCGCAGCGGGCACCTACGAGCCGGTCAGCCTGGTGCTGAGGGCTCTGACAGATGTCACTGCGCTCGAGCTGGCGGTCTCCGATCTCGAGAGCGAAGCCGGTGTTGTCGCTGCCGGCAATGTCGATATCAAGGTGGTCAAATGCTGGTATCAGGCCAAAGGCGCCTGGCACTGGAAAAGCCGTAAGGGCCCCGGGAAAGTGCTGGTGCCGGAACTGCTGCTCAACGACGACACCCTGGTACGGGTCGATATGGCTGAGCAGAAGAACTACCTGAAATTGCGCTTCCCCGATGGCGACAGGTACACTTGGCTCGATGACCCGAAGGAAGGCTGGACACCCCGGATGGGCCAGCACGGCCCCGTGATTCGTCATCAGATTGCCGACTTTCCGGTCCGCGACAGTCCGCAACTGCTGCCCGTTGACATTGCGGCTAACACCAACAAGCAGTTCTGGATCACGGTGAAGATACCGGATGAGACACGGCCGGGGACCTATCGCGGGCAACTGAAGCTCGCAGACCCAGACGGCGCCCTGGGATCCATGGGGCTGACGGTCGAAGTGCTGCCCTTCAAACTCGCCGCGCCGGGGACGAATTACGACCCTGCCGAACCGTTCACGCTATGCATCTACTACGACGGCAGATTCGATGCGCGGTACCCGAACGTGATCGCCGACTACAAAAACGAAGCGCAGCTGAGAAGCGACCTTGCAAACTTTTTTGCGCATGGTGTGAACCCGACTGTCAATCAGGCATTTGACCGGGAGTTGCTGGGAAAGTATCTGCAACTTCGAAACGACGTCGGCTTTCGCGGTGCGCCCATCTACTTCAATGGCAATCCGGGCGTGTCGACCGGTAATCCAACGACAAGGGAAGCGCTCGCGGCGCTGAAAAAAACGGTTCGGGAAGTGATCGCGTTCGCCAAAAGTTACGAGGTCCCCGAAGTCTATCTCTACGGCATGGACGAGGCGGTCGCCGAGCGGCTGAAGTCGCAACGGGCGGCATGGCAGGCGGTGCATGAAGCAGGCGGCAAGGTTTGGGTGGCGGGTTCGGCGGGCACATTCGAAGCCATGGGCGACCTGCTCGATATTCTAAACTTCGGCGCCAGCCGCACGGGCCCGGACCCGGATGAACCGGCCAAGTGGCACGGGGCAGGGCACAAGATCTGGAACTATGGCAATCCCCAGGGCGGTGTCGAGAATCCGGAACTGTACCGGCGAAACTACGGGGTGCTGCTGTGGAAGATGAACTACGACGGTGGCGGCCCATGGGCCTGGCAGTCAGAGGCCTTCGGCGGTGTCTGGAATGACTTCAACTGCAACCGCCGTGCCGTCGGCATGACCTATCCGACAACGGACGGCTGTATCGACACCATCGCCTGGGAAGGCTTCCGCGAGGCCGTCGACGACGTGCGTTACGCAACCACCCTGCGACTGGCCATCGAAAAAGCGGGGGCCAACGCCAATCACAAGGTTGTTGCAACCGAAGCGGCAGCGTACCTTGACAAGTTCGATGTCACGGGAGACCTCGATGAGATCAGGAAAACGATTGTGAACTATATTTTGAAATTGCAGTGACGCGATGACAGAAATCCCAAATAAGTGTATCCGCCTCCTCTACTTCGCAGACGGCGGCATCAACGCCTACAATCTCTGGGACCCGTTCAGCGAAGAGCAGCTCCGTGGTTTCGTCGATGCGTTTGCCGACAACGACATCGACATCCTCTCGCAGAAGATCTACGCCGGTGGCGGCACCAAGCCCGGGTTGTTCGTGCCGGAACATCCGGAGTTCTCCTGGTGGCGAAATGATCGGTTTCGTAACCTGATCGATTCCGGCGTGCAACCGCTCGAGGTGATGATCGAGCAGGCACACCGGCGCGGGATGAAATTCTTCTGCAAGATGCGCATGTCCGACTGGCACAAGCGCACGGTGGAAGAGAGTGGCTTCGTCGGGCGGCACCCGGAGCTTCAGAATCCGACGACATCAAAGGACCGGCCATCGCTCGACTACACCCACCAGGCGGTCCACGATCATCACACGGCGTTGGTGGACGAGCTGGCGCGGCGTTTCGACATCGACGGGATCACCTTCAACTTCATTCGCGGCTGGCACAACTTCCCGCGGGAAGTCGCCCGCGAGCGGCATCATCACATGACCGCCTTCATTCGCCAGGCCCGTGAGGTCCTGAACACATGGTGCGAGCGCAAGCAGAAGAAAATCGAGTTGAGCGTCATCGTGCCGTCACCGATGACGCTTTGCGAAGCGCTCGGCAACGATGTGAAGACGTGGATTGCCGAGGGCCTCGTCGATTATGTCACGCCGGCCAACGGCCATTACAGCGATCCCAATCTCGATCACCAACCGCTGGCAACATTGTGCCGTGAATCGGGTGTCACCTATTGTCCCGCCCTGCAGTCCCACGTCGCCGTCGACGACAAGGCCAATTTGCTGAAGCCGGAGCAGATTCGCGCCGTCGTCAAGGGCATGGCCGGCGCCGGCGCCGATGCCGTCGGCGTCTTCAACTGGCAGTATTATTGGGCGCGCCGTGGCGGTTCGGCGAGTTACCCCGGCGGTGTCAGCGGCTTTCCACTGGCCCTGGGTTACCTGCGCGAACTTCGTGACACGCGGGTGCTCGAATGCGAGTCGCGCCACTACTGGTTTCGCCCCATCGGTATGGAATGGAAAACCGGCGACGGCATGATCGAGGATGCCTATCGCGTGACCTTCAGGCGTGCCGCGGGTGAACGCGGTGAGTATTGCTTCCGCCTCCCCGAGGATCTTGCTGAATCCGGCGGCGCCCAGGTGTTTGCGCACGTCATCGGCCTGTCCGCGCCCACCGACGAAGCACTGGAAGCGGCAGCGACGAGCGACCTCAGTACAAAGGCGCCGGGCCTGGCGCCGATGTGGGAAGATGAAATCCAGGTAGACATCAACGGGGCGATCATTCCGGCCGCCAACCTGCGGCGGG
>DPYP01000568.1:9555-9730 GCA_003545375.1 Lentisphaeria bacterium
ACTTCGCTGTGGTTCGATCTGGAAAGCCCGCCCGCGGTGAATGGCGACAATACCCTGGGCGTCACGCTGGTGACAACCAGCGATGGCCCTGCCGACGTCGTGATCGAGGAAGTCGAAGTCGTTGTCATGCCGAAGCCGGTCGGTGCACCATGACAGATTCGGCCTTCACTGTTGC
>DPYP01000568.1:10112-12911 GCA_003545375.1 Lentisphaeria bacterium
CTCGATGTCCTGCTCGCCCACTCCATGGCCAGCGTCTGTTATCTGACCGGGCTGGAGAGCTTCGCCGTGCACAAGTACTGGCTCGCCGCGGTTCCGCGAAGCGGCGATCCCATACTCCTGGTCCAGGGATTCGAGAGCCTCAATGCCTCGATCGGGTGTTGGATCACCGACGTGGTAACCTACGACCTGCAAGCGGACCACGTCACGGCGACCGCGGAGCTATTGTCGGACCGCGGCTTCGACGGCGGCAGATTGGGCATCGAGCTGGGCCCGCTTACCAGTCTCACGCCACACGACTATGTTCGGCTGGGAGAATTGCTGCCCCGTGCATCGTTCACGGACGCGGCGCCACTGATATCCAGCGTTCGTGCGATCAAATCCGCGGCCGAGATCGACTATATGCGACAGGCCGCAGCGCTCAGCAGCGCCGGCATGCAGGCGGCTATCGACACGGTGGCTGCCGGCAAGACCGACAACGATGTCGCAGCGGCCGCCTATTGCACAATGATCGGAGGCGGGAGTGAGTATTTCTGTTATCAGCCCATCGTCACCGTGGGCCGGCGCTCGGGCATTCCGCATTCGACTTTTCAACGTGTGGAAATAAAACCGGGCGATGCGGTGTTCATGGAATTTGGCGCCTGCATCCGACGCTACAGCAGCCCGATCATGCGCACCGTCTTTGTCGGCCGTCCCCCGGACCAGGTGCGGCGGATGGTCGACGCCTGCATCGCCAGCGTCGATACGTTGATCGAGAAAATTCGTCCCGGCATTGTTGCTGGAGACCTGGCGCGACAGGCGGAAACGCAATTGGCGTCGGTGATCGAGAAGGTGATCTGGCACGGGTCCTACTGCTACTCGGTGGGTCTGGGATTTCCGCCCACATGGGCGGATTGTCCCGAGATCAACGTGACAGTCGGCAGCGAGATGGTGCTGCAAGCCGGCATGGTCTTTCACTGCAGTACGTCGCTGCGTGATCCCGGGCGCTGCGGCACCACCTGCAGCGAGACCGTTGCGGTCACAGAGACCGGGTGCGAGGTGCTGACCAGCCTGGCGCGGGAAGTGATTGTACTCTGAGTTGGCGTGCCACACCGTGAAACCAGAGAACTTTGCGCGTAAATTGAGTCGATGTCTGCTGAACAGTTTGTCCGGCCCGACCCGAGAGTAAAACGATGAGCCACGGCGACGCCGAAAAGACAGCCTTCACGCCTTCGCCTTACATCGTGGCGGAGATGGCCAGCGCTCATATGGGTGAAGTCGAACGTGCCAGGGCCATCACGGCTGCTGCAGTCGAGGCAGGGGCGCACGCAATCAAGTACCAGATCTGGTCTCGCGACGCCGGCACGACCCCGGATCACGAGGACTACGAAGCACTCGGCGAGCTGGAATTCTGTCGCACGGAGTGGCTCGATATCATGGCATTCGCCGCCGCGCAGGGGATCGATGTGGCAGTGGACGTCGATGACCTCGAGAGTCTGGCTGTCGCCTTGGAAGGCGGTGTCGATATTTTGAAGATCCGGGCCTCGAATATTGCCTGTCACGAGCTGCTCGAGAGCGTTGCCAAAACCGCCAAGCCGGTACTGCTGGCGACCGGCGCCTCGACGACGGAAGAGATTTCGGCGGCGGTGGAGATTCTGCTGCACAATGGGGCGCAGGACCTCGTACTGATGCACGGCTTTCAGGCCTTTCCCACCCAGCCCGCCGACACGCACCTGCGGGCGCTGCGTTTTCTTGCAACGCATTATGGCCAGCCGGTTGGCTATGCCGACCACGCCGACAGCAATTCGCCCCTGGCTTACCTGATTCCGGCCGCAGCCCTGGTCGCTGGCGCGCGAGTGATCGAGAAGCATATTACCATCGACCGGGAAAGGGAGACGCATGATTTCGAGTCGGCCTTGAACGGACCTGAATTCAAGCTGCTCGTACAACAGCTCGAGCAGGTCCGGACGGCGCTCGGCACGGATGAACATCCAATGACGGCAGCAGAAAATGCCTACCGTGACCGTTTCAGGAAAAGTGTGGTTGCGGCTGTCGACATCAGTGCCGGCGAAACGATTACCGCTTTGCACATCGGCTTCAAGCGCAGCGGCGTGCCGGGCACAGCGCCCGACGAGGCGCCCGGTATTCTCGGCAAGGCCGCAATCGCAGACATCCCCGTCAACTCGCCTATTCATCTGAAAATGGTACGCTGATGCGTTTCTGCGTCGAACCTCGAGGTAGGATTTGTCAATTTGAACGGACTCAGAGATCCGTTCTATTTTAGTTGCTGCCCCCTGCATTGCACCGTAGCACGGACCTCTGAGGCCGTGCGAATTCGGCTGACGGGCTCGAGCCCTGTCGCTGGCTCCAACTTCAGATGGAACGACCTCGAATCACATCTCGATCTGTGTTGTGGGGCGCGATTTTCGCTGCGATCTTCGCTTTCCTGACGGTCTATTTTGAAAACCGGAAGCAGATTTACGTCACCGCTACACAGATTGCCGTCTTGCCGTATGTCCTCCTGTTTCTGAGTGTCTTGCTGATCAACCCGCTGTGTCGGCTGATCCGCGTCATCCGCCCGTTCTCGGCGGCGGAGGTTCTCCTCATCTTCATCATGGGGAGCGTGTCTGCCGGCATCTCCACATTCGGGCTGGCTTCCCAGCTGGTGCCGATGATAACGAGCCCCTTCAACAGGCACTGGAATAATGACCAGAGCGAATGGGAGCGGCACCTCGTCCCGTTCGTCGTCGACACATATTTCGTGGCACACCCCGGTATTCGTAATGCCGCCATTGAATACCGCGAAGCCGTCGAGCGCCGCGG
>DPYP01000568.1:13294-16499 GCA_003545375.1 Lentisphaeria bacterium
ATGCGTTTGATACGCAGGCGCGCCTGCAGCAGGTGGAGCAAAGGGTCGGGTCGAGCGCGGACGGCCAGTTCGACCTGCCAAACGCGCGACAGCTGCACCAGGCAGCGTTGCGGGCGAAAACCGAGGCCGAAGCCGAGTGGCAAAGAACCCTCGCGGACCCGACGGTGACAGTGTCGGTTGTCATCGACACCTACCCGCAAGTGATTCGTGACGTAGAGATGCAGGTCGGCGAAAGAAAAGCTGCATTGCGCAAACTCGAGCAACACGCATTTGCGAAAGTCGATACGTTCCGTCGAGGATTGCCGGATGACCTTCGTGCGTTCCCCGGCTTTGTCCCGTTGCCCGGGGAGAGCTACACGACTTATTCGGGTCGCCTTCGACGACTGACTCACGGCCTCTCGGCCTTGCGCAGTCTGCAAGATGCAGATCGGCTGCTGGCGGTGCAGGTTGAAAGCGACGTTGTATCGCCGCCGTCGACCGCACCCGTCATCCAGGCACTGGATGCTGCAATCGATTTGCTCAACCCCGTCAGTGATCCTTCCGGGCTGATCGACGAAATGTCAACCTTGGAAACGGAATGGTCGCAGCTTGCCGACCAGCGGGTACAACTCGAGACAACGATCACACGACTTTCAGAAGAGCGGCGATTCCTGCAGTCAGGCTGGGCCCAGCAGGACAAACAGATCGCCGCGCTGCGCCGACAATTGCACGCCGCGACCAAGAGGGACAAGGCGGTGTTTTCCTCCCTCGGGCAGGCGAAGAACGAAGTTCATTTGATCCGGAAGGTTGCCCAAACTGTCCAGGAACTCCAGTTGCTTCGGGAGGACCTGGCGCAACAGGGCGATCCGGATCTCCCGGTAATCCGCGAAAAGCTCGAGACCGCAATGCAGCAATTCCGGTCGTTCGATGCTTCCTGGGCGCGATTCATAATCGGTGACGTGCCGTGGTCGCACTGGATTGCGCCGGTCCTTCGCTGGTTTATCATCATTGGCCTCACTTACCTGGTCCTGCTGACCTTCAATGTCCTGATTTTCCGCCAGTGGGCACACCATGAAAAATTGCAGTATCCCTTGGCGCAGCTACCGGAAATTCTGGTCAACGCGCCTGACGACTCCGGCAACGCCGCGAGTGCACGGTTCTTTGGAGGGGGGGCATTTTGGATCGGCTTTTCTGTTTCCGCCGCTTTTCTGGGCTGGAACGTTGTTTGTTATACAGACTGGGTCCCGGGACTTACGCCCC
Source organism: Lentisphaeria bacterium (assembly GCA_003545375.1). Lineage (GTDB taxonomy): Bacteria > Verrucomicrobiota > Lentisphaeria > JABSQK01 > CAJWLW01 > CAJWLW01. The sequence goes on from DPYP01000568.1 coordinate 14,534, forward strand.
TGGATCTGAATAATCACTGGGGTGACGCGCTGCAGGATTCGTCTCTGACGGCGCTGGTCCATTCCCGATCGGCAGTGTTCTTCACGATGATCGGCCTGGCATTTCTCATCCCCGCAAAAGTTTCGTTTTCGATCTGGTTCTTTTATGTGTTGTACCTGATTCAGCTGCAGGCGATGGTGTGGGCTGGTTTCGGCGTTGACGAACGTTCGTTTCCCGCCGAAATCCTGTACACGCTGAATTTTCGCACTGCTGAAGGCGGTGGTGCGTTGATGGTGTTTGCGCTCGTCGTTTTGTACAAATGTCGCAATTACATATTCTGCTGTTGCAACACGAAACCGGTCGAGGATTTGAATCCTTCCGAACGAAAGGAGCTGCGACTCGCATCGCTGTTATTCCTGCTTGGCTCCATCGGTCTGATATTGACGCTATGGCTGGGGCTGGGCGCGAATCTGTTTTACACCATCTTCACCTTTGTCGTGATCATGATCATCACTATCGGGCTGATTCGCATGGTCGCTGAGGGCGGCATATTGGGATTGAAATGCTGGTTCGGCCCGTTCCACTTGATTCGCTCATTTCCCGGGATGGACAAAGCCTGGACGGCGCCGACGCTTTTCGCGCCACTGCTGGTGTATTACTCGATCATCTTCATGGACATCAAGACCTTTATCGCGCCGGCGATGGCCAACGGTCTGAAAATCCGGGACGATCTGAAAATGGAGCGGCTGCGCTTTCATCTCGCGATAGTGCTCGGCATCGTGGTCGCTGCAATAACCGGTGTCGGTCTGCACATCATATTTGGCTATAGCGTGGGTGCCGACGCAATGAGCGACTGGTTCTACACCGGGCTGCCGAAAGGGATGTACACGAAAATCACCTATATGATGAAGACCACGCCGGTGGACGAAACGGCCAGTCACTTGTGGTTCCTCGGTGGTGCAGGCATGATGTCCATCCTGTTGTACTGTCGCCAGTTTTTTTTCTCGCTTCCCCACCCGATTGGCCTGATCATGCTGGTGAACCCGATCATGCAGTCATACTGGTTTTCGATTCTCCTGGGTTGGCTGGCCAAGAGCATGGTCAGCAAATACGGCAACATCGCGTGCTACGAAAAGGTGCGCAATGTGTTTATCGGACTCATCGTTGGCGAACTCACCGTCGTCGTCGTGGCAATGGTGTTATCCTACAACCTGGGCGTATCAATCCCGATCGACTTGAATCGCAACTGATCGTCGTCGGTAGGTTTCGCCGGAGGACCAAAAAAACGATGACTAAAACAAGGGAAGCGCCCTGTTTTCCGAAAGCCTGCCCCGGCGACGCGAATTGGCAGTCGGGAGGCCTGGCAAGTCTTCTAAGAGGAAAGGGCTGAGCGGTTCATTCTTGTGTGTGTGACGTCGACCACAGAAGCAAACCGCCAACGGAAAGACCACTCCGGGATCACACTGGGTGACGAGGAGCCACCGGTTCATTGAAGCCTGATCCTTGTTTGCGAATCTCGACTAATCGATCAGAATGCCGCATTTACACCCAGAACAAGAATATCAGAGTTCGCGGAACTGTCGCTATGTGTTTCTGCGGACGGTACCGTCACGCCCGGCCCGCCCCCGCCGCTGATGAAATTGAGAGGTGCGTATCCGCTTGTGTGGATGTACTCCGCGAACAATTTTACACTGGGCGTGACGAACGTGGCAATGCCCAAAACCAATTGGTCCTGATTCTCCCAAGGCGCACCATCGGGTCCAGCGATAAAACGACTGAAGTCAGCAGAAAAATCGAAATCCCTTCCGTCAATATTTGTAGTGTATTTGCTGCCGACATTCCAGGAAACCACTTCGTGTGCCGGGAAAGCGGGATTGTCCGGATTGAAGGTGCCTGGCCAGTCGTCCCTCGTCTCGCCGTACTCGGCGTGAAATAGAAAATTGGTTAACTTTAACTGGCTATACACATCGATGGCCGGATTGTGATT
>DPYP01000568.1:16920-28247 GCA_003545375.1 Lentisphaeria bacterium
AATTCGAAAGTATAATTCCCGTCGACGACATAATTGTTGAGTTTGCTCGGCGTGGCGGTGTCATCAACAGGTGTGTTATGCGCCCTGAACTGCGCGCCACCCTGAACGCCCATAACCGTGAGATTAAGTCCGTCCTTGATGTAACCGGTTTGCACACCATAGGCCAAGCCACCAAAAACATGCCACACTGTATTTGCGGTGAACGGGTTCACCGTATCTGTAAGCCCGAATGGTGTGGCCATTTTCCCCAGGCTCAGGTACAACGGCGACTCATCCAGGTTTCCGAAAAGGACATAACCCCTCCGCAATTGCAGTTGATTCCTCGCCAAGGCAGTGATCGTGCCTGCCCCGAAGCTCTGCTCTGGATCATAAAGTATTTCGCTGTACGCGGTCACCCATGATCCGAGATTTGCTGTAAGGCTTAACTGGGCGGAGTGAATAACTGCTTCCGAAGCACTTTTTGTGACTTGATTACTAGAAGTCGGATGCCGCATCAACCACCCGAATTTACTGTCGGTATTACTTCGTTGAACATTGATAATCGAGGTGACAGCGCCACCGATAACAAGAGAATTGGGGGATAACTCCCCACTCTGCTTTTTCTCCAGGATCAGCTGCTGCTTCCTATTGATCCGCGTAGTCGGGTCGAGCATTTCGTACGAAAACCGACTATTAAGAGCCAGGAATTCACCTCTATCTTCGGCCGGAGTGGTGACCCGTGTCTTGATGACAGAATCCTCAGCGGTTTCAAGCTCGGCAACTTTCTCCCTGAGAACCCGATTCTCCGCTTCCAGCGCTTCCATTCTGGCGGCGAGCTCTTCCAACGTTAACCCGAAAGAAGGTGGACCCATGAAAAGCGATGATACGAGGATGCAAACTGCGAATTGAAATAAACGCCTATGTCGACTGCGTTGGGTATTCACAAACAACTCTCCTTTTTTATGCGTTGCGTTCAACGCGTCGGAAACTATGCCAATTTGTTTAGACTTTTCAAGAAACCCACGAAATTTTAGTTTTTGCCGCAAATCGTTAATTCAATCGACAAAATCGTATCTATTTCATTATCATGTTGTTACGCACTAAAAAATAGGCCTCTCTGCGGGTTTCTGAGCCGCTACCTTTTACCTGTTCCATGGGGCAACGCAATCGACATGATGTCAACTTCCAACTCCAGTTGTTCCACTGCCCGGGGCGAGGAACGTGCGGGACGATGCCGGATGGACAATAAGGGCTGCGGCCAGTTGTGGCTTTGCAATTGTAAGCTATGGTGCAACACAGATGCAGGATGCCGCCCGCACTCCAAAACCGTTTGCGAACAAACGAACGAAGATATGAGCCAGGTATTACGCTTTGCGACAATTGGCTGTGGCGCTATTGTTGAAAAATCCTTCCTCCCAGCCGTCATTGCGCATAAACATGCCGCCCTGATCGGCGCGACACGCAAGGATATTGACAGGCTTGAATCGTTTTGCCGGGAACATCGTATCGACCGCGCATACCCGAACGTCGATGCGCTGCTGGACGATCCGGAGGTTGACGCCGTTTATATCGCCACGCCCGTCGGAACCCACTACGATTTAATCGTCGCGAGCGCCGAACACGGCAAACATATCCTCTGCGAAAAGCCGCTGGCACTGGACCGCAATGAAGCGACGGCGGCGGCCGCTGTCTGCAGCGCCAATGGCGTCAAGCTGTCCGTGGCATATTATCGCCGGCAATTTCCGGAGATCACGGAGATTGGATCGCTGCTCACCCGAAAATGCCTGGGTACAGTCCTTTCCATCAACTTTCATCACGGTTCCTGGTATGCGCCGGCTGCGAATTCTCCGGGTTCGTGGCGGATCGATCCGGAGCTCGGCGGTGGCGGTGCCCTGATGGACATCGGCTCGCACCGGCTGGACTTGATCCAGTATCTGACGAGCGGTATCGAGAGGGTGCTTTGCCGGCTTTCGCGTCAGGTCCATACGCACTGGCCGGTGGAAGCCGGCGCCACGGTTCTGGCCGGCCTCAAGGACGGTGGGGAAGGCCACGTCTCGGTCTGTTTCAACCAGAAACAAGGATCCGACTCGCTGGAGATTTACGGCGAGGATGGCAATGTCCGCTGTCCCAGGCTTGGCCAGGGCAGGATCATCGTGGAACAGAACGGGGCCTGCGAAGAAGTTGACTGCGGCGGGCCGACAGCCAAATCGGCAACGCACATTCCCCTGCTTCGGAGTTTCATTGACGACATTCAGAGCGGAACACCGAACCCCTTTGCGGCCGCCGGGGTTCTACCGACGGAAATTGCCCTGGCCGCCTGCTACCGATCCGCAAAGGAATCACGATGGGTCGAGGTTGAAGAAACAGGGGGCGAACGTTGAATATCGTTTTGTCGCCATAGACACGCGCCGCTACGACGATGTCGCGGCCACGGCGCTATATGCAGTTGCGCTATACTGCGAAACAGCTAGCCATTTCTTCCAGAAACCCGTCGACCGTTACCTGTCGGTAACCCGCGAAGTTGTTTTCAAGTCCGGTCGGCTGGTCCTCGCCGTGGTCTGCACAGTGCAAGCTGTTTTGCACCAGGTCCACTGCCGGCGGGCCTGCGTGGACTTCTAGAGTGGACGCCGTCGACGCGTAATAGTGCACGCTCTTGAGCCGGCTGTCGAGCAGTTGGCGCGCGTAGTCCGGCAGTGGTTCATCACCTGCCTCGTCGGTACCTGGAGCCAGCCCTTCGGGCCAGAACACCCGGTTGATTTGGAACTCGAAGACTTTGCGCAGCATTTCCGCCGCTGTGCCGGGAGCCTCGATACACTGTGATTCCGGCCACACGTCCAGGTTGGACCACGGCGCCGCCAGGGCCGCATGGTCCAGATTCACCCGTTCCCCACGGGTGCTCACGCCTTTTTCATCGACGTCGACAAAGGCGAAGTGCCGCGGATAGTCGAAGAATTCCCCACCCCGTTCCCGCAGCACATCATAGAAGGCCGTGGCTACCGCCAGCAATCCGTAGCCGGTATGCAGCACACCGTCTTCGAGACAGGTGCAGACCACGGCCAGCCGGTCGTTTTCGTGATAGTCAGGGCAGAACGCACCAAAGTCCGCCGGCTCCCCGCTGTCCGACCACCGGTAACGAAAATCGGTTGCCTTGAGTATGCTGCTGGTGTGCATGGTTGTTCACCCCCTCCGCTGCGGTCGAAATCAGCCGGCATCATCTGGCAGTTCCGCCAGTTTCCCGGCGATGACATCGGCGACGGCGACGGATTCGTTGAGGTGCTCGGAGTGGCGCGAGGCCTCAGCGATGGCCACACACTCGATCATCTCGTCGCGCGGCACCGGCACTTCACGCGTCGTCACCATCTGCTTGATTTTCTTCACGTTCTCCGCAGCGCCGAACGGGAACACGTAATCGTCGAAGTGCGGCGAATGAATCCGGCCGCGGCTGCCGTAGGCGCTGGCGTACAGTGCGCAGTGGGGGAGTGGGATCATGCAATTGATGGTCACGCCGTACCGCGGCCGATCCGACCGGTCGCCGTAGTCAAGATGAATGAGCGTCTGCTGCCCGTTGGACACCCGCTTCACACGTTCGACGCCGGCGCCGAAAATATGCTGGTTCAAACTGACCGTGTGGATTACCCCGGCAATGTCTGTGAAGCCGCCGAAAACGGTGCCGTACTGGGCACCGCCGATCTCCGGCATGCGCTGGGAGAACAGTGTGGCATCCGGCAAGGACCGCAGGATTGACAGCGACATGACGGGCGCATTGTTTGCATCCGCAAGTTCCAGGATCTGTTTCACGTCTGCTACGATGTAGGCAAACGGCTTGTCCACGAAGGTGGCGATCCCTTTTTCCAATCCGGGCCGGGCCCACTCGAGATGGGCGCTGCCATTACCGCAGCAGTCGCCGATAAACACCAGATCAACATCGTCGCTGACCTGCTCCAGTGTGTCGCATACCACGGGCTTGTCATGGAACACCTCGGAAAAAATTTCTGCGCGCTCCGGATCCGGATCCCAGCATTTGACGATTTCGAACCCGTCCACGGTTTCTACGGTGATCCGCCGCGCGTCATCGTAGAACGTGTAGTGATAGAAATGGGCGGCACCCGTTTCCCATTCGGTTTTTTTCGGATAATCTGGCGGTCGCGGGCTCCGCAGTTTCAGCGGATCGTGATCCTCGATCAAGGCTCCGTAGTAAACCGAATGCAGATCGCAATGAATGATGCCGACACGTATATTCTCAGCCATAACGCCATGTCCTCCATTTGCCTTGACCAATGTGTCGCGGCAGGGTACCAGTTGCAAGCGAGCGCTGCCGGTGGGCAGACCAATCAAGGAGCAATCGAATGAGCCAAATCAAACTATTACTTGTCACTGTGGCGGTTTGCCTTGTTGTGGAGTCCGCCATCGCGGCGGTGTACAAGATAACGGACTATGGCGCCACGGCAGACGGCACGACCGATTGTTCGCCGGCAATTGGCGCCGCCATCGCAGCGGCAACCGCAGCCGGCGGCGGTCAAATTCTGTTGCCGCCGGCCGACAAGCCATACCTGATCACCGACTCGATTCGGCTCGAAACCGGAAACCTGCACATCGTTGGCGAGGGGGCGACCGTTTATTTGAAGGATGGCTCGGGGCGGGGTCGTGCGGGGGCGGACGACATGCTGCACATCATCCGCATTCAGGGGACGCCCGAGGCGCCCATCGAGAACGTATCCGTCTCGGGCCTGAAAATCGATGCCAACTACTGGGGGCAGATTGCCGGCGCCGGGTCCTGGCAGACGGCTGCGAAGGTTGCCGGCACCACGCGCGGCATCATGATCAACCATGCACGCACGGTGACCATCTCCGACGTCTCGATCCACCGCCCGTTCGTCGGCATGACGTTCGGTCTCGGGGCGCACGACTGTGAAGCGCGCAACGTCATCGTGACCGGCTTTCATCACGACGGCTTCGGGGTTACGCCCGAACACGTCGAACGCGGCGCCAGCAATATTGTCTTCCGTAATTGCGTTGTGGCGGATTCATTGAGCGAAACCGACGGCGGCCCCTCCGGCGGGCGGATCAAGGGCTGGGAGATCGAGGAAGGCGCGCAGGACGTCAAACTGATCGATTGCGAAGTCCGCAATACCAGCGCCAACGGTTTCTACGTCCGACCGCACGGTGGCGGACGGTTTGTGACCGGCAACGTCGAAATGATTCGCTGCCGCACGGTGGATGCCGGGCCCGAAGCCTTCTCGGTCGCCGGTTACACACACGGGGAGCCCGTGCGCAATGTCCGCCTGATCGATTGCCGGGCGGATGACCGCAATCTGACCGTCCGTCTGAATTCGGATGACGTCACGGTGAAAGGCGGCACCTTTGGAAGTCTGTGCATCGGCTTCTACACGGACTACGAAGACGAACACCATTACCGCGACAAGAACACGGAAATGTTCGGGAAACTGCCGGCGCGTCGCGTCGTTATCGAAGATGTCACAATTACCGGCGAGGTCCGGATCAATGCGACACCGGGACACGACGGTGCAGCCGATTATCTGACCGACGTGACGCTGAAGAACGTGACAGTTCAAGGCGACATGTACATCGTCGGTGACCCGGACCGGGTGAAACGGCAGGGGGGGCAAACGAACGGCATTACGCATGCCGTCACGATGGACGAGTACCTGCGCCCGATCGAACGCGTCAACGAGATCATCGGGCTGTCGACGATTTCGGCATCCCGCTGCCGGCAGGCGCCGACGATCGACGGTCTTGCGGGCGATGCCGCCTGGGAATCCGCGGTGCCGCAGGAGATCCTGTATCATTGCCGAAACCTCAGGATACGCGACGTCGGCCGGAGCTTTGTCCGGCTGTGTCACGACGAACACGGTCTTAATCTCCTGCTCGAATGTCTGGAACCGAACATGGCGGCAGTGCGCACCGGGGCGAAGGGCCGCGACGCCGATCTCTGGTACGACGACTGCATTGAAGTATTCATCCATCGCGATGCCGACGCCGCCGACTATTTCAGGCAATGGATGGTCAGCGCTGCCGGCGTCCTCTACGACGGTGACAAAGACGCTGAGGAGAAGTGGGACAGCGCGGCGAAAGCGGCCGCTGTGAAACTGGACGATCGCTACGTTGTGGAAATGGCAATTCCCTGGAGCGACCTGGGCGGTCCACCAAAGGCCGGCGAGACATTGCGTGCCAATTTCATTCGCAACCGCACCACCGACAGCAGCCGCTGGCTGTGGTCCTGGCAGTACGACGCAACGATATCATTCAGGGACGTGGCGAAGATGGGAACGGTGGTGATTGAAGGATTGCAGGATTGAGGAATCGGAGCCGGATGCCGGTGACTGCGCATGCCGCGAGCCCGGCACGGAACAGCAGCCCGGACAGTTCCTGTGGTCACCTGTCAACTTGCAGGCGGGACTCGCGCTCGTGCCACAACACTTTCTGCCCGACCTTCAGCGAAGCGATACACCTGGCCTGCCACTGCTCGGCATCTTCTTCTTTCGGATCGCCATCGTAAGCTATGCTCAGGGTATGGGTCTGCGTTTCCCCGGGAGCAATCGAAAGAACAAGTCTTCGCGGGGCAATCGACCATGGACTTCCCAGCGGCGTGGCGAACTGAAGCTCGCCGGTAACGGTTTCGGCGAACGGGTTGGTGGCCCGGCAGGTTATCTCCCGGGGCAGTGCGTTGGTGCCGTGATCGATCTTGATCCGGCTCGGGACCAACTCTTCAACGAACTTGCCGGCCGTGCGCCAGGTTGCCGGCGTAATCCAGTCCCCGGGCCCGATGCCATCCATCGTCGCGACCCCGATGTGGGTCTGCCCATGGCGCACAGTGACGATCAGGAAATGGTAGAAGCGGCCTCGCCAGGCGAGTGAGTTCGGCCCGTCCATTTCGGCACCGCCGCCGCCGGTGGTCACGTAACGAATACCGTCGATCACCTGGGCCAGGTACATATGCCAGTGGCCGCCGAAGACGACGTGGACGCCGTACTTTTTCAGCAGCGGGTGAACGCTCTGCATCCACGAATCGTGTGCGGCATCGTCCCTTCGTCGTTCCACGAAGCCGGGGGTTTTGCCGCCATAGGCCCACAGCGGCTGATGCAGAAAGACATACTTGGGCGTGCGTGCGGCGGCTGCAGCCAGGTCCCGTTCCAGCCACTCCAGCTGCGCTCCGGCGATCCGCGGGCTGTGGCCCGCCACCTCAGTGGACAGAACGATGAAGTGTGCGCCCTTGTGGTCAAAGGAGTAGTACTCCGGTCCATAGCGCCGGATGTAGGTTTCACGGCTTGGTCCATCCCAGATATCGTGATTGCCGACGACCATGTAGAAGGGGGCGTTGAAGCCATCGATCGCGGCATCAAAGGCGTCCCATTCCCGCGTGGTCATGTCGGGATCGCAGTGTCCCCATATCAGGTCGCCGGTATCGACCACCAGGTCCGGTGACAGACGGTTTATCAGTTGAATCTGTTTCTCGAAGACCGGTGAGACTGTCGGCACCTGCACGGTCGCATACCGGCCGCCGGGCGTGCGGCTGTCACCAAGGACGACGAAGGTGTAAGCGTCATCGGTGATTGCTTTGCCGCGCGGCTGGCCCGCAATCTCTTGTGCCGCAGCCTGAGAGATCGCGATGACGCCGAGCACCAGCCATGCCATGCCGATTACGCGCTTCATCTTGCCCCTTCCTGTGCCGCCAATATTTTCGGCCAGTTGCCGTCTTTGACCACGACCTCGACAACGATGTTGTCGAGATGCCCCCAAACTCTCGTGTTCGCCCAGTCACCGCGAACCTGAACAACGAACACGACTGTCTGGCCGCTGTGGGCTCGCAGGGCTGAGAGCAAACGGTCACCATCGGCGCGGGCCTTCGACCACGCGATCGGGAATGTTCCGCCCCGCGGTTCCTGATGGCCAGAAAGAGCCGGCATGATTGCCGGCGACGGGAAGGCCTCGGGTCCGACCGGCGTTGTGAACGCCTCGACGTACACCGGCGGGTCCGGTTGACTCAAGTCGTAGTCCCCCGGCCCGGTGTAGCCGCCGGCATGATCCCACGACGCCGCCGGTACGACCATGAGCCATACCTTGCTCTCCGGGACCCTGTCGGTGCGCCAGTTGGCATAGTCGACACGGAACTCGGCGTCCAGAATGTCGGCCGGGTCGGCTGGCAGCTCGATCCGTCTGCCGACGGCCGCGGCGCCGCGTCGATGGAACTGCTCGGCGGCGGGATCGTGGTAGACAGTGTACATGTTGACGTTGACAAAGCTCAGCGGGTTGCCACCGTCGGATTCGACCCACATGTGCCCGGCACCGTCGACCGCACCCGGCGCGAGTAACATTTTGCCTTCGAACGTGCCGAAATCGGTCCGCAGCTCGTTATAGGTGAAACGCGTGGCGGCGGCGGCCTGGAAGGTTGCGGATGTGATCAGGTCTTCGGGGCCGATTCCGTCAAGCTTGGCGACGAGGATGTCCGTCTTGCCGTTGCGCACGGTCACGATCAGGTAATGATTGAACCGTCCCAGCACTTCGGGGGGGGCGTCGCCGAGCTCGCCGCCGCCGGTCGTCACGTAGCGCAAGCCGTCGATGTTCTGTGCCAGATACTGATGCCAGTGGCCGCCGAACACGACGTCGACGCGGTATTGCTTGAGCAACGGATGGACCCGGCGCATCCAGTCTTCATATAGTCCGTCCTTCCTGGTCCCGGACACGTCGTCGGGGGTTTCGCCGCCGTACGCCCACAACGGCTGATGGAGGAAAACGTAGGTTGGTTTGTAATCGGTGTGAGCCGCGAGATCGTTTGCCAGCCACTCGAGTTGCTCGGGACCGATCCGCTCCGCTTTGTCCGGCTCTTCGGTAGTCAAAACGATGAAATGCGCGCCCTTGTGATTGAACGAGTACCACGCCGGCCCGTAGCGCCGGGTGTATAGGTCCGCACTCCAGTCGTTCCAGATGTCACGATCTCCGACGACCAGGTAGCAAGGAGGCACGAGGCCATTCAGTGCCTGATCGAATGCCGTCCATTCGCGGATCGCCATGTCGCGGTCGCAGTGTCCCCGGATCATGTCGCCGGTGTTGACCACCAGGTCCGGTGAAGTGCGGTTGATCTGCTTGATCAGCCGGGTAAACACGGGCGAGGGCCCGGGCGCCTTCACCGTTGCCCGGGAACCGTGCGTCGGCGAGTGGCCCATGACGACGAAGGCGAATGACTCGCCTGCCGCCGGCTCGCCGCGCGGTTGCAGCGGGCCGCCTGAACCCGCCGCCATCAGGGGGGCGGTCCAGATGAGCAGGACCAGTGTCACCAACAACACATTGCAGTTCAGGCTCGCCAATGCTCTGCTCCGGATTCAAGGCATGCGTGTTTCAGCGACACGGGCGCCAGGTCCATGGTGGCGCCGAAGAGGTCGAGGTGCTTTGTCTCATCGGTCGGATTGTAGAACAACACTTTACCGCCTTCAAACAGTGTGGCGTACACGCCGTCCCACCGACAGGCAATGGCGGGGGCATCCTGCTTTGCGGCGTCAAAGGTCGAGAGACGATAGACGACGTCCCGCAACAGGTCGTAGTAGGTCTGTCTTTTCTCCCAAGTCCCGGCAAACATAATGCCCCAGCCCTTGCCTGTCGAGCACGCCCAAACCGCCGCCGCCTCTTGATTGCCGACCAGGACCCGGGCACCCGCGGCGATCCGGGAGCACACCTGGTCCGTCGCCACGCCCTCGTTCTCGGAGGAATGTTGCAGAAAATGTTCGTACGCCGTTTCAATCGGCAAACATTTTTCCGTCGATTCAAGCGCTCCGGCGATGCCGAAAATTTCGCGCCACGGGGCGGGATCGCCGTCAACCGTTGCGACATTTCCCAAGTCGTAGGTCACCGCCACACCGCCGGTGCCGCCCCATTCGGCGACGGACTCGAGCGTTGATGCCTCGACCGTATCGCCTTCGAGAAAAACGAGCACCCGGTACTGGCTCAGCGCCCCGTCGGCGATCATCCGCTCGTCCACGATATCAAAGTCAAAGACTTCGCGCAGGGTTGCGGCTGCTTCCCTGAAACGCTGGGGATAGTCCACCTGCAACGGGTCTTCATTGGCGTTCAGAAGGTGATAGGTCGTCGGATAGAAGAGAGCCACGTCCGTTATCGGTCTCTCGGTGGTAAGGTAACAGCCGTAGTCCTCGTACGCCCTGGCAACGGTCGGCTCCAGCGGGTTCCAGGCCCAGTCGTAGTAAGCGGCGGCACCACACGATACGGCTTCGAAAATGCGGCCGACCGTGCCGGCAGCATCGACCGTGTACGGCGGCTCGGACCAGAAAGGAACGCCGTAGAATTTGCAGGCGCTGCCGATACGTTTGAACATCGTGGCGTAGTTCTCGGCAAACGGCAGATGACAGCCGTGGCTGGACCTTATCTCGATCCCGAGCTCGTTTGCAGCTTTGGCCAGGCCGGACTGGTCCTGCCCCATTCGCGGGTCTTCGCAGGGGCCGCCGAGCAGCCAGAACAACCGAGTGGCCGGCAAATGCTGCTGCGCCACTCTCGCCGTTGCCACGGAAAAACGCACCATCGAATCCATGTACCACTGAACGAAGTCCAGCCAGTAGCGCTTCTGCTGCTCCGATACCGGATAAACGATGTCCGTCTCTACTTCGAAGCCTGTTGTCCAGGCGCTGTTGAGCTTGGCCAACGATCCGTACTTGTCGACCATCCGCCGGCGGAAATCTGCCCGAGCAAACTCGTCCTGACACCACCATCCCGGGTGATCATGCGCGTCCCCGAAGCGGTCCCGCCACTCTTTGGCCTCGGCCGCATGGAACGCGCGGTAGCCCGTTGGGTACTCGTTTTCGCCGTAATCGCCGTGGACCCCGACCCAGAGCGCCGAGATTTGACCGCCGTATTGACGGGCGAGGGCGCGATAGCCGCGATCCTTGAATTCCACGGCGCCCGGATGCCAGATCGACCAGCCCGGGAAGGGGGCATTGTGCGCCATACATCGCAGCGGGACAAACTCATACGCTTCCTGGAACCAGGGCGGCGGGACGTGAAAGTGAGCGGCCAGCGACCATTTGGCCCCGGCCGCGGTGCAGGCCCGATGATGGGTATCGGTGACCTGCCAGTCCCAGACACCGTCGCCAATCTCATTGGTGCCCATCTGATCCAGGTCGGTTTGAAAAACGCTGAAACCAAGGGCCCGCAGTCTCTGCATCTCCTCCGCACTCAGAATGAGAGAAGCAGAAGTCATCTCGATCGCCGTCATCTTCTCGGCGGGATGTCCTGTTCTTTTCGCATCGATCGTCGACGTTGCCAGGAGCATTGGGCGGCCTGCCCACGGGCTGTCACTATATATCAATACACTGTCCTATAAAAAA
>DPYP01000603.1:0-11683 GCA_003545375.1 Lentisphaeria bacterium
AAAGAACTCGCCCCGGTTACTGCGGCCTGGAGCGCAGGCCATGATTACCATCGCCTTGACATTCGGATTGTTGGCACCGTTATAAAAAGCAATATACCCACCACGCGAAAAACCAAGAATCCCAAGCCGGCCCGGGTCGACATCGCGTAACGTGCGCAGGAATATCATGGCCGCACGCGCATCTTCAACAGCGTCCTTCATGGGCCTGGTTTTTCGTCGTAGAGGCGAAAAACCAACATAGCCAGCCTGTGCCAAGGCAATGCTTGTTTCTTTAGGTTTCCCTCCAACTCGATTAGCCAATCCGCCATGATGGTAGATGACGGCCGGGAACGGGCCCTTTCCTTCAGGAATCGCCAAGTATCCCTTTAATGAATACTCCTTGGAATAGACAACTTCCTGCAATTTATAGTTTCGCCCTGATGCCGCGGCGTTCGAAGAACTCAATAAACAGAGAATTGTCAGCAGGCAATATTTCATGAGACCTTTTTCTGGTAACCGGTTTTCTCCTGTTTCTATTGGTAACGCTGTCGTGACCTGCGTGACGGAACATAGCGTAGTCATGTTATTGTTCCACGGGCTTGTTCGGTGGTGCACCCGGCCCAAGCTTCAATATTTCGTGATGCTGTGGCTGCGCCGTCAACTGCGGCACTAAAGCCGATTCAGCGGATCGCCTGGTTCTGCCCGCTAACGCCGAGGTCGCCGAGGCGTTCGAATACGGGAAAAAGAATCCCTCTCGCAAAGCCTAAACGCCTATAATGTATAATGTCTTTGGAATAAAGTGTTAAGCGTCACCACACACGGAGGCTTCCATGGACCAACAGGGCACCTCTCAAGCAGCCAACTCCGGACTGCCTGAAGCAACGCACGCCAAGCACGGTTTTTCGTTGACCCATGTAGCTGCCGCACCCGATGTCTCGTACCCCGGTTGTCACCCCGGCACGCAGCAGAACAACCTGATCGCTCGGATCACGCTTGACGACTTCCCGGGCAACGTGTGGAACCTGTTCATCCCGGAGGGCGTCTACTGGCTCGGACTCGTTGATGAGGAAAAAGGCTGGAACCATTTCGCCGACACCGCCGCACGCCAGTGGCAGGCAGACACCGCCGCCCTCTACTTCGATGGCGTGCCGTTTCGGGACAACGAGGAACGGGACGTGGTTCGAATCGCGGCCCGCCTGGAAGTCGAAGGCCCGGAGAAAATTTCGTATGCTGTTACCATCGGCAACCTGACTGACGAGCCGATCATCGATTGCCTGTTTTCAGTCTGCTTCAACCATCACAACGCGCCGATTGTGGGCGAACAACGCTTCATCGTGGTCGAGGGCAGGCCGGTGGAAATACACACGTTCTCGAAAGAAAAAAAGTTCCACAGGTTCAGGGCCAAGGGGCGATCAGTCACGGAGGAGGAGTTGCTCTTCCACCGATTCTGCCACCCGGAAACTGAAGCTGAGGAGGGTATCATCTTCACAATCGGCGACGGGCTGACGGCGGCACACGTGTGCGACGGCGCGGGCATCGTTCTCAGCAACGACTACTGGCCCTGCACCGACATCAGCTCTGTAGTGAACCGAATTGACGACGAAGTCACGGTGTTGGGACACCTGCTTTTCCTTCGCGGCAGCTACACACCCGAGTCCGCCCTTGCAGAAATCAAGGCAGTCGTAGGCAGGAAATAGTAACAGAATTCGAACCAACAGATCGAGGAGAACGCCGTTCCATCTGCGCTCCACTGCGTCCCTCATCTGAATCGCTGCCGTTTTGACAGTCAACAAATGATTATGCGATTTTCCGATATCCCCCGGCGTTGGAAGGCTCCGCAACCGCGCAGGTAAGGAACGGCTTGCTGCAGACGACAACGGAAATGATACTGCGGTGCAACAAATGATCGCCGAAGGGCGACAAAAGATTCTGGCCTCCGGCAAGCCACTGTTTGGCGGGGCCCCAGATGCGTCTACGGCGAGACAGATGATAGATCAAGGAGCCCTGTTAATTCACACACGGGTAACCGAGATGTGGGGGAACATCACGAAAAATTACCTACGGGAAATATATGGTGATACGACTACGGATCTCGATTATCTCTGACGGCGGAAGAGGCGCAGGAGGTATTCGTGCTGCTGCTTGTCATGGGCCAGTGACTCGGGGTGGTAGTTGTGGCACTTGAGACAGCTGTCGCCAACCTTCTGGGGTTGATGGCATCTCGCGCACAGCGACCGACTAATCGGCTCGAAGCTCCCCTTGTAGCCGGGGAAAAGAGTGGCAACGGCGCTGTTCTCTTCCTTGAACTGGTGACAGATTCGGCAATCAAGGCCGGTGTGGCGGTCGTGATTGAATTTCTCCAGCCGCTTGGGCTTGGCCATCACCCACTTCATCTGCAGCTGCCGCGGCTCAGTGTGAAAACTTATTTCCGGCTGATGACAGAACACGCACTGGCCGCCTCGTGACAACTCCGCAAGGAGTTTTGGAGGTGCCTTGCCGGTCAATTGCGCCGCCAGTTCATGGACCGCCTTGAAGACCGGATCCGCATGGCCAGTGCTGGTGTAGACCAATGAATCATTGGACGCCTCAAAGCGCCAATTGCTTATCGATGCCACCTCCAATCGATGGCGGACCGTCGCGGCTGGCGGCGGCTCCCAGCGGGGCTTGAATCCCTTCGGCATGACCGGCAACTTCGACGCCGCACCGCCCTCGATTGCCAAGAGGCTCGCGATTGCCGAGATGCTCGCATCGATGGCCTTCAGGCAATCCTCCACCTTTGTCTTCTCCAGATCCTCGGCCTTGGTCTTGGAGAGATAGGTGTAAAGGTTTTTGTCCTTTGCCTTCAACAACGAAGAACTGTATTTTTTGAACTTTCCCCTTCCCCGGCCCTCCAGGATAAGCTTGCAAAGCCGGTCACGGACCGGGAGCGCCCTGTCCTCGGGGCTGAGTTTTTTTGCGATCTTGCCCAATTCCTTCTTGAGCGCCTTTTCGTAGGTCGACAGTTTTGACTGCGGTGGAATGCACGCAACGATCTCGGCGATATGCATCTTCATCTGATCGGACTTCAAATAGCTGACAATCGCCGCGATTTCGGGATCATCGGCAGTGATCACCCCCTTCGTGTAGGCCACCAGCTTGCCGGACACCGCAGCGGCCGTGACGAGCTCGTGCAAAGAATTCTCCGCAGTCAGCAGCTTGAAGAACTCGTATTCCCCGCTCAGACGCCCACTGTTCACATCCACAAAGCGCTGCACAAGCCGCTCTTCAGCAGCATTGATATCTTTGGCGGTTAAGCGAGAGGCCAGCAGCCAGTATATCCAAGCCTTACCCTGTCCAGTGGCTTTGGCGTGATCATAGTAGAACAGGCTGCGATCAAGCTCCTCAGCCCTCATCGTATCGTTTACCGTGTCGGCAGACAGGCGTTCAAAAATCGATCGCACCGAGCCAGACTGGGATTCGACCAGCGGCAACCCCAGCTGCAGCTGGCGAATGAAGCGGCGAGTCGCCATATGGACACTGACCGGATCGGCACTTTCACTCTCTGCAAGACGATCCAGTTCCGGTGAGAAAAGCCGCATCAACGGCGTGATATCTGCCGCATCGGAGGCGCTGGGCGGGTTGAGCTTGAGGAGGGTGAGTTGTGCCGAAGACTTGTTAAATAGATTCGGGTTGAGATGACAAGCGGCACAAGTTTCCTTGAAAGGCCTGTGTTTCATCATTCTCCCGGACGCAGACGGGACGTGGCAGTGGTTGCATTTACCGCCGATCACCTGCATCTCCTTTGCCCTGGCGTCCAGATGCTGTTGGTGGTCGAAGCTGACGCTGACCTGATTGGCGTAGGGGTACAGGGTAAACTCGGGGTGCCCCTGATTGAAGCCATCGAACTGTTTCTCGTGGCAGGACTGGCACTGCGCGTCGCTCAGCACGGTGATCGGAGCATTGAACCCCTTATGCTCAACGTGACATTTGCTGCACGCCACATCCACACGAAATTTCTCCTTGCGCGCAACGGAAAATCCACGCCCACTGGCAAAGCCATGGGGTTTAAGCAAATCGTCAGATTCGTCGAGAAAATGACAATTCAGGCATTTTCGGCTGTGGTCCAAGGCGGTTTTTGGCGACGCCGCGGCGTTCAGCCAACCGTGATCGGCGTTCATATCATGGCAGGCTCCGCAATTCGTCTTCCCGTCCTCGTCGCGAACTATCCCGTGATGGAAACTCAGTTCACCCGGCGAGATGTAAACATCCGTTTCATTTTGCAGGAACAGCGCCGCGCCGACAACCACCCAACTGCCGAGAAAGACAAACAGGGTCAGCATATTACGCTTACGGCGAAGACTCAGTTGTGGCTTGCATGGATTATCCGGCTGGCTGCATTGGCCATTGGGTTTCGGACCACAACTGCATGGCTGGCCGTCTGCCAGGCGACCGCAGACCCATTTCTGGCCGGGCCGCTCATAGCTGCTTTGATCATGGCGAAATTCCTGCAATCGCATCAACCTGTCCCTACATATGCGTGGATGAGGATGACATGCAGGACAATGAAGGCGAACAGCGCGAAGGTGGCAGGGATATGGACAAACAGCCAAACCTTCAGGATCCCCTGCAAATATTGGCTGCGATCAAGTTCGTACGTCTTGACTACTAATTCGCGGAGCTGCTCGATCAGTTCACACTCGGAGTCATTGCAATAGCGTTTCTGATTATCGATTTTTTCCAGAATCTGATTCAGCGGTCGCTGCGCCATAAACAGGTGGTGGAGCAGATAAGCCGGTGCAACAAAAAACAGTGCCAGCTCTTCGCTATAGAACTCCGCAAGCATCTTGGATTGGCTGGACGTCAATGACGACAGGACGAGTTCCTCTGCCTTGTCCCTGAGTTGGCGACGGTAGATCGGGATCCGCTCGAAAATAATTTCCTCCCCCTGATTGGTGAGGCGGTTCGGCAAGGACCGGCTGAGCGCGAGCCCTACAATCCCACTTACAAATACAATGAGGAATAGGAGCGCCAAGGTTATTTCCAAAGGGCCATTGGGGACTGCAGCACCAATGTGTATGACAAAGATCAGGCCGCAGAAGAGACCGAGATAAATATGCAGCTGCAGCCAAGTGCTCGCCCGCAGGACGGGCAGAAAGCTCAGGCGTTTACGTAGATTAAAAGCAGCGAGAAAAACGATCAGGGCGAACATCAGCCAGCCGCTGAAGTGGCGGATATCGGTATGATTGCGGTGGCAGAGGACGCTGATCCAGATGCTCAGCAGACAGACGACAGAGAATAGCGTGATGTTCCGGCGCCGGCGCTTGTGGACAGTCATCGCTCATTCAACCAGGCTTCGAGTGACGGAACATCGCTCAGATTGACACGCTTCAAGGCGTCGTGGGGACAGGCATTGACACAGGCCGGCCCACCCAGCTGGTCGACACAAAGGTCGCATTTAGTGGCCTTTTGAACCGGTCGCTGGGTCGCCGGGTCAGACACATACTCATAACTGTCCTCATCGGCGATCACATTCACCATCCGGATGTTGTCATACGGACAGCTGTTGGCGCACACGGAACAGCCGATGCAGGTGAGATCGTTAATAATGACCTCGCCGCCGCCAAGATTCCGCTGGATCGCCCCGGTCGGGCAACCGATCATGCAGACCGGGTCATTGCAGTGCATGCAGGCGTTGGCAATCATGAAGTTGTCAATGATCGGGCCGTGGCGAACGAAACGTGGATTGCCGTTATGCGCATTCGCACAGCCCCGGACACAGTCATCGCAGCGCGTGCAGCGATCCATATCGATGAGCATTGCAGCCGTGCCGTTGATGGTGCGCTGAGCGACTAATTCCTCGACGACCATCTGGTCGACGTTGATGTCGAAGGTGCGCAATTCCTTGTGCGTATCGGCAGCCTGCGGCGCCTGCGGCTTAAAGCTGGCATCTTTATCAAAAATGTACTCATAAACAACCTCACGGGGGATAAAGATCACATCGACGTAACCGATCGCCCTCAGGCTATGGCGAAAGCAGATTTCGTCATCGGGATTGTGATAATTATGGAGGAGTTCGTCAAGGCCGAAATGAGCTCCCTTGCCGAGATAGCTGACGGTGCGCTGGCCATGGTGATATTCACGGGAAATCCGGGCGAAACCGGAGCGTATGAGAATCAACGCATCCGGATACTGCCCCTCCTCGGCGACGATGGGCTCAATCTCGTCACGGGCATCAGAGCCTTCCTTCATGAGGTCGATAAAAGACATGTGCCAGTTAAAGTCGCCGATCGTTCTGAGCTCGACCTTTTCGGCCAGGCGCTCTCGATCGGCATCATCAAGCTTACTGAAGGCGTCGATATGGCGCAGATGCATGTCGAGAGCACGCTCGCGATAGGTGGCATCGGTCAAGTTTTTGAAGATGCTGCTGCTGCTGCGGAGATCACGAAGTCCCTGCCAGCGAATCTCCAGCACCCGGGCGCTTTTGGTGGCCAATATCGTTGCCGTCCGCGGTGTGCGGCCGAGGGCCGAAAGCTCGCCGACAAGCTCGCCGGGGCAGATGGTGTTCACCAACTCATATTCGCCCGCCTTCGCGGACGTCAAAGACGGCATCGGAATCCTGCAAGAACATATATTCGCCGGCGTCCCCAGCATCCCCCTTATTCACGGATGATCGCCACTCCCTCACCTGGCTCTTATTCTGCCAAAGCTGGGCAATGATCTTGGATAATCCTCTCTTCTTGACGGTCTGGCGGCCGTCCGACGACTGAAGCGCGGCACGATCCATAATCACCGACAATTCGCCACTGATGACGTAATAGGCCGTATGGCCGAAGTCACCAGCGCGGCAGAGAACCCGTGGATTGTCTTCTGTTGCCGATTCCAGGTCGATAATTCGACTATCGAAACGGAAAATGTCCCGGATCTCCTTGATACTGTCGAGAATCTCCTGGCCTATCGCCTTCTCGGCCTGCTTAACGTCTACGCTATCGGCCTGTTCCATTTGTGTGCTTACGAAGCTCACCAGCAACTGCTTGAAAATTCCGTCGACATCGAAATAGGTCATGTCAACGTCAAAGGGATTCTGACGGCGAGAGACCAGGGACATGCCGGTAATGCGATTCACTTCAACAGTGAATGAGCCGATCGAGATATAATCACCGCACTGAAGCTGACGAGCCTTGTCATAGTCAGTCTGCGATGCCCGCAGGTACGCGAGCAGGTCGTCAAGCGAGCTGTCCACCCCGAGGCTGTCCACCATTTTCCCAAGTTTTCCCCTCACTTGTTCGGCCTCTTTGGCACAACGCATTTCAAGATCGCTGATCGCAACAGATATCGAGTCCAGCTGCTCGGTTGGAAGCCGCGAATACGAGCATGAGATCGATGGCAGAGCCTTGTTATCCAGTAGATCGCGTTTGCGAACAAGACTTTTGCGAAGCCGCTCGAGAGTGTCAGTTCGGGAATAATCCTCGAATTCCACAACCTTCCTGACAGTCACTTCGAAGGCGGAGAAATCATCATAATCGTCACGGTCGAGTCGTTGTAATTGTTCATCGATGACGTTGAGCTCCGAATAGTGATCGATGAGGCGATTGAGCGCGGCACAATAGTCCCGGCTGTAGATCAAGCTGCTTTCGACGCGAATATCAGCCGGCAACTTGGCAAGCAGCTCGGTCACGGCACCAACGAGCACGGTGCGGACTGCCGTCCTGGCTTTGTGCAGGTCAGCCAACTCGGCATTGGCCATCAGGGGCTGGTCATTGATGGACACGTCAACGTTGTCAGCAGAGAGCTCGTAGCTGTTGTCAACGCGAAAAATATGCACCGCTGGGGCCCGGCGTTCGCTTGCCCACTGCAACTCGCCTTTCTCGTTGAGATAGCCCCACGTCTCATCTTCAACTTCGACTCGGTGAAGATCGCAGTGGTCATGGGCTCGGACAATTAATGAAATCATAAAATAAGAATGTGTACCCGTTGTTGTTGAGACTGCGGCAGTCCGCCTGAAACATCACGATTATTTGCCAAAGAGTGCATCTCCGACTGGCTCAATGTCGACAATCTCTTCATCGAGCACGGTAAGGTCATAGGATTCCGCTGCCTTGATGAATGCGCGATTCGCCTTCTCTAAGGCGGAGACCAGTTTCGGCACCTGATCCTTGGTCAAGGACTCGATATCATCATCAAGTTCGGCCAACAACGCCGCCAGGTCCTTCAACTCCTTGACCTGCCCTTCGAGAGCTTCATCCAATGCCAGCATGTTGCCGATGCCGTCGGCGACGCGAAACTGCATTTCCTCGAAGTATCGCGTCGGCTCTTCATCCCCCTTGGGAAAGGCCGCCATTGCGATGGCCCGCAGTGCGTGCTCAACGTACAGAATCCGTCCGGCAACGAAGAGCTCCCGCTTCTTTTCTTGGGTAAACTCCCTGTTTGAGGGCTCATCCCAGTTCGTGCCCCGGAAGCTGTGACGGATCTCGCCATTCAACCAGGCGATGATCTCAAACTCGCTGCCGGCAGCATGCTCGGTCTTGTTGACCAATTCAGGATTGGGTACGGTGTGACAGCCATAGCAGTTGTTGATCAACTCGTAGGTGTCCTGCGGACGGATCATGCCAAGCTGTCGAGTTTCAGCAGCAATAGCGATTTCAAAGTCGTTCTCAGTCTTACCTTTCAAGCGCTCCTGCAGACTGCTGATCAACTTCTTTATGTCGTCACTGATGACTATATCGGTCTGGGCTTTCTTATTCGGGTCGAACTCGAGAAAGTCTTTCAGCGTCTGGTGCGAGTGCAGCGAATGCCACTCCTTGGCCGCACCGTGGCAGGACTCGCAGGAGACGCCCATTACCGGCCCGGTCGGCGTCTTGGTGAATTCATTGCTCTGCGCTGTGGTCTTGGTGGTAAAATGACACTGAGCACAGGTCACGTTGGAGACGGCGTTCCCGAACCCGAGCTTGGTGACTATCTCCTTGACCTTACCCCCTTCATCCTCGGTAAGGCTTTTCAGGCTGCCGAAATGATGACTGGCCTGCCAGCTCTGCACTTCAAATTTGTGGCACTGACTGCACGAGGCCCCATCTCGATCGTTGATAATCTTCGCCGGGTCTCGCCGGCTGCCGTCGGCGTAAAGCGAAATGCCGGTGCTCAAGGAAATTGCCAGGGCAATCATCAGTCGCCGAATTATCATATAACAGTCTCCTAAGCGTTTACAGTAACCACAATATCTCCATCCGGCCTGCAGCAGCAAGTGAGACATTCATTTTCCTTCAACGGACCAAAGACCGGCGGTTTGTCATAAACCACCGTGCCCTTGTAGGTGGTTTTGCATTCGCCACAAAACCCTTTGCCGCACATCCGCTTTAACTTACGGACCTTCTGCAGCTCGCTATCAGCTAAATCCAGAATCGTGCCGCTGGCTGGCCGCCAATCAAGATAGACTCTGCTGTTACCCTTGCCAGGGTCAATGAAGCTTACCGCACAAGGACGCAGTTTCGAGTTGATGATATCTCCCGGCCAGTTGACGGCACAGGGGCCGAACCCCTCCCAATGGACCTTCTCTCTCGGCTGCCCCCAGAAATACAGCCCGTCCACGAGCGCCCGCATCATCGGCGGCGGCCCGCAAAGAAAGAAATCCTGTCCCTCGTCATCACCGACAATCTCTTTGATCAGTTCGATCGACAGCCAGCATCCGACCCCGTCGGGTCCCTCAATCACACGTCCGTCCTGAAAACCAGTCACTATGTGAACATTCTTGCGCGGCAGAAGTTCGGGCACCGAACCATCGGGAGCACTCATACAGATGTAGACATCAACGTTCGCCAGTTTCTCCGCGATAAAATCGATATCGGCACACATGGGAAGTTCCAAGGCGGCCCGTATGCCGCAAAACATGAGTACCCGTCGTTTCGGCTGTGTCTGCGCCAGAGCCTTGGCCATTGACAGCATCGGGGTAATGCCAATCCCACCCGACAGCAGGACCACGGGAGTCCCCACGTCTATGTCCGTCTGCAAACAGAAATCACCGGTCGGCATGCCAACCTTCACTTCGGTGCCTTCTTCAATCGAGTCGTGAAGGAAACCGGACCCCTTTCCGTCGGCAACATTTTCCTGCAGATGCGGCGGGGCAAGGGCGCGGCGGACCGACACACGGAAATGCTGCTCATTCGGGGCATCGGACAGTGAGTAGTAGCGCAGCAGCGGTCCATCGGGCGTGTCAAGCTCTAAGCTGATGTGCTGACCCGGCAGAAATCCCGGCAGAGGCCGCGGGGTTTCGAGCGGTTCCAGATAAAAGGAACTGATATCGGAAATCTGTTTGCCATCCACTTGCCGCTGCGTTTCGACGACCTTTCGGGCAACCTTGAATCGCTTCAGCCCCTGCCATGAATTGAGGCGAACCAACGACTCGAATGTCAGGTTTTCGGAATGTCTCTCAATGGCCTCGTTGAGATTGGCCAAATAGGCGTCCTCGTAACGATGATAGTTCAGGAAACGCACGTAGAATTCGCGCAGGCAGTAGGCGGCGAGTGCCCCTACGCAGATCAACAAAATGAAATAGAGGACTGACATAAGCTCAGAACTTTATCTGGAATTCACTTCTTATTCCATAGGACGGCGACTGATCGTCAGCGGACGTGGCGAAGCCATCGACCTGAAAGATATACCGTTTGGCGAAGGCCTGCTGAAACTGAACAGCCAGCCCCCCTGTATCCTGATCCACCAGGCCCTCAGCAGAGCGTGCCCCCGCCTCGATGATCAGGTGCTGTGAATTATCGTTGAAAATCATCTGGTAGCCGATCGCCGCGCCATAGGATTCGTCGACACGATTGCTGATCGCACTTGGATAGGTTCCAATCCCGCGGGCCGCGAACAGCAGCCCCGTCCGGCCGAGGGGGCCGCCGGCATCCTCCTCGCGGGCAGCCGATCTGAAATTGTCCTTGCCTGCAAAGCCATTGATATAAAAAACGTTTTCTGTCCCATGCGGGGTCCATGAGAGTTCCGAGAAAAGCAGCAGCCCGTCGTCAGCCTGCGGCGTGTCCTCTCCGGCATGGGAACCATTAAGTCTCAGCGTCAGGTTATGGGTCTGCATCAGGCGCTGCGTACTGCCCAGTCCCCACACCCATAAATCCTCGGCTGCGTCCGACTCCACGTAAGCGAGGTCTATCTCGATGCTCGCGAAGCGGGTGTCAATGGCGGAAAAGAGGCCGTAGAACTCGGCATCGTCGTCTGCGCCGTTGTCGTCACGATTGATCTCGTCCCACGCGTAAACAGCGGTTAGCCTGAGATTGTTCATCCACGGCAGGCCAGCCCAGCGGAGATTGTTCTTGGTCAACCCCAGCGCGTCCATGCGGTCATTGACGAGTAGACCGTCCTGAAAAATGATCTGCTGGCGGCCAAAAGAAAAACCGATGTCCAGCCCGCGCGAATCGTCCTCATCAAGGAAGGGCAGCAGTTCACCTAAATCCCCCTCAAAGAAAAGCAGGCTGACGTTTTCGTTGATGTCGTTGCCGAAACTTTCCTGCTCGTCATCGGACCAGGCTTGCCCCCAGAAGCCCCCGGCATCATCCAGGGGGCGGAGGCCCAGGAGTATGCGCTCGGTACCCGTCAACTGCAGGTTTGAAAACAGGTCCAGGCGGTTTGCCCACTCCCGTATCGTCGGGCCGTTGTCCAATTGATAGGAATGCAGCGAAGAGCGATAATTACCGTAGACCCACAACCGCGGCTGCCACACAGCGCC
>DPYP01000225.1:0-3406 GCA_003545375.1 Lentisphaeria bacterium
TGCCGTCTTCCACATCCATGCCGATCCCGAAGTTCCGGTATCCGTAGTTCTCGCTTCCCACCGGTGGATCCTGCCACGTATGGTTGTCACGGCAAATTGACGACGGCGTCCGCTCGTCGCTGTCACGCGAGTGGTCCAGGTATTGGTCAGTACCGCCGATGTCCAGCAGCAGCCCGAATGAATTGGCGTGGAAGTCGTACGGACCATAGCGATATCCGCGTTTGCGGTACTCGTCACGGAACGGCGCGATGCCGCGTCCACCGGCACCGGCCGGGTACAGGTATATGTCGTCGCCGCCGATATCGACGAGCAACGCGTTCGAGCGGATATCGGCTCGCGCCATACTGTTGCCCCACGCCGAGTAGACGTCGTTGCCACCCTTGTTGAGCAGCAGTGCGACGGTGAAATCCCAGCCGAACCCCAATCCCGCACCGCCGGTCTCGAACAGCTCATGGTGATCATTGCCGCCCTCGTCGATCAGCACGCCGATGCAGAAATGCGCCCCGCTGCCCTGCGTGAAGTACACACTCTTA
Organism: Lentisphaeria bacterium; assembly: GCA_003545375.1. Taxonomy (GTDB): domain Bacteria; phylum Verrucomicrobiota; class Lentisphaeria; order JABSQK01; family CAJWLW01; genus CAJWLW01. The sequence continues at coordinate 534 of DPYP01000225.1, forward strand.
TAGTGATCGTCACCCGCCCCGTCGAACAGCAGGCCCGTACCGTACCAGTATCCGAGTCCGATCGAGAAGTTCCCCGCCAGATACGTGTCGTCGCCGCTGGAGTCGATCATCGTGCCGAGGCCGCCGGCCCAGTTGTGGCCGTCGGCGCCGTCGCCGCGCCGGCCCGATCCGACGCCCTGCGCCTGGCTGATGGCGATCTTGCCGCCGGAATGATAATCCGCGCGGCCGGCCTTTTCAGCATAGACCTCGGCTTCGTACTGGTCGTTGCCGGAGTGATTCGCCAGCACGCCGACGCCGCCCGGTCCGCCGTACCCCTGGCCGTCACCGAAGAAGTAGAAGCGATCATTGCCGCTGCCGTCCAGATGATAACCGAGACCGAAATAGCCGGCGCCCTGCCCGGCCAGCGTCATCGTGTAGCTATCGTCACCATCGCGGTCGAACAACAGCCCCAGCCCGAAGAGACCGACACCCTGCGCATGCGAACCTGCTGTGTAGGTATCGTTGCCGCCGTTGTCGATCAGCACACCGGCGCCGAGGATGCCGGCGCCCTGGGCTGGCACCTCCTCCGATACGTAGTCGTAGACATCGTTGCCGGCGCAGTCCAGCGCGATACTGATCGGCAACGACAGTGACGACGTAGCGCCGACCGGACCGGTATAGCGATCGTCTCCACCCAGGTCCACGAGCACGATGGCATCGTCATAGGCATGCGTATCGGCGCCGGATCCGGCCAGGACAACCCGCCCGATCGGCGTGACGAAGTCGAAACCGGCCGCAGTCAGATCAAGATCGGTTTCCAGCACCGCGGCAAAGGCGTGACGGGCGTCATCGGCCGCCTGCACCGCTTTCATGCCGGCGTAATACAGCGACGGCTCGTCGAGGTCCTTCGCCAGATCGTCGATCGCGAAATGGTAGACCCGGCTGCCCGAATGGGTTTGGGGCAGGTCCCGGATGTGGAAGACTTCATTGAGATCCTGCGGATCGACATTGCGCATCGCCCGCTGCCGCCATTGCCAGGCGTCCAGCGCGTTGAGCACCAGCGCCGCCAGCGGTTGGCGGATCGCGGGGTCGAGTTTCGCGGCCTGGTCCCGCAGTTCCTGTCGCGCGTTCTTGTCCCAGCCGCGCCATTTCTCACCAGGGCTCAGACCGAAAGTCTTCACCGTCAGTTGACCGCCGGTGACGGCATAGATCCGGTCAATGGCATCGACCAGCGGCGTCTCGTCATCGAGCTGCGGATCGAGGTTGGCGCTGTACGAGCGGAAGCCGGTGACCTTGCGATCGACGCCGAGGAAATAGACGAGCTGGTACAGAGCATTCGGCTTCTCCAGCCCTTCGGGACTCAGATACGCATCGACCGCCATGGCCATGAGGTAAGTGAACTCGTAGCTCGCCAGCGGCTCGGCAAAGAGATCGTTGAAGAACGGCAGAAGATACGGCATCTGATCGGGATTCGGATACCGGGACCAGTAGCCCTTCGGCTGATAGCCCAGGTCATCCCGTGAAAACCCGACCAACCCCAGCGCCGCCCCCAGACGATCCACCTGTACCGGCCCCTTCTCCTGTGCTGCTGCAGTCATGGCCAGTGAAAATGACGTCAGCAGCGTAAGCAGACGAAACCTGTCCTGCATAGCGAATTCCCCGCTTTGATTTCAACCTGATAAAGTTCTGCAAAGAAGGCCCGGCGGGGCCTACAGCTGCAGCGGCTCCGGGGTTCGCAGGGTGAACGTCTTCCTGATGTACTCCGGGACGTGCCATTTCGTCTTCGTGCCGATCGACATGTACCCGAAGTCGCCGGCCCGCAAGGTGACTGTCTCGCCACCGATTTCCTCGATCGTTGCTTCGCCTTCGAGGATCAGGACAAACTCGTCCCAGTCATAGTCCCAGTTAAAATCGCCCGCGGTGCAATCCCAGACGCCCTGCGTCACTTTGAGATCCTCCGTCTGGGCCGAGACCCAGATCTTCGCAACCGGGTCGCCGGAGATGATCTGTTCGGGGGCAATCGGAAAATCGGTCAACTCGACGGATGCAGGTTGGTGAGTGCTCAGGGACATAGTGAACCTCCTTTGGTTTTGAATTCTTAACATAGGCACGCTTCGGGCAGGGCGCCAGACGATTCTTCATCATCTCTAAATTAACCTGTCCCGCATCGCCCAGCGCGCTATACTATCCGTTCACAGGAAACATCTATGGATCAAGAGAATAATAGAAAACCCGTTCACGCCCGGGCAACCGACGGCGATTACCCGGCAAAAACATTCACAGCCGAAGAGCTGACGGCCTTCGGCATCGCATTGTTGACCTCTGCCGGCACCAGTGCAGAAGAAGCGCAGGCAGTCACCAATGAGCTGGTTGCCGCCGACGCAGCGGGGCACCCGAGCCACGGCATCATGCGGCTCATTCAATACGTCAACTTCATTGAAATCGACTTGATCAGACCAGGCGCCCGCCTGAAAATCGTCAGTGAGTCGACAGGCGTCGACGTGTTCGACGGAGAGTTCGGGCTCGGTCAGTTCCTCATGCGTGAATTCCTCGATATCGCCTACCGCAAAGCGCGTGAGCATGGCAGCTACACCGCCTTTGCCCGTCACTTCAATCACATCGGACGGCTCGGTTCCTATGCCGAGGACGCGGCACGCAACGGTTTCCTCGCCATGATGATGGTCAACGTCAACGGCGCATCCCGAGTTGCACCGTACGGCGCCGCCGAGCCGCGGCTCGGTACGAACCCGATCTGCATCGCCATGCCCAACGGTGATGACTGGCCAGTCATGGTCGATACCGCGACTTGCGTGACCGCGGAAGGCAAGGTACGCATAGCGATGCAAAACGGCATGCCGCTGCCGGACGGCCAGATCATCGACCAGGACGGCAAT
>DPYP01000531.1:0-1769 GCA_003545375.1 Lentisphaeria bacterium
TATCGAACCCATACATGCAACGAAATCAACGAGTCCGAAGTCGGGCAGCAGGCCCGGATATCGGGCTGGATCCACCGTGTGCGCGACCATGGCGGCGTGGTTTTCATTGACTTGCGCGACCACTACGGGATCACGCAGGTTGTGGTCGATCCGGAACGCGATTTCTATGAGGATGTCCACCATTGGCGGCTGGAGTCTACGGTCTGTTTCACCGGCAAGATCGTGCGGCGCGAGGAGGAGACGGTTAACGCTACTCTCGCTACCGGCAAGGTCGAACTGATGGCTGACGAGATGAAGGTCCTGAACCGCGCCGAGACGCTGCCGTTTCCGGTGGCGGACGAGACGGACTACCCGGAAGCGACCCGCCTCAGGTACCGGTTCCTCGATCTGCGCCGCAGACAGCTGCACGAAAACATCGTGTTGCGCTCGAAGATCACCAACAGCATCCGCCAGCGCATGATCGGGCTCGATTTCAACGAGGTGCAGACCCCGATCCTGACTGCCAGTTCACCCGAAGGTGCCCGCGACTTCCTGGTCCCCAGCCGCCTGCATCCACACAAGTTCTACGCGTTGCCGCAGGCGCCGCAGATTTTCAAGCAGCTCCTCATGGTTGCCGGCTTTGACAAATACTTTCAGATTGCTCCGTGCTTCCGCGATGAAGACTCCCGCGCCGACCGCTCGCCGGGCGAGTTCTATCAGCTCGACCTGGAAATGTCGTTCTGCACGCAGGACGACGTGTTCGAAGTGGTCGAGACCGTGATGTCCGGCCTGTTCGACGAGTTCACGGACGACGACACGAAGGTCAGCACGGTGCCGTTCGAGCGCATCCCCTACCGGCAGGCGATGCTGGATTTCGGCTGCGACAAGCCGGACCTGCGCAATCCGATCCGCATCATCGACGTCACCGAGGTATTTGAAGACACCGAGTTCAAGGCCTTCACCAGCGTCGTCAAGAAGGGCGGGGTGGTACGGGCCATGAAGGTGACGGGGATTGTCGATCAGTCGCGCAAGTTCTTCGATGATATGATCGAGTTTGCGCAGTCGGTTGGTTCGAAAGGGCTGGGCTACATCGGCTGGAAGGACGAAGAGGTCCGCAGCCCGATTGCCAAATTCCTCAACCGCGAGCAGCTCGAAGCGCTGAAGACGGCGGCGGACATCGAAAGTGGCGACGTGCTGTTCTTCATCGCCGATAAGGAGAAGGCAGCCTGCGAGATCGGGGCGGCAGTGCGCAACGAGCTGGGGGCGCGTCTCGAGCTGCTGGAACCTAACGCCTACCGGTTTTGCTGGATCGTCGACTATCCGATGTTCGAGCGTGACGAGGCGACAGGCAAAGTCGAGTTTTCGCACAACCCGTTTTCGATGCCGCAGGGCGAGATGGAAGCGCTGGAGACGAAGGATCCGCTGGAGGTTCTGGCTTACCAATACGACCTGGTGTGCAACGGCATCGAGCTTTCCAGCGGCGCCATCCGGAATCATAAGCCGGAGATCATGTACAAGGCGTTCGAGATTGCCGGCTACGATTCGTCCGTAGTGGACAACAAGTTTCCCGGCCTGATCACTGCCTTCACGCTGGGTGCGCCGCCGCATGGCGGCATTGCGCCTGGACTGGACCGCATTGTCATGCTGCTGACCAACCAGCCGAACATCCGCGAGATCATCGCGTTCCCGATGAATCAGTCAGCCCAGGACCTGATGATGAACGCACCGAGCGAGATCAACGAGCGGCAGTTGCGCGAGTTGCACATCCAGTTGCGGCCGATGAAGGGTAA
>DPYP01000531.1:2172-5622 GCA_003545375.1 Lentisphaeria bacterium
CAAGGTGACAAACCCTCTCAACCTTATATTTCCGGACGGATTTGTGGAAAATTTGCGGATTTTTGGGTAAAATTTTATTATTGTATTGTACAAATTCTCTCAACTCGCCTATACTACCCGGTGTTGACCGCGGGTTTTCGTATCCGCAGCGACCCCCTGCCAGCCAAGACAGGATTTTTTAGAGATAACACATAAAGAGGAACAGGAAAATGGCAAAAGCCACAAAAAAGTTTGTCCTTCCGGATGGAAAGGCAGACAAAAATCTTGTAATTGCCATCGCCCAGATCGAAAAGGAATTCGGCAACGGCGCCATCATGCGGCTCGGCGACGATAAGCGTATAGGCGTCCCGACGATCAGTACCGGCGCCCTGTCCCTCGACGTGGCGCTCGGTATCGGCGGCGTGCCTCGCGGGCGTATCGTCGAGATCTATGGTCCGGAGGCCTCCGGTAAGACTACCATCTGCACGCACATTATCGCCAATGCCCAGAAGGCTGGAGGCCTGTGCGCCTTCATCGACACGGAGCACGCGCTCGATCCGCATTATGCCCGCATCATTGGCGTCGACACGAATGACATTCTGGTGTCGCAGCCGGACTGCGGCGAGGATGCCTTGAATATCGCTGAGACCCTGGTGCGCAGCAACGCGCTCGACGTCTTGGTCATCGACTCTGTCGCTGCTTTGGTGCCGCGCGCCGAGATCGAGGGGCAGATGGGCGATACCTTCGTCGGTCTGCAGGCGCGGTTGATGTCGCAGGCGCTGCGCAAGCTCACCGGCGCGATCGCCAAGAGCAAGACCTGCGTCATCTTCACCAATCAGATCCGCGAGAAGATCGGTGTCATGTTCGGCAGTCCCGAAACTACGCCGGGCGGCAATGCTCTGAAGTTCTATGCCGCCGTACGTCTGGACGTGCGGCGCAAGGAGGCGATCAAGAACGCCGTCGGCGAAGTCATCGGCAACCATGTACGGGTCAAGGTCGTCAAGAACAAGATGGCGCCGCCGTTCCAGATCGCGGAGTTTGACATCATGTATTCCGAGGGGATTTCCCGTGCCGGTTCGATCCTGGACGTGGCGCTGGACAATAAATTGATCGAGAAACACGGTTCGTGGTTTTCCTTTGGCAGCGAGCAGCTTGGCCAGGGGCGTGAGCAGACGAAGCAGGCGATCAAGGACGACAAGGAACTCGAAGAGCGCCTGCTGGCCGCGGTCCGCGAGAAAGTCGGCGACAAGCTTGGCATCATCGACGAGGCGCCGCCGGATGCCACGCCGGAAGCCGCGACGCTGAAACCTGTCCCGCAGGAAGCTGAAGCCGCAGCTTCGTAACAGCAACGACACAACCTTCCTACCAGTCGGAACTGCATTACTACCAATTCTACTTTGTTAAATCAGAGTGGCGGAGTGTTAGAGCTTTGCGGGTTGGGTGAGAAAAGCGCAGAAATGCGCCAATGCTCTACCTTTCCCACAGTCCCTCAGTACGCCAATTCGCTAATCTAACAAAACAAGGTAGAACTAACCTTGGTGGAACAGAAAGCGGCGACCCACAAGCTCAGATTTGCCACCGCTACACTGCTGGCATCGGTGGTATTGCTGACCATCTTCGGACTGGTGATGCTGTACTCGACGACGAGTGCGGCGTCACACCAGAATTTCCTGGTTAAACAGTCGGTCTGGATCTTCCTCGGCATGGTGTTTGCCGTGGTGATCAGCTTTGTCGACTACCGCCGGATCGGCGCCGCCAGCAAGTGGGTTCTGTTGTTGGTTGCTCTGCCTTTGGTCTATTTGGCCAGTGCGCATGTGCTGCACTTCTGCGGCAAATATTGGGTCACCGAGCTGCCGTTTATCGCGTCGATCAATGGTGCTTTCCGCTGGCTGCGTGTCGGCAACTTCACGCTGCAGCCGTCGGAATTCGCCAAGCCGGCGCTGATTATTTATCTGGCGCATTACTATGGTACCAACCCGCGCAATGTCCTGAGCGCCACCAAGGGTTTCTGGCGCCCGATGCTGGTGGTTGGCATGGTCATCATTCTGGTACTGCTCGGCGGCAGCCTCAGCGTCACGATGATCACCGGGATGGTGGTCATGGCAATCATGTTCATTGCCGGAATCCGTTTGCGCTATCTGCTGCTGCTGATTTCAACCGGGATCATTCTTTGCGCTATTGTTGTGGGCGGCAGCCCGGAGCGTAAAGGGCGGCTGACCTCGTTCCGCCATCCCGAAGCCACAGCGGAAGGCAACGGCTACCAGCTATTGATGTCTCAGTACGCGCTTGGTTCCGGGGGCTGGATCGGTGTCGGCTTCAACGAGAGCCGGCTGAAGGAAAGGTATCTGCCGGAGTCGCACACGGATTTCATCCTGGCGATCGTCGGTGAGGAGCTCGGTTTTACCGCTGTAGCCGGCGTCATGCTGATGTATCTGCTGGTACTCGGTGCGGCCTTGACGGTCAGCACCAACGCCCTGGACCGCGAGGGCATGCTGCTCACTGCGGGCGTTGGCCTGTCTATTGGCCTGCACGCCCTTATTCACGCGGCCGTGGTCAGCGGCGCCGGTCCGACAACCGGCATCACCGCACCGCTGATCAGCTACGGCGGTTCCAGCATGCTCGCGACCTGGGTCGGCATCGGTCTGCTGGTCAGCGTTATCCGCACGACAATCGCCAATTCCGATGCTGACGAAGAAGCCGCCGGCCGGCAGCGCACGCCGTCGTTCTTGGCGAAGGACACCCAGCCCCTGACGTTAAGAAGTTGAATGTCGAGTCACTGCAGGACATAGTTTTCATCTGTTTCGGTGCCGTCTACTGTTTCTTCGGCTACCGATTCCTGAAGCTGCTGCTAGCCGTGGGCGGCGTGGTGGCAGGTGTTGCCCTGGCCAATCTGATTGCCTCGGCGTATTTCCAGGGCAGCGTTGTCGTATTTCTGATAATTGCGCTACTCACCAGCATCATTGCTGGGGTGATCGTCCGTTTCGTCTTCAACCTGGCGATCTGGTGTGTCGGTTTTGTTTTCGGGACCTGCCTGTCGCCCCTGATCGTGCCGCTGCTCACTGACCCCGAAAGCCTGGCCGGCGCGGTCATTGCGATTTTGTTTGCAACGGTCACCGGGTTGTTGGCGGTGATTATGCAGCGGCCGCTGCTGATCATCGTAACTGCTACAATCGGTGCTTTTGTCGTTATGACGGCGATCCAGATGATCGATACCCACTATTATCCCTTTGATGCCGAGGAACTTGCTTCAGCCTACGCCGACGCCGTGGACCGCACTTGGTGGGGGATCATGCTGCTCGCCATCGCCGGTATGATTTGTCAGTTTCAGGCGAAGAAACGGGTGAAGAGGGCTCGACGCGAAGATTAGCCCCCGGGAGCGCAGGCATATTGCCTGCATTTTAATTGGTAAAGCAGGTGGGCGGATCTGGTTGAGAGATTCAGGTTTGGGCAGATTCGCACGTGATGCGTTGG
>DPYP01000531.1:5987-8877 GCA_003545375.1 Lentisphaeria bacterium
CTGATCGGGCCGGCCTCCGTCGCCGACCGGATTGAGGTTGCATACACGCCCGTGCTCCAGCCTGCCTGCTGCGGATGACGGGCACGGAGGCATCGTCCGGCTTCAAGAGTCACTGCCGACCAGTGTCAATCCGAGCGGCAAAGTGTCCCCGAGAATTTTGGCTTGATCTTCCGTCGTCAGTCGCACTGCGTTGTGGAGGCCGTCGATCCAACTGCGCGGGCAACGCTTGTCCGCAAGAAAGTCTTGCGCCCGGGTCAGCAGATCGGCTGGCAGGTCGAGGTTGCGGTCGTCGGTCATGGCGGCAATGCGGGCGATCGCGAAGAGGTGCATGCGGTCGTTGCGCCCTTTGGTGTCCAGCGCCATCAGCCGCTCGACCCATGGTGCCGCGATGTCTGCCGGTACCACCGCATGTGCCGGTGCGTGGAATGGCCGGCGTGCACCGAGCCGTGCCAGCACCCAGCATTCGAAACCGCGCAGGTCGTCATCGCGATTGACCATGACGTTGCCAGCGTTGATTTTCATGTGTACGGGCTGCAATTCCAGGGCACCAAGGCAACGCCACATTTCCTGGCGCGCCCGTTCGCCGGCGCGAATGTAGTAGGCATACGCGTTGCCCGGAAACAGCTTCTTCACCAGCTCGACGCCGATCGTGGTCTGGTGGCCGATGTTGAGCCCGGATACGATACGTCGCCAGAAAACCCACCACTCGGCGGTCACGTCGTTGTCGTGCTTGTACACGGGCCCGACGATCCACTGCTTCCAAAACTCCTGGAGGCGCAATTTGTCGGCGACGTCCCCGAAGCCCGGGCGCATGCAGTACCCCGTGAGGTTGAACCAGCGCCGCTCGTGATAGGGGCTGCGGTTGCAGCAATCGCGCAGCTCCAGGAAGACATCGGCCATGGCACGGACGGCGTGCAGCGGCCAGTCGGCCTTTGTTGTGGCGAGAGCCTCTTCCAGCTCACGCGTCAGCGGCCGCAATTCGTCGGCCGGGCTGTTGAAGCGGTCACGGATCAATTTCGTCGCCGCCGCCAGACGTTCCGCATCGATGATGACCGCAGGCTTCTCCGGCGCGGCTGCCGGCGGCGGTTCTGTGGATTCGGCAACCGGGCGCAGGTCAAAACGCAGCGGCCAGCGCAGCTTGCCGTCAGTTGCTTCAAGCGAAACCTCGAGAGCACCAACGTCGTTGAGCTGTGCTGTGATGCGGACGCCGATAGATTCGGTATCTTTACCGCCATCGGGCAGCACCGACACCAGCGGTGCGATCTTTTCGACCTCGTCATCACCTGGCGTCACGACATCGCCGGGTTGATCGTCGAGGCGCGTGTCGCTGGTGTACAGGTTGAACAACACTTTCTGATTCGTTTGAACGCGGAAGTCACCAGGCACGGTAATCAGCACATTCTCGTTGGTATCCCGCGGAACGACAGTCACCAGTCGGGTGCCGTTGCCGGCATCCGCGACTTCGAGATAGCAGGCATGTGCCAGACCGCTGCGGACTTTGACACCATGACCGCGGCGCACCCAGCCATAGTAAGAGGCACCGACGGCAACTGCCTGCGAGACGTCTTCGCCGATGAGTTCTTTTGGCTGCCCGCGATCCGGGCGCCAGCGGGCGATGGCGTCGAGAATGCGGCGGCGCAGGAATTTCGTCTTCATGCTGCCGCCATTGAAGAGGACGCGTTCGGGGAACATGCAGGGGTGATCGTCCTCTTCATCGTTTGCGACCTTCGCAGCCTGATGCAGAAACTCCAGCAGATACCGGGTGATTGCGGGATCGACGGCATATGGGAGTCCCATCTGGCGCATGCCGGTCTGCCGTCGTGGCGGGGGTTCATCAACCGGGATTTCCGGGTAGAATCCATCTTCCAACAGGTCGACGACGGCAGTACGGCGCAGCTCGGCTTTTTTAATATTCTTGAGTACGGAGCTACCGGCCGAGAGCAGGGTGATGTCAGTTTTTGCCCGGCGTGACTCGAGCAGGATTTCTTTGGCTTCGCGGCAGCGCTGGCACAACAGTGTCCAGTCGGTGGCGACCAGTTTGGTGCCCCACTTTTTCTCCATCATTCGAGCCAGTGCCATGTCGATGTTATCGCCGCCAAGCAGCAGGTGACTGCCTACCGCAAAGCGGTGCAGGTAGCCTTCGTCGTCGATCTGAATAATCGAAAGATCGGTGGTGCCGCCGCCGACGTCTACGATCAGGCATTTCTGACCCCAGCGGATGGCACTGTCCCAGTCCCACTCGTGGTTTTGCAGCCAGGCATAGAAAGCGGCCAGTGGTTCCTCGAGCAGGCAGATGTCGTTGTAGCCGGCGGCGGCGGCGGCATTTATCGTGAGCTCACGGGCAGTCTCGTCAAAGCTTGCAGGGATCGTGATGATGACCTGCTGATTTTCGAGCAGCAGTGCTTGGCGCTTTTTCGGTTTCTGGCGCTTGAACTGTTGGTTCCAGGCTTGGCGGATGTGGTCGAGATAGGCGGTGGTCACCTGTACCGGCGACATCATTTGATCATCGAGCTCACTGCCCCACGGCAGGATGGCACGCGTACGGTCGATGCCGGCATGTGCCAGCCATGACTTTGCGGAGGCGATCAGGCGGTGTGGTACGCGGGCCCCCTGTTCGCGGGCAAACTCACCAACGGCGAAAGCCATCTTTTTGCTCCAGGGTAGGGCCAGGGCGCCCTTCGGCAGTTCGGAGGGGCCCGGGAGGTAGCAGAAGGATGGCAGCAGCGGCCGGGTGTCTACTTCGCCGGCCGCCGTCAGTTGGGGAATCGGGAAAGATTGGATTTCGTAGTCTTCGCCTTCGTCCGTATCGATATAGCAGACGGCGATATTGGTCGTACCCAGATCAATGCCGATGATGTAGCGGGATTCGCTCATAGGCGGTTTGCCGACG
>DPYP01000181.1:0-2585 GCA_003545375.1 Lentisphaeria bacterium
CAATCTTTACGTGACATGATCCGCGACGGCGAGCAGGCCCGACAGGAACGCTGGCGCTGTCTCGGAGCCTTCGAGCTGGTGCCCGCCCAGAAAAAAATCGCCACCGGTCGTCTTTTGCTCGGGCGCGGCGCCGATTTGGCAGCATTCGAGTACTGGGTACTGGCGCGTCTTGGTGCCCGGCGCCTGTTCCATGCACCGGAGGAAACCATCATACCGCCGGATGACGCGGCCTCATGGTTGAGTGCCTTGCTGGAAATCCCCGCCGAGGGCGCTGCAAACCACATGCGTCTTTTCGCCATCACACGTGTTGCCGCCGGCACGGGTGTTCGCCGTCTTGACATCGACCGCGACCTTGCCGCCCGCATCGCCGACCATCTTGCCAGCGCAGATTGTCCGCAGCACTGGATCGACTTCCTCGAACCCCAGACGCTCGAGACCGCCGAAGACCAGGCCCGCATCCTCGGCGACACCCTGCCCCTGGGCCTTACCCTCCTCGACTGACTATTATTTCATAACCTATTGTAAACCAAGATGTTTCAAGGACCCTTGGCTTATAAAATCGCCTGGTTTTCAACATTTTTAAGGATCTTAGGTCTCTCCAGCAGGGATTTTATAGGTAATTGCCTGATATAACTATGTAACATATTGAAAATAAACTACTTCTATAATATTTTGTCTTTAATAGTAGCTTATAAAAATAGTTAAAAAAGCGGTCAGAATCATAGAATACGGGAAACGCACTAAAGATCAAAAATGTGGCGCATGAGCTGGTCGCCCTGGAAATCGCCGAGACCACCCGACCGGGCGGCGGATTCGCTGTAGACAGTGACAGCGTCCGGACTGATGTGGGGACCGGCAATGAGGACGGGCACCGGGTCGCGTGTGTGCTTGCGCAGTTTGACCGGGACAGGATGGTCCGGCAACACGGCAAAAGTGATGGGCTGACCGGCTAATTGCTCGCGGACCCGGCCAACGAGCCGGCGGTCAATGTCCTCGATCGCCTGAAGTTTGAGGTCGAGCCGGCCCATGTGGCCACATTCGTCGACAGCTTCAACATGCAGGTACACGAAATCATGGGTGGCAAGGGCGGCGACGGCAGCATCGGCCTTGGCCTCGTAATCGGTGTCAATGAAGCCGGTAGCGCCCTCGACACGGATGTTGGTCATGCCAACACAGGCGCCGAGACCGAAAATGACGTCGACAGCACTGATGATCGCGCCGGAAACGCCGTACTTCTCGGAGAACGACGGCAGGGCAGGTTTCTTGCCGGGGCTTTGCAGCCAGATCATGTTGGCAGGTTCAGCACGGCCCCGATTGTATGGATGTTCTGCGAGGAACGTGGTGGTGCGAGCAATCAGGTCGTTGGCGACATCGGCTGTGCGACGGGCCGCGGGGCTGTCGTCTTTGGGGTCGATGCGGTTAAAGGTGATCGGGTCGCCCTGGTGGTCATCCGGCTTGTTGAAAGTGACATTGGCGCTGAATTGGGGGCCGTGCAGAATGAGCAGGTTGCGATAGCTGACGCCGGTGTGGAAGGTGAAATCATCGGTGTTGAAAGTGTCGGCCAGGTCGGTCATGATCCGCACAGCATCGTCGCAAGCGATATGGCCGCCGGAAAAATCGATCAGCCTTTCGCCGTCCGACTGGACCAGATTGCAGCGGAAAGCGATGTCGTCGGGTCCGAGCTCGATGCCCTGGGCCATCGCCTCGAGGGGACCGCGACCGCAGTAGAATTGCTTGGTGTCATAGCCCATGACGGCCATGTTGGCAACGTCGGAGGAAGTCGGAATGTCTTCGTAGAGAAGGCTTTTGAACATTCCGGAGGCGCCTTCCGCCGCGATTGCGTCCATGTTCGGCGTCGCAGCGTGCTCGAGCGGGGTCTTGCCGTCGAGCTCGGGCAACGGATCGTCCGACATGCCGTCGGTGAGGAAAAGGACTGTCTTACTCATAGGTATATAAATTATACGCTCAATTGGAAAAATCACCAGTGCGCAATACAATACCTATTCAGCCGTAAGGAGTTACAGGTGAACTATTTCAGCACACGCGGGCAGGTCGAACCGGTAGGATTCGCCGATGCCGTGATGATGGGGCTGGCGGACGACGGCGGGCTGCTGCTGCCGGTATCGATCCCGGCAGTCGCGGATCGGCTGGAGGCATGGCGCCAGCTCGACTATCCGTCGCTGGCCTTCGAAGTGCTGCGGCTGTTTGCCAGCACCGAGGACATTTCCGATGACGAGCTGCAAACGCTGGTAACGCGCAGTTACGCGACGTTCGACCACCCGGAGATCGCACCAATAGTGCCGGTGGGCGATATCTACGTGATGGAGCTGTTTCACGGACCAACGCTGGCGTTCAAGGATTTTGCGCTGCAATTGCTGGGAAATCTGTTCGAGCATATCCTGGCACGGCGCGGGCAGCAGCTGAATATCGTCGGAGCCACAAGCGGCGACACAGGCAGTGCGGCGATCGCCGGGGTGCGCGGCAAGGCCAACATCAGTATTTTCGTCATGCACCCGCACAATCGCGTCAGCCCGCTGCAGGAGCGTCAAATGACCACGGTGCTCGATGACAATGTGCACAATATC
>DPYP01000300.1:0-3362 GCA_003545375.1 Lentisphaeria bacterium
GTGACGCCGTACGGCCCGTAGTCATATGTTTCGCCGGGGCCCATATAGCCGTACGAACCCAGCCAACTGTACCAGGTGCCATTGTATCCCGGCATGCCACTGCTGTAGAAATTCTGGCCGATCGGCGGTATCAAACCATCGGAATCGTTGGCGTACAGCGCCATCCCCGTAAACTGCTGTTTGAGGTTCGACATGCACGTCACCGACTTCGCCGTGTCTTTTGCCTGCTGCAAGGCCGGGAGGAGCAGGGCGATCAGTATGGCAATGATCACAATGACCACGAGCAACTCGATAAGCGTGAATTGCTGAACGAACGGTGAGCGTTTGATTTCACGATTCATCAAATGGCTCCGATGACATCAGGACAGTCGCGCCTATGATCGGGCAGAGCAGACGCAGATTACGCTTCGATATGAAGGACCCAAAGTCAAGATCCGCGGTCCTGACGTACATTACGTTACGATTCCTTTGCAATCCATGAGCACAAGCATGTGACGTGAGAAACATTGATTTTGGGCCCATGCTCCAATAGAATACTCCGTTCGGAACTTGCAGTGGAACAGCCACTGATTCCATTCACCGGGTCGCCATGAAAAGACAGTTCACATTGATTGAGTTGCTGGTTGTTATCGCCATTATCGCTATCCTGGCAGCGATGCTGCTACCGGCATTGAACCGGGCCAGGGAGACCGCGAAGACTGTCGTTTGCATGTCGAACCAGAGGCAAGTTGGTGTCGCCCACCTCGCTTACGCGACCGACAACGATGGCAGTGTCCCTGCGTCGGGTTCACGTTTTTACTCCCACGCAGTAGCGGGATACGTGACGCGGGGAAATACAGTCTGGGATTACCTTGGCAAGAATGGCTACCTTGGCGGCAACGAGACGATCTCGACCTTCGCGCCGGCGCCGAGCACATCCATCGAACGCTGGGATATTCTGCAGTGCCCCGCCGAGCCAGGCAGTTACTATGCCGGGATGACCGGGCAAACCTATTTTGAGACATCCAACGCCGGTACAAGCTATATCCAGAACTTCTCGATCGTGGCGAATTACTATTGGTGCGGTATAAATGAAGGCACCGGCTCCTATCGCTGGCTGCATTGGCCGAATAAATCAGCGGATGCATATTTTCGCGACAACCTCTACGAACGAATGGACAATGACTATTCGCCGAGTACTGCCGGTTGGGCCTCGGAAATCAAGGATATCGGCGCCTTCTGGCTCGATTACAACTTTTACGAATGGGGTATCGATTTGCCGACGAGTACGGAATACTTCTACAGTTTTCGACATCCGGGGTACAAGATCAACTTGTTGTTTCTCGATGGCCATGTCAAAACCCGTGGCGCCAAATGGGCCACCGGCGAAGAGAACTACCACAAGCTGTTCAACGAGAAACCTGACGGCGAAGCGATGTAAGCGGAACGATTCAATCGTTCCGCCGGCACGGCAGCCCCATCGAAACGCTGTTGGCGATGTCATGTGCACGACGAAGCCGCTTGACTTCGCCTTCGCCTGACCGCAGCACCACCCTACCCCATCAACTGCTCCGACTTGACGCGCTCCGCAGCGCCGGATCGGGGATGATCGTCGCGCGGGGCGTACAGGAACAGCCGCGACATCAGGCCGGCAGCCATCTGGGCCGGCTGATAGTTGGTGTGCAGGCGCACAACGACGCTGTTGTTGCCGCCGGGAGCCAGTGCATCGGTCACTTCGAGGTCCAACTCGTTGGGGCGAAGGTAGGCTTCGTTGTACGGGCGCCGGCCGACATACACGCCATTGACCCAGACCCATGCCTCCGTTTCCGCCACGGTGCAGTACAACCACACGGCACGGTCCGCGGCGGCCTCAGGAACATCCACCTCCAGCCGGTACCACAGCGCTCCCAAGTAGGGAAAGCCCTGATCATCAAGATACGAACCCTGAGCAAAGAACGGCAGAGTCGTCAGCGCCGTTTCCCAATCCGTGTCATCAAACTCGGGCCGATACCAGCCGTCGAAACGCCCGTCATCGCGACAGTCCGTACGGAACTTCGCTGACTCCGGCAACACAGTGATCAGCTCGCCGGTCGTGCCGTTGGTCAGGTCCGTCAGCTCCCGGTAGTAGTCGCGCCGCGCCATCGCACCCCAATAGTAGAAGCCTTCGGCTTCCCCTGGCTTCCAATCGGTTTTCGTGCTTGGATCCCAGTAGAAGCGGCTGAGTGCGGTAGCCGGCTTTCTCACGTCGATCATGCCCTGGGCGTGCTTGGCCGCAGCCGCGAAATCGGCGTCTGCCTCGGCCCGTTCCATGGCTTTGTAGGCGAGCAGGTGATCGAAGGTCACACGATCCGCCAACACCCGAGCAGCGGCCCACTCGTCGCCGGCCGCCAGCGCTTCGGCCTCCTGCAAATGGACTTCGAGGCGGGCAATCAGCTCCGGCGTGTACACCAGCGACAACATGTGGTCCTCGTTGCCGCCGAAAACAGTGTCTTCGATGGCACTTTCCATGGCGTCCCAAAACGCCTGTGCGGGCACTGCCGCGGGCCCGTACCAGTCAGCGAAGAATTCGGTCATCAGCGCCTGGGCGTCCTGATCGGCGTCCCACATCAGGCGGGCCCGCACATACGTGGGAAAAACGCCGGCCTCGCCGGCAACGGTGCGGCCTTCGTCGGCGAATCCGGCGAGACCGAGCTTCTTGAGCATCGGCATTTCATGGATGTGCCGCCGCGCCACCGGGATCGGCGGCGCGCCACAGCCAGCCAGGTTGTAATAGAGGTAGTTGTACATGTAGATGTTGTCGTACATGCTGGCCCAGTCCTTGAGCATGTTGTACTGCCGCAATGTCATCCAGCTGCGAGGATTGTCGTAGGCGTGATAGGTGTCGGAGAAGATCGCGGCGAACATGATCCATATCTTCGGGTCGGGGTTCAGGCCGATCGGCGGCGTATCGCGATTGGCATAGCCGTTGGTCGTGATGATGTGGTCGGGGAACTCCTTGTAAACCTCCGCTGCAACGCGCTGCACCCAATCCATCCACTCCTCGGTCGTGCTCATGCCGGTGGGGTCGTTGAAACGGCCCATCATAGACTGGAAGTTCATGTGCCGTTCCTCGGTGCCGGCGCTGAAATCACGCGGCAGCCCGTCATCGGCACCAATGCCCCAGGACGTACTGCCCCACTTTGTGGGGCCATCACAGTTCGGATCGGGATGCTCGCGGAAACGGGCCTTGATCACCTCGGCGGCGTACTGCACCGACTGTTCGCTGGACAGGTTGGGCATATGCGGGTACGGCCTGCCGGCAGCGTCCTGCGCGAAAATCTCCGCGAACTCCGGATTGTCCTTCTCCTCCTCGGGCGGCAGAACAGAGCGTACCGAGGAGTCAT
>DPYP01000129.1:0-7105 GCA_003545375.1 Lentisphaeria bacterium
GTAGAAGTTTCCTTTCGTCCGGAACGTCTCGTCGTTCCTGCATGACATGGTCTCGTTGTACCGGACAAAAGCGACGTATTTCATGATGCGTTCGTCCCAGTAACAAACATTGGTACAGTCAGTGTACCACGACATTATGGACCGGGGTTTTTTCCAGTGGATGCCGTCAGCGGAAGCAACGCCGTAGACGCGACGATAACCGGCGTATGGCGGTATTCCCCGGTTATTGTGCATCATCCTGGGGCCGCCCCCGCAAATCATCTTGTATCGGCTCGCGGGACGGGCAGTCGGGTCCTTGAAAACAGTGTTTCCACCACCCCCGACCAAGACAATGTTGTTCTTCTTGCTGCCGTCGAACTCATGGATGCCCAGGTTCGGTTTTTTCCACTGAATCCCGTCCTTTGAAACGGCGTAGCAGAGCATATACAGGTCTTCGGAGAGATAGTCGAGCATCGATTTCTTGTCCAAGGTCTTTATCTCGGCAGCTGAGAGATAGTTCTTGCGTTTCTTTTCCGCCCCGGACTTAACCACCCCATACCACAGCTTGTATATGCCCTCGTCTTCCATCACGGTGGTGAAGCTGTCGCCACTGATGCTGCCCCTTTCCCACCGCTGGTCTGGCAACAGGACGGGCTTCTGGGAGCGCTCGGCTGGATTCATCGTGAGCACGAATCCTTTCTTCTCCTCGGTCAGCGCGTCGTCGAACATGAGGTATTTATTTGTTCCCACATCCAACAGGCTTTTTTTCTTCGTCTTATTCATCTCAGTTTTCCTTTTAGAAATCTGTCTTGTTAGGCAAAGGCCTTGGGCCGGGCCGGTCGTGTCAAGCAAGCCACTCGGGGTACTTCTCTACAAGGATTTTCCGGCACTGCTCATAGACCTCATCCGGAAAACACTTGTAGGGCGAGAGGAGGCGAAGCGGCATGTCCACACCGCTGAATTTGACCAGCATCTTGTCGTACACTCCGTCGATCGATTCCTGGCGGTACTCCGTGGGTGAAAACACGTCACTCCATACATCGTCAAAGGCGCGTGAGATTCGAAAGGACTCCTCGATTTTTCCGGACTTGCCCGTGTCAAAAAGCTGCCACATTTTTGCCGGGGATACGCCGGCGAAGGAACCCAAAATGGAACAGTCGCCGTACAGGCAACCATACGGAAAGCCTCCTTCAGAGAGAAAATGCTGCATGTCCGGTGCATGACGCATGAGATCGCCGATGCTGCGGAGCGAAACTGTGGTGTTCTTGGTGCCCACGAGGTTGGGCACTGCGTCGGCGACACGGCGATAGTCGCGGCCGTTTAGGATGCGCTTGGCACGAGGAAGGTTGTAATGCAGGAATTTCGAGTCCGGAAACGTGCCGCAGACATCTTGGAAGAACGCCATCATCTCGTCATCGTCCACGACCCCCCAAGAGGGCAGGGCGATCTGAAAAACTCGAAATCCCAGGCCATGGGCGATGCCGATTCTCTCGACAGCGTTTGCGGTGGAAAGTGTTATCACACCAACCTGTGCCAGCACGTCTTCACCCGAAGTCTCTTCGCGGAAGACAGTAACAATGTCCCGGAACATGGTCGTATCCACGGCGTACCCTTCTCCACAGGTGCCAAAGATGTAGATCTGGCGATATCCCTTGGCTATCATCGCTCGGACCTCTTCGCGGAAGATGTCCGCCATGAAACGTTCGTTTTCGTCCCACGGGATTTCACATGAGACCAGGATGCCTTGCGGGTAACGCATAGGGTGCTCTCCTATATATTGTGAATGGAGCCCTGACGCAACGGTGTCCAAATTCAGAAAACTGCGCGCAGGCAATCAACTTTTTCCTTTTCCTTCTTATGTGAGCGCTCGGTGTACATAATGATTTTTGAACAAATATCAAGAATTTTCGAAGAATAATTATGCTGCCCTTCGCCAATGACTGCCCGGGTGTTCTGCCTCATCCTCGCCCATGTCGGTCGCACCATTGACCGTGATCGTGCTCGCCAAGTCCGAGCGGTGCAGAAGAGCAAGCATGAAATCGTTTTCGCCGACACCTCCAATGCCCAAAGCGTCCTCCGCGACCTGATCGGATATTGTTGGTGCCGATACCACCGCTCTATTTTTCCCAAGGCAGCAAGCGACATCGGGAAGAAAATATTTCCGATGTTTGCGTTCACTCGTAATCGATCTATGCTGTTCAACTCAGTCATTAAATTGGTGAAATCATGAAACGCGTTGATCATGGCATCCTGAACTGCGGCGAAGCCGGCACGCCTCGCGCGATGTCGACATTTCCAAACTTTGCAGTACTCACCGACGGATCACTGTTCGCAACCTATCGCGTCGGTACCACCAAGGACTCGGCAGACGAGATGGTCGAGGTGCGGCGATCAAACGACGGCGGGCGCACCTGGAGCGAGCCCGAAACGCCATTTCCGGCGCCCCATGCCATGGGCAGTTCTGTGAAGGAAGTCTACATCACGCTGCTCGGCGGCACCCATCTGCTGGCTGTTGCATTGATGGTCGATCGAGAAACGTACCCGGGCAAGGGCCTGTTCAACGAGGAAACTGAGGGCGTGTTGCCACTATCGATCGCCCTGAAAGATTCGCACGACAATGGCAAAACCTGGACGGACTGGCGCATCATGCCGGTCCCCGACGATGTCGGCCCGCCGAGCCTGACGAATCCTGTCATGCTGCTGCCCAGTGGGCGGCTGGCGATGAGTCTCGAGAACAACAAGCACTATCACGACAGCAGTAAATGGTATCAGCGCGTCGATTACTTCTTCTCCGACGACAACGGGCAGACCTGGAATGACCGCCAAACCGTCAGTCAGGACCCGAGCGGCCGCGTTTTTTACTGGGATCAGCGCGCCGGCATCTGTCCCGACGGCCGGCTCGTGACCTACAGCTGGACGTACGACAGCGAAATAAAAAAATATCTGAACATCCACCGAAGCTTTGGCAGCGACGAGGGCACCACCTGGACAGAGCCCGAAGATATTGGGATTACCGATCAAGCGTCGCATCCCGCGATCCTGCCCGACGGCCGGGTTGTCCTCGCCTGGGTCGATCGATTCCAGTCGCAGTCGATCAAGGCGCGGATGTCGGTGACACCGGAGGCGCCATTTCTGCCGGAAACCGAAGTTGAGCTTTATAAACTCGAAACGGAACCTGCAGGGAGCGCGACAGATGAGGGCGACACGGGCGAATTGCTCGCCGAGATGAGTATCTGGAATTACGGCCTGCCGTTTGCGGACGTCCTGCCGGACGGCGATGTACTGGTGTTGCACTACGAAGGCGATGCCGAGAAGATGCAAGTCTGCTGGAGCCGGTTGGTGGTGGAGTGACGCGACGGACATGTGAACCGGCGAAATGAACCATGCCACAAAAAGAACTCAACCGGACTCATCAATTGTGAACCGCAGTTCACAGACCGGAATCGAGGTTGGCAAACAGACGATGCTGCTGCCGATTGATACCGTGTCATTGCCGTTTCGCAGACGCCTTGGTCTGTATATGACCCGCCCGGAAGTGCAGCAAGAACCCGTTTTACGGCCGGGCGGGAGAGATTCAAATGCGCCTGACAATATGTGTGCTCAATTTTATGGCACGGTGCTGCACGAGGAAGGGCCTTTCGGAGGAAAATACCGCATGTGGTATTATGCCGAACACCTGGGGCGCAACCCGGACTGGGCCGGAAGAAAAGCAAAACTGATGGCATACCACAAAGAAAACTGGTTCATGGGGCCATGCTGTTATGCCGAATCGGAGGACGGCGTCAACTGGTTCAAGCCGAACCTCGGCCAGTTGATGTTCAAGGGCAGCAGGGATAACAACGCATTTGACCTGCCTGACCCGATGACGTCAACGGTAAACGTCATCCGTGACGACGATGACCCGGACCCGTCAAGGCGGTACAAAATGGTTTATGAGGTGGTGCCGTTGCGGCGTGACAGTACCGACACCATGGTTGACAACACCCACTTTCACACGGCAGTCAGTGAAGACGGCATCGTCTGGAAGAATGTCCGTAATCCACTGTCGCAGGATTGCTACCTCGAGAACGCGTCGCTGTACCGGCACAACGGCCTCTACATTGTCAACGGACACACGCATACCAACCACGTGCACAGCGAAGGTGGTGCGGTGATGGGCAGACAAGGCTATGTGTTTGTGTCGCCGGATTTCGACCACTGGCTGTACGCCAACGCTGAATCGTTCAAGCTTCCCGAACCTGCCGACCCTGTTCAGCGCGGTCCCGACGGCCGCTATGACCAGGTCCACCTCGGTGTTGGTGCAGCAAGTTTCGGAAATGTTTGTATCGGGATTTACGGTCTCTGGCACAACGCGCCGTATCAAGTCTATTTCGGTGAGATATCCTGCGATCTCGGGCTGGTGGTAAGCAACGACGGCATCCACTTCCGCGAGCCGGTCAAGGGCCATGTGTGGATTGACCGCAGTGAGTCGCCGCACACCCCTGTGCCAGGGCACGATTACCATACGTGCTTGTGCCAGGGCAACGGCATTCTCAATGTCGACGACAAGACCCTGATCTATCACGGCCGCTGGTTGAATGCCGAAGATGCAAACGGCGTTATCGAAGCGCATTACTCGGCCGAAATCGCCCTGGCGACACTTGACCGGGACCGCTGGGGCGCCCTCAGGATCGATCCGGACCATACGGATGGCGAGGTGTGGTCAACACCGGTGCGGCTGCCGGATAAGGGATGTGACGTGGTGATTAACGCCGACGGCGCCGCCGGCATAAATATTGAAATCGCCGATGAGCGGTTCTCACTGCTGGAAGGATTCAGCGCCGAGAATGCCGCGCAGCCTGCCGGCAGCGGCGGTCTGGACTGCAAGGTGCACTGGCCGAAAAATAACCTTGCCGAGCTCGGCGGTCAGACCGTGCGGCTGCGGATCAACATGGCGCGCCAAGGCACGATTGATCCACACCTCTACGCGGTTTATCTGCGAACGTGATAAGCTGGTTCAGTTTTGAATGGCGCTTTGCACGTCCAGTTGCAGCGCTCTTCGACCAGGTTCGTCGCAGGCCACATCGGCTGCCACCTGATTATGAGCAAGTACGAAAATCTTTCAAAATAGTTACTTTTGGCGAGGGTGAGAAGATATGGTATCGTACTGTTTATCGTTTTTCCCGACGGCCTCGGTTTTTATCGGAAAATGCTGTTGCCGGTGTCTCTTGCTGCGTAGCGACAGTTCGCGGAGCCGCAAGTCATGTGGACGAAAAATTGTCGGGAAAAACATGCCACCCCTTTGGTCTGGGATATGAATAATCCAGGCTCGGGGGAAAAGGTGAATGATGCGGATTTCAAACAATAACGGGACAACCCGATCGCGGTTCACTTTAATCGAGCTTTTAGTGGTCATCGCTATTATCGCGATCCTGGCGTCGATGCTGCTGCCGGCATTGCAGATGGCAAAAGAAAAAGGAAGAGCCATAGATTGCATGAGCAACCTGAAGCAGATCGGCATGGTGACGATGTTTTATACAGATGATAACGACAGTAATCTGCCGTATGGCGCAAGGTTAGCGCCTTACCCTTTGGAGTGGGAATGGCAATTTGTTTATGCCCCGTATATTGGAATACAGCCGAGCGACCCTGACTGGGATAATCTGAAATGGTGGAGCAATCCCACGAGGGGTAATCTTTTTGTATGCCGTTCTTATACAGGCTCCCCAGGCTTAGGCGGTATGGATACAACAACTTACGGTTGCCTTTTTGCACATTCATCTAAGACCGCGCCGACTACACCTGCTTATCCATTTACAAGTACCTGGAACGAGTCCACTCCATATCCAACAACAAAACTGCATAATGTCCCGCCGCTCTGCTTCCTCATAACCGATGCCCGAAATCGCTATATCTACCATCCTGCATACTCCCCCTGGGTCATTTTGGACGATTGGAATCTCAACGGCGTACCTGACTCCAGTTTTAATGCATTTGGCGGAGCCACCACTGATCCGTTTAATTTCGCTGACGCAGAAAGACACAGCCAAGGCGCCAACTACTTGTTCTCCGATGGACATGTGAAATGGAGACATGTAACTGATTGGGAGTCAGGCGCAACCAACGGACTATGGAATATTCCTTAGCAGCCGTTAGCTCAACGGTCTCTGCCGACCCAGTTTTCGAGAACGACTGGGTATGGTAGTGTGCGATTGTATGGTTTTCCCCCGACGGCCTCGGTTTTTGTCGGGAAATGCTTGCCCTGCGTCTTGTGCTTCGCAGCTATACTTGCTACTCTGTGAAGTATCGCTGCGAAGCACGAGACGCGGAATCGCGAGTCATGAAGAACGAAAATTGTCGGGAAAAACATGACACCCCTTTAGTCTGGGGTATGAATAATCCAGGCTCGGGGGAAAAGGTGAATCATGCGGATTGCAAACAAAAACGGGACAACCCGATCGGGGTTCACTTTAATCGAGCTTTTAGTGGTCATCGCGATTATCGCGATCCTGGCGTCGATGCTGCTGCCGGCACTGAGCAGAGCCAAGGGGTACGCCCAGAAGATTGTCTGCGGCAACAACCTCAAGCAATTGATGCTGGGGGTAACCCTCTACTGTGACGACAATGACTCGCATATGTCGCCCAGAGAATCGCTTGATGTAGGCGGTTGGTGGGCGTACACCTTGCCCTATGTTTCGAACGACAGGCAGGTACTCAAGTGCCCCGTCAGGACATGGGGTTGGGAGATAACGGATTCCCTGGGCTCCTACGATCACAACTATGCTTCAAATGACACGCATCGCGATCCGGGGTCGCCAACGCCGGTGTTCAGCGAAATCCTGATAACGGACCACTTCAGGACCGTCAAGCTCGGCGAATTCGTGAACCCCTCGAATACCATCGTCCTGCTTGACTTGTACAATAAATTTCTCGGATCTGACTCTAATACTGCGAGCCAGGACTGGGACTCTATCTTGAGCGCGCTGGTCCTTGGAAACTACCCAGGCACCGATTGGTTCGAAGAAGGTGGCGTGAAAAGCCGGCACATGGAGACCGTAACTATCGGTTGGGCGGACGGTCATGTTAGCTGGATGCGCCCCGAAGACATCGACGACCCCCTGCAGTGGTCCGTCGAGCAGCAAGCTTC
>DPYP01000129.1:7434-9035 GCA_003545375.1 Lentisphaeria bacterium
CATTGAATGCGATCCCCTGCCAGCCGTATTGGTGGGGTATAAATATACAAACTAACCAAATTTCCGGTCCCTCCTCCACGAAACCGGCGATACTGGATGCAAGATGCAGGATGGATGTATACTGGCATGTGTGGTCGCGTTGTTCCTTGGCGTTCCATCAGTAGCCCAGACGGCTGAACTGGTCGCCCACTACACATTCGCCGAAGGGACTGGCGAGGTGGTCAACGATGCCACCGGAAACGGCAACAACGGCCAAATCCACGGCGCCGAACTCATCACGGGCAAAGCCGGCTCGGCACTGAGATTCAACGGCGAGACAGACTACGTGGATTTCGGCGATGCGCCCGGGTTGGAGTTTGCCGATGCCGTTACCATTGCTGCCTGGGTTTATCCGGAGTCCGTCCCTGTCTGTCACTCGCTGATCGTCGGCCGAAAGGTCGGCGCGTTCGGTTTGTTTCAGCACAGCATGCTCGCATACGCTATCGCCTGGGTGGTGCCCAACCATCGGGTTTATGCCAGCGCCCGCATGAGCCGAAACAAGTGGAGTCATGTGGCGATGACCTTCGACGGCACGGTGCTGAAGCTGTACATCAACGGCAGGCTCAGGACTTCCAAGGAATCATTTGGCGAGCAAATCAGCAACGACAGCGCGTTCCGCATGGGCGGCGCACCGCCGGGCAGGAAGGAAGACGGGTTCAAAGGTCTCCTGACCGACGTGAGGCTTTATGATCGAGCGCACTCTGCAGATGAAATCAACGCCTCTTTCATGGAGAAACCCGGCCTGACGGAAGAGGAAATCGAGACGATTCTCGCCGAGGAGGCCAGGGCACTGGCGTTCACCA
Organism: Lentisphaeria bacterium; assembly: GCA_003545375.1. Taxonomy (GTDB): domain Bacteria; phylum Verrucomicrobiota; class Lentisphaeria; order JABSQK01; family CAJWLW01; genus CAJWLW01. Next base: position 8,277 of record DPYP01000129.1, read on the forward strand.
ATGAGCTCGCCGCCAAACCGTATGCGTACTATTTCGACAAGCGAGTCGTTGTCGCCCTCGATACCAGCGGTTTGGGAGAACTGCCTGCCGGCTCCAGGGCGGTGGTTGACCTCGGCAGGCAGGGAAATGCCGGAGCGTTGCATGAAAAGGATGTTCCTCTTCGAACGGCATCGCCCGAAGCGAGCGTGTCCTTCACCAACCTGCAGCTCCTTCCGGGTGAGTACGAGGTTGCGGCGAAGGTCGTTGACCGGGACGGTCAACAGATAGGCGCCGGTTCCAGCGGAAAGTTCTCCTGGCCGCAGGAACTGTCGTGGCCCGGCCAGACGGCCAAGATGAAAGTGTTGAACAACCTGGTGACGGAACTGCTCAATGTGAAGCTTCCGGCCGGCTCTGAGTACACGTTTACCAACCCGCGCGAAGGCTGGGTCTTCGTCGCCTCTACGGCGCGGGTCAACACCGGTGCCAGGCTCTGGATCGGCGTCGACTCGACGGCGCGCGAAGCGGCGGTCATCGACCATGGGGAGGAACAGCCGCCGACCGTGGAGGCGATGCGGTTCCTTCCCGCCGGCCCCCATCGCCTGACCATCGCGCGCCAGGGCAAGCCGGTGCTCGAAAAACTCGTCGTCCGTGCCATTCCGCATTTGGCCTACAGCGGGTTTCCGCGCACGTCGAGGATCAAGAACCATGGGCCGTATGACTGGGAGTACCTCGAGAAGCACGACATCCTGGCCACTGCCAATACGATGGTGGGCCGGATTC
>DPYP01000095.1:0-540 GCA_003545375.1 Lentisphaeria bacterium
ATACATGGTGTTGCCCGCGTCAGGACGGATCAGGGCGGCGCGCTCAGGTTCGACGGTGACAAGGACGACTATGTGCACGTGACCGATTCCTCACCGCTCAATATCACCGGGGGCAACCTGACGATTGAATGCTGGTTCAAGGTGAACGACCCCAAGGCCATCTGGCGAGGGCTGTGCGGCAACTACCAGAGTGGGAGCGGCGGCTACATGCTCGTCTACATGGGGGAAGGCTCGATCGGGTTCTACAACGGCTCCCCGCCCGGCGGACCCACCGGCGTGGTGAGCGCCAGCGACGACAAGTGGCACCATGCCGTGGGTGTTGTGGACAAGGGCACCATGATCCTTTACCTGGACGGCGTGCAGGTTGGAGGTGTGGCCGAGCGTCGTCCCGTCAAGTCCAGTACCTACCCCTTCGAAATCGGCCGGTACAGCGGCGTCAATGCGTTCAGCGGCGAGATCGACGATGTGTCAGTCTATGACAGCGCGCTCAGCGTGATGGAGATAAAGAAGCGTTACAGCGATGGGCGACAGTGATGAATT
>DPYP01000095.1:551-2049 GCA_003545375.1 Lentisphaeria bacterium
GGGGAAGGCTCGATCGGGTTCTACAACGGCTCCCCGCCCGGCGGACCCACCGGCGTGGTGAGCGCCAGCGACGACAAGTGGCACCATGCAGTGGGCGTTGTGGACAAGGGCACCATGATCCTTTACCTGGACGGCGTGCAGGTTGAAAATGTGGCCGAGCGTCGTCCCGTCAAGTCCAGTACCTACCCCTTCGAAATCGGCCGGTACAGCGGCGTCAATGTGTTCAGCGGCGAGATCGACGATGTGTCAGTCTATGACAGCGCGCTCAGCGTGATGGAGATAAAGAAGCGTTACAGCGATGGGCGACAGTGATGAATTCCTCCGACCCGGTCCCGTTTCGCACCCAACCCGATCCTGCATCATCCTGCGTCACCCTCCGGGATGACTTTGGACAATCGCAAAACTAAAAAGGAGCCGTCCGACCATGTCCAGCAATCAACCCATCCGCCTTGCCATGATCCGTTGCGATTCGCACGCTTACTGGTTTGCGCCCTTCTTCGGGGAGGTCGATCCGGCAGTCCTGTCGACATACAGCAACGACGCGCCCACCCGGCAGAGCATTCATCATTACGGCTGTGCAGTCGGCAACTACCGGCAGATGGCGATCGAGCCGGTGCCCGGCTTCGTCGTCACCAAACTTTACGACCGTGTCGGTGACCGCGACGCGGACAATACCGATCCGGAAGCGCTGCAGTACGGCAGTTATCCCGGCCGGGCCAATGAATTGTCCAACACGCTGCTGAGCCATCCGCAGGTCTGTCACACCATCGACGAGCTGCTCGAGGATATCGATGCGGTGTTCATTGCCGATTCGAGCAGTCCCAAGGACGGCTCCGACCACCTCGAGTTGGTTCGACCGTTTCTCGAGCGCGGCATTCCCAGCTTCGTCGACAAGCCGTTTGCCTCGACCTTCGCCGACGCACAGGAAATGGTCAACTTGGCGAAGGCCAACAACACGCCGCTGATGAACGCCTCGTTGCTGGAACACACCGACACGGGCAAAGGGTTCCGGCGGCGCTTCGACGAAATCGGCGAGCCGGGATTACTCGTGGTTAAAGGGGTCGGCTTCGGCAACGCCGCCGTCGGTCACGGCATTGCCGCGGCGCACGGCCTGTTCGGTCACGGCGTCGAATCCGTCGAGTGCATGGGAGCGTGCCCGGAGCCGGGGAAAACGCATTGGAATCGCGCCGACACGGCGTATTACATCGAGCACCTTCTTCTGCATTACGCCGACGGCCGCCAGGCGATGGTCATGAACACCTGCAGCGATTGGTTCCCGCGCACATCCGAGTTCTTCTGCTCGGCCTACAGCAATCTCGGCGCGGTTCATTCACACGGCATCGGTGATCGGGAGTTTCTCACCGGCGGCACGGCGATTGTCACGCTGTTTCGCCAGATGATCGAAACCGGTGAGCCGTCGATCCCGTACGAGCACATGCTCGAGTTGATGGCGATCATCGAGACGGCACGAATCGCCCAGAAAGAAAAACGCCGCGCC
>DPYP01000095.1:2379-2679 GCA_003545375.1 Lentisphaeria bacterium
AGCTCAGTGAGGTCTATGATCGTCATTGAGGAGGGTTGTCATGCAAATCAAACACCTGATATTCCTGATCCACCCCTGCTGTTACGAGGGTGCGGATCCAGAGTTGATCCGTCGCAACAACTGGTCGCTGTTCCTGGACCGCGAGCTGGAAGTCAAGCAGCGCTGGCTGGAGGCAGTGCGCGGGCAAAGCGCCGGCACGCTGCTGATGCAGCTCTACGGCCCGCTCGAGCTGTTCGCAGCTATACAGGAGCCGCTGGGTGAGCCGAACGCCTGTTATGTCAAGGCCGAGTATACGGAGGG
>DPYP01000117.1:0-2825 GCA_003545375.1 Lentisphaeria bacterium
TCGCTCCATTGGTACATCTCCTCGCGCAGGGCGACTGTGCGTACGCCGATCTCGCTTGCCCTGGCGTATTCACACTCGGTTGCCGCGGCGTGGACCATATCCATATAGCCCTTCGTGATCCCATAGCTGTAGCTCGTGAAACGCATACGGTCGACATAGCGTTTTTCATTGCGCGACAAGGCGCGGCCTTGTTTCCGAAGGTCGTTGATGATCTGCTCCGCCGCCGCGATCTGCTCGGTCAGCACCGCCATGACCGCCGACGTGTAAATAGCCGGCGCGACGAAATACTCGTGCTCTGTGACGATTGTCTTTTCCCAGGCATCGTAGATGGTGGACCAATAGATCCGCATCGGCTCGGCGGCCGGCCCGTAGAAAATCGGATAGAATTCGTCGAGCAGCGCGTCGACGTCCTCGTCCGGGTCCCACATCAGGCGCCCGCGAATGTGCAGATTCAGGAAGGTCGTGGCGATTGCATTGCGGCTCTCGGTGTTGATGCCCATGATTCCGGCTTTGCGATAATGCTGGACGTCCTGGCGAAATGCCTGGTGCGACGGATTCGGAATGTCCCGCCAAATGAGCATGCCCTGGTCGTAGTCGTAAATACTGATGCGTCCATCGAAGATTTTCGCCCACTTATACAGCATGTCACGATATTCCTGGCGCGGCGGCGACTGGACGTCGTCCATCCCGTGGATCGGGTCGATATCGATCGGGGCGAAATCGGCAAACAGCGAGCGTTCGGCTTTCATGTCGCGGACCGGCGGGATCGTCATGTTCACGTACAGCAGAAACCCGATCTTGCCGGTGCTGTCCGGATATTTGTACTGCAGGAGCCTGGCGATGTTGTTGTAGAGTTCCAGGAAGGCGTCCGACGCGCTCCAGCGCATGAAGTACTTGTCCCACTGTAATTCCATCAGTTCACGGTCAGGCGGATAATCGGAGTCGTAGCCGGGGCCATCGTCCATCCCGAGCGAGAACCCCTCACCAGCCGCGAATTGGTCTTCGACCTGCTTCGCAATATGCCGTGCAGTGTTCGGATCCGTAAGCGGGACCGTCCTCGCGTTTTCGGTTAAATCCTTCACAAATTTGCCGAGGTTATGCCCGGTGGATGGGAAGCCTTCACGGCCTCCCATCATGTTCAGCCGGCGAAAATCTTTGGCGCCGTCAGTCGAACCGATCCACGAGATCCAATAGCCGCGCACCTCGAAGGGCGACGAGAAAACGTGATCCAACTGGTCGACGACGACCCTGTCAACATCCGGAATGCACTCGCCGATTTCCGTCGGGATGTACCAGCGACAGCCCCAGCGGCGCAGGAGCTCGGCGACCGCGTAGTAGTGGCTGGGGTCGTTGTTGCCGGCAACGTAGACACGATTGCCGTCACGTTCCAGCGCGATACCGTCGGTGCGCAGGTAGGGGTTCTTCTTGAGAACCTTTGCGATGCGTTTCTCCAGCTCGGGTTTGGCCTTGATCGCCTCCTGGCCAAGCACGATCACCGGCGCGGCGCCGGCCAGCGCCTGGGCAATGGCGTCCGCCGTGTTGACCAGCTCCGGCGCGTTGCCGCACATCAGGCCGATGCATCGCACCAGCTGGTCCGCGCCCTCCTTCTCCCATTCGCCGGCGTCCGGCGAAAGCACAATCACGGCGTTCGCCTTATCCTTTGTTGCGATCACCAGCTCCGCGGCAGACGCAGACGCATGACAAAACACTATGGCGATCAGACCAACGACGGTCTGCAGCACTGGACAAACGATAGTTTTAAAAGTCATTTCCCCTCCCCCTCTTTCATTGAAAAACGTGTTGGTTCGCTACTGGATTTTCGTGTTCATTTTGATGCACGAGCCGACCAACTTACAATGCACCAACACCTTTGCCAGTCACCCTTGTCCCACACTGTTTCTAATCCAGATCGCCCAGAAAATCGTCCGGCAACTCGGCGGCGAAGACCTGCATGGTGCCGAAAGGCGATGCGTTGTAGATCACGTAGCGGCTGTCGGCCGTCAAGTACGGGTTGGGCTCGAAGCGCGAGTAGCCGGCAATGCCGTAGTTCTGGCAGTCGCGCAGCAATGCTTTGCTCTTGCCGGTTTCAAAGTTGCCGATGACAATCGGGCAAGGACCCAGCTTGCCATCGACCGGGCCGGTGGCTTGGAAATGCATGAAGTCGTCACACACGAAGTATCGGCCACAACGCGACACGGACACGTGATAGAAGCCGAAGTCAGGCGCCGGGAATACAGTCGGCCGCTCATCCCCCGGTGCCACGTACACCAGGTTGCCCTCCGGGTGCCGCGGATCATGGCAACGGTTTTCCCGATCAAAGCTCACTGCGCAGGCGACCCGGCCGGTATTCGCAATCCACGCCATGTGCCCGCTCGACTCTGCCGTCCAGGGATCGCCGATCGGCAAGCGCGATGGCTCGCCGCCCACGAGGTCGCGAACATTAAGTACCACCCGAATGGGTTCGCCGGCGCTCTTCGGCTCGACAATCATCTGGTAAAGCAGTCGCGCCGGGTCGTCCAGCGACATCTGCGGGTGCGGATTACGGTTTTCCGGGCCGTCGGCGAGGACATGCCGGTCGCCCGAGTGCAGGTCGATGGCACTGGTAACGTAGGAGTCGCCGTCGGATTCTATAGCGATCACATATCGATCGTCTGAGGAGATTGAATCGATCCAACAAGCGGGAAACGCCGGGATCGAACCGACTGGCAGGACCTCCTCCCGGGCCAGAGTCATCAGCGAGACGCGGCGTAGCGAACCGTCGTGCATCGGATAGTATACCCACTCACCCCATGACACGTGCCCAACCGACTCGGACGGAACGTCGG
>DPYP01000117.1:3153-3319 GCA_003545375.1 Lentisphaeria bacterium
CTCAACCAGCGTCGTGTCGCGTGCTTCCAAGTCGATGATCAGCAACTGGCAATGGGGGAGGAGGGAGTCGGCGGTGCGGAAGATGATCAGGCGGCGACCGTCCGGCGAGCCATACGGCTGCTCGCAGTAGATATTGTGGCTTATCGCCACGCTGGTGGTCAGCCGG
>DPYP01000274.1:0-6417 GCA_003545375.1 Lentisphaeria bacterium
TGTGGGCGCATTATCTCTGGGACAACGGCTATTGTGGAGATGCCTTAGCGATTGGCGCAAACATTCTCCGCTGCCCGGGAGCCCTCACCGGGGACAATGCACTCGAGCAGCCTGCCGGTGACCCGGAGTACCGGATCTACGGCATACGGGAAATCAAACGCAGCGACTACAATCGAAGGTGTTGGAAAATCCTTGGTGGCAGCATCACAAACAACTTCCCTTTGGAGCCCTGGGGTCCCAGAGGCCTGCCGCCGGTCTATGATTATGGCACCCCGTCTGAATTTGCCTACATCATGGATGCCAACGGTTACGATCATGGGACCGGAACGGTGGTGGACCGACAGGAACACTCCGCCGGGGTTTCCGATCCTGCCGGCAGCGGGTCGTCACACTTCATTACTCGGCATCTGCGCCATGGCAACATAGTTTTCGCCGACGGCCATGTCCTGGGCCCTCAGCCATATGAGCTTTCCCAGTTCGGATTCAAATGGTATATCGACGAGGTGACTTTTCTCCGGCAGCAGCCACCGTAGGGGGCAATGCCTGCCTCATGTTTGGAAACCCGATGTTGGCGTCAGGTCAGGCGGCAGGCCTGAATCACTCTTCCAGCCGCTCCCCCCGCATTTCCGCCTCGATCAGGCTCAGTTTTTCGCCGCGCTCACCCTCGGCGAAACTGGCGCGCAGATAACGGCTCGGCTGCCCGCTATCGAGGTCTATGACCAGGTCGTAAACATCGGCACCCGCCGTCACCTTTTCAGCGCTACCGAACCGCTGCGCCACCGCGTGCCGTCGCCACTGCGAAGGCTTCGGCTATTGGCTGTGGCTTTGTGAGGGACATACGGAAGCGTATCGGCAGTAAACTTCCAGCGGGAGTGTAACGGCCTCGTTCACGGGTTGGAAAAAGCCGTGGCACAGGGGGAGACGCAATCCAGCGCCACTGGCGATTTGCCACTTCTTCTTACTTTTCAGTGGGAACGACGATACCGCGCATAATGATATTCTGGCAGAAGGCGAAGATCAGGAAGGTCGGGATGGCGGCGATAAGCAGCGCGGCGTACATGACGCCGTCGCCGCTGCGTGTGGTGAGCTGGTACAGCCAGACCATCAGCGTCCACATGCTTTCGTCCTGGCAGATCAGCAGGGCGAACATGAAATTGCTGTAGGCGGCGGTGAAGGCCTGCAGACCGATCACGGCCAGGACTGGTTTCGACAGGCTCATGGTGATCATCCAGAACATCGTCCACTCGCCGGCGCCGTCGAGCGAGGCGCTTTCGTACAGCTCCTGCGGCAGTGAATCGAAAAAGCCTTTGAGCAGGAAGATCGAGTAGCCGTGTGCGATGCCGGGCAGGATGAGGGCGGCGAAGGTGTTCAGCATGTTGAATTCACGCAGCATGATGAACGCCGGGATCTGCGTGACCATCGGCGGGAACGCCATGGTCAGCATCAGGAACAGCAGGATTTTGTAAGTCGACGGCAACTTGTAGCGGCTCAGGGCGTAGGCGGCCAGCGGGTTGACCAGCAGTGCCAAGATCACGGTCAGCGAACAGTATATGACCGTGTTGATGATGCCGCGGCCGTGCAGCAGCATGTACTCGATCGTCGTGATATAATTGCGCACGATGAATTCTTTGCGCAGTGCTCTCGTCCGCTTCTTGAACTCCATGTAGTGCAGTTGCTTTTGCGGCGGCAAAATATCGATGAAGCTGGTGTAAGCCTCGTCGCCATCGAGGCCGAGCAGGGTGTTGACTTTCTCGATCGACCCGTGCTTCGCCTCGAGAAAATCGCGGAACATGAAGTCGATACTGTGCACACGCAGCAGCTCGACGGGAATCTTGTGCAGCTTGCCGGCTGTCTTGTCGCCCGCGGCTTCCTGTGCGACCGGTTCTTTCCAACCGGACAGAAGGGTCATCCAGTCCGCCAGCGGCAGACCGTCGAACGGCACCTCCGCCATCAGCGGGACGTTGGCGTACGAGGCGTAATCGGTGCCGTAGTTGCGGTTCAGCGTCTCGATGCCACCGTACTTCGCTTCGAGGAATTCCCGGTACAGCGGGGCGGCTGCCTGGTCGGCGCGAATCCACAGGGGATTGAGCGTCATGCGCACGAACTCTTCCCAGTCCTCCGCCTGTTTCGGTTCACTGGGCACCGTCCGGGTCAGACGAATGTCGCCGTACTTCTCGAAATCTGTGTTGTGTTTCTCGTTATACTGTTTGATTTCCTTGGTGTAGTGCGACTTGAGATACATTTTCTTGAAGAAGCCGTCGACCGAGAACCAGGTCTTGTCACTGATCGGCTGATCCTCCTTGAATGCCCAATAGTGCTGAATGATGGGTTGTTCGTTGGGCATGACTGTCCGATTCTGGAATTGCGCTGGTGATATATTGAATGAATTCCAATCGTGAATCTCTGTGCCGAGCTTTTCGTTGGCTTCGGCGATGTCCTTGCTGAGCGTATCCCGGACGTGCTTCTTGTAGGCCCGCAGGGTTTTGCACATGGTATTCGACCGCGGTGCACTGACGTACCCGCAGGTATAGGCGTAGCCGGGCAGCCGGGCATCGGCCACGAAGGCACGCCATTCGTCGACCATCGCTTCGTTGACCTGCTTTGGAGGCTTCACATCTTCGAAGGAGATGGCCTCGCTGCCGTAGGCGATATGCAGCTGTTCGAGGATCTCGTTGAAGACCCCCTCGACGTGCTTGTGGTACAGCGCCGTCTCATCCTTGAGAAACGTCGGGATGATCGACATCTCGTTCTTGTCGACGGCACTCTTGGTGCTGCCCGCAAACATCAGCAGGAACGGGTAGACCATCGTCACCCCGCCGGCGACCAGCAGCACCAGTATCGTTGCGTGCAGGAATCGCGTCCTGAAACTGCGCCGGCCGATTTTGGAGATCATTGGCATGATTTACCCCTTGTCGCCGGTGGTTTTGAATTCCAGTCGCGAGAGGATGCGCAGGTTGTAGACGGTGAAGCCGATGAGCATGAATCCCAGGAGCCACGCCATGGCGGTTGCCGGGCCGAAGCGCATGTGGGTAAATGCCTTGAAGAAGATATGCAGGTCCGCTACTTCGGTGTTTGCGCCGCCGGCCGTCATCACCAGGATGTTGCCGCTGGCACCATACCACGCGCCGATGAAGGCGCCGATGAAGTTGATGATGACCAGCGGCCGCAGAATCGGAAAGACAATGAACAGAATCTTGTCGATGAAGGTGGCGCCGTCGATGTCACCGGATTCATAGAAATCATCGGAGATGCCCTTGAGCGCTGCCAGGTAGATCAGGCAGCCGGGGCCCATGCCGGCCCAGACCATCGGGATGACGCAGGCGATCATTGCGGTGTCGCGGTCCTTGAGCCAGCGGTTCGGTTCCTCGAGGGTGGCGCCCAGTTTCCAGAACCAGGCGACCGGCTCGTTGAGGATCATTTTGATGTAATCGACGAACGTCGCGTCTGCGACCGCGAAGATCGGACCGGCCAATGACGAACACGAATAGAACAGCAGGAGCCCGGCGAGGGTGTAAACCGTCGCCAGTTTGTAGCTCTCGTGATACATCAGCCGTCGGGCGAAGGCCAATGCCACGCCCAGCAGAATCAAGGCAAGCAGGATGTAACCCCAGGCGGGCACCGACATCAGGATGCGGTTGAGCACACCTTTCTCGCTCGGCTCGTAAAACAGCTTCCACAGCAGGATGACAACCAGGCTGGTAATCACCGCGGGCAGATAATAGATCGTCCGGAAGATGAGGCTGAAGTACGGCGATTCCTGCAGCAGGATAGCCAGAATGATCGGCGGCAGAAAGGTGAGGGCGATGATCAGGAAGCCGTAGCGCGCTGCGTTCCACACGGACTTCCACCAGTCCACCGACCACAGCACTTCAGCGAAGTTGTCGAGCCCGACCCACTCGGAGCCGCCTGTCACCTTGTAATCTTGGAAGGCCATGATCGAGCCGCGGGCCAGGGGCCAGTACTGCCAGACGAAAATCGTCAAGACCGCGGGTATGAGCATCACGTAGGCCATGCGATAGCGGCGGAAGCCCCAGCGCTCCTGTTTTCCCCCGGCGACCTCAGGCGCTGTGAAAATACGTTTGATCCACCAGAAGACCATCACGAAGGTAATGACAATCATCGCCAGGACCAGGCCGGAGATCGTCCGGCGCTTCTGCATCTCTTGTGGCGGGATTTTGCCGAGCATGTCGCGGTTGGCGCGGGCGACGGCTTTCTTCAGCAGTCCCTTCAGTACGTTGTATCGTTCTTCCGAGTCTGTCGGCAGCTTGCCCTTCAACCCGAGCTCTTCCGCCTCCCGGATCGGATGCGTCATCAGGTCGTAGGCGATATTGCTGTTGCGGCCGTAAGGCTCCGGCATACCTGTCTCGATGGCGATCTCGAACGCTTCGAGCCAGGCAGGATTGGACAGGCGCAGAATGGCGTCGTACCCGAACATCTTGAGATATTTCGGATTGATATAGCGCCCGAGCCCGCCTTCGACCATAATCTTGACCATGATTCCCATGGCGTCTTTGCTGTCGTACCAGAACATGTACTCCCACGCTGCGTCGCGGATCACCCTGTCTTCGATTCCGGCGTACAGGCCCATCATCCGGCTGTTCAGTTCGGCTCCGCGCATGCGTTGCTTGACGATTTTGCCGTCGACTTCGACATCGCGTTCCGGGCCGAAGGGCACCGGCACCAGGCCGATTTTGTCGGGGTTGATTGTGGTCAGCAGTTTCTCGTCGATGTATGAGAACCGCATGCCGATCTGATCGCGGTCCCACTTGACGCTGGCGTCGTCCTCTTTGTAGGCGTAGCCGTAGCGTTTCTTACCTAGCTTGTCGGTCCAGTGCTCGGTCGTCAGTTGCGTATAGAAGTCGAGTGCTTTCACCGCTGCGTCGCTGTCGAAGACACAGGACCATTCGTCGGTCTCGCGGTCGTAGGTCATGCAGTCGCCGCCAGCTGACCACAGGAAGGTGACCCAGTACCAGGATTCATGGATGCCCTTGCCCAGCTGTATGCCGTAGACGCCGTTGGCGGGGTCGGTCAGCTTCTTGCAGATGTCGAATAATTCTTCCCAGGTCCAGTTGTTGTCCGGGTACGGGATTTTGCTTTCGTCGAACAGCTGCCGGTTGTAAAGGATGACCTTGCCGAGCGCGCCCCCATAGGGGACAGCCCATACCTGCTCTTCGCTGCTGCCCGGGCCGACACGTTTGATAACCGGCCAGATTTTCTTGTTGATGCGAAAATCCTTCTGCTCCTCGGTCATCTGATCGACATACTCGTCGAGCGGATACAGGAATTCCTGCTCAATGTACGAGGAGGATTGCCGGAAATTCACATACAGGACATCCGGGGCGATGTCGCCGGCAATCGACAGCAGGGTGGTCTCGACACCCTCGACCTGGATGCCGGAAAAACGATGCATTTCGATCGAGACGTTGTCCCAGTTGTGGTCGCCATAGGTGGCCGGGTCGGCCTTGTACGTGTCGCGGTACTTTTGGGCGAACAACTCGGGGAATCGGCGGACAAACTCCTTGATCGACTGGCCCTGGGCGCGGCTGTACGAATCGTTGGCGGCCGGGTCCGGCAGGGCAAATACCTTGACGTGGATGACCGTACCGTCCTCGGTGTCCTCGATCCAGCCGGCAGCGGCTGTGAGGGTGAGACAGAGCGAGGCAAGGATGTAGCGGAGTAGCTTCATAAGAGTAGCCGACCAATGTTGCTGCTTGACCGAAGAATACAATCTGTATCCGTAGCGGTGGGCTCTGTCCGCCACTACGTCATGGCCGATTGTGTGTCCGTTGAGTATGGAAATGCGGCGGCGCACGAGATGCAGCAACCGCAACTTGCCCAGTTCACCGAATTGTGCCTGGCACTGTTTGAGGCTGGTCAGCCTTACCGGCAGCCACGGCAATAGGTCAATGCCTCTCCTGGAACTTTTTGTCCATGACCTTTAGGCTTTATCCATTTCGATGGTGGGAAGAGACGGAAGGAGGATGTAAGCTAAAAAACAAGGATCGGCGAGTCCAGTTTCTCCCTTCCCGAGCTGCAGGCCGATCAGCCATTGACACCTAATCCAACATAGAGCCAACTACCCATGCTCGAACAGTTCGACAAACACAAGATCATCCACATCGGCGGCCTTGACCATCCCGAATCGATCGCCATCGGCCCGAACGGCGAAGCCTATACAACCGGTACGGGCGGCCAGGTTTATCGCATTAATCTGGACACCAACAGCGGTGAACAATTCAGTTCGACCGAGAAGCGCTGTCTTGGGCAGGCGGTCGATGCCGACGGCAATCTGTACGTCGCCTATGCCCAGGGCGGGACGGTGCTCCGGGTCACACCCGACGGTGCTACCAGCGTCTATGCGACCGGCCCGGGCGGCAGCGATTTTGCGTGTCCGAACTATCCGGCATTCGACCGGCA
>DPYP01000338.1:0-3300 GCA_003545375.1 Lentisphaeria bacterium
GGATGAGTCCCGGGTCGATCGGTGTAGTGAGAAAACTCACATACCCCCCGGAGTAAACTTTTTCCTCGTTTCTTTCGTATCACGATGACACGTAGTTGAACTGTTTTACTCGACACGAAACAAGGAGGGGGGGGGACGAACATCGAGACAATGTGTTGTAGGGGGAGACAAGGGACACCAAGCCAAGGAGAACGACCATGACCCAATTTATTCGCGTACTGACAATCGCCATCATGCTGCTGCTTTGCTGCAGCATCATCGAGGCGGCACCCGGCCAACAAAATCCGACCTTGCAAAGCCTGAGCCCACAAAGCCTGCAAAGCCTGCCCCCGCACGACCCGGTCCTCATCCTGCCGGCTCGAAAGGTGGTTATTAATCCAGCCAAGCACCTGATGATCACCAACCTGGGCGTGGTTGAGGATCCGGTACGTACCAACCCCAATGCCGGCCGCCGGGCAGTCTGGACATTCAAACACCTGATGGAGAATATGGCCGGCGAGAACGACCCTGCTGAATTCACCCTGCGGTGGTTGGAGTACTGGGAAACCGATCAAGTCGTGAACGGTCAGGTGTCACCGGCGCGCCCGGACATCCGTGAGCTAATCATCGACCCGTGGCTGGACGCCAGTTGCCATGGGCAGCTGGACCTGAGAATCGCCCCGTTCAAACTTCTCGCTATTGTGAATCGCATGGACCTGCGCGTACACAACGCGAAGTCAGTGAGCACTGCCGGTGAAGGCCGATTCATTTTCGGCGTTGTCGACCCGAACGGAATGCCGCTCAGGTTCGTGGTGATATTCGAGTATGAACTGCTTGCAGAGAACATGGGTGAGGTGCGGGGCTGGGCGCACCAATGGTATAAACTCGGGCGTCATCCGCTGGGCAGCCGCGGCTACAACCGTGCGCTCGAGCGTATCACCCGCAGATTTACCGATGCCGGCCAGGCACCGGACAAGGTCAACGGCAACCCGATCAACCAGATACGCACCAACGAGATTTCCCTTGGCCCCAGCTGGGAGTTGCGCGAGTTCGTCCTCGATCGAAATACCGGGCTGCTGGCCCAGTACACTGTCGCCCAGACCCCGGACACGATTCGCTTCAATGGCACACCGCAGCTGGCGCGGTTGATCAATGCGAACGAGGCAGCGCTCCTCGACGGTACGTTTCGCCTGCCCGCTGCCTGGTTTGGCCCGGGATCGATTTCCGGTCCGTTCCTGCCTTCGGACTTTCCTGATTTCGAGGACCGGACCTTCACGGTCAACCCCTTCGGGGGGCCGTTGCTCAACATCCCATGGAGTGCCGCAAACATCAACAACAACGAAGCACGACACGCGTTCGCGTTGAACACATGTAACGGCTGCCATCGGGACGAGACCGATACGGCGTTCGTACAGGTCGATTTCCCGAGGCAACACAATCTGCCTAAAAGCCTTGGCAACGAGGCCGAGCTGGCAGCTTTCCTGACCGGTGGCGAGGTTGTCGATCCGGTGGACCACGAAACCGTAACGAAATTCAACGACCTGAAACGTCGGGCCGAGGATCTGAAGGAACTGCTCGAACACATCCACCGCGAAGGGTTCAGCAGTCCGCCCCTCGAACCTCATGAACCGCGATTTGTCCACTGACGCCTGTTACTTCCCCCCCGGTACAGCGTTGTAAAAAGTGGATGGAAAGAAATAGGCCGCTCATTGTGAGCGGCCTATTTTTTTCCCCCCGAAAGCTGGCCCGACTCATGTAATCCTGCTCTTGTTTTCTGCGGCGCACTGGCTACTGTTCGGCTTCGTCAGAGTGTCGCCGCCGATGGCGTTGCTCCACCATCCACTTACCTGATCCACACCTCGGAGTCATCCCATGAGTGTCTCGATCCACCCCAGCGTCGACAACGGCTTGACCCCTGCAGGCGAGGGTTTCGAGGGCGGTAGCCTTCTCTGCCAGTGTACCGGTAACCAGGTCAAGGTCAGCATCTCTTCCCAGTGCGCCTACAACCACGTGTGCGGCTGTAGCAAGTGCTGGAAACCGGAGGGCGCGTTGTTTTCCCAGGTCGCTGTTGTCGGCCGCGACCACGTCAGCGTCACGGCGAACGAGGACAAGCTGCAGATTGTCGATGCGTCCGCTGCCATCCAGCGTTATGCCTGCACCGGCTGCGGCGTGCACATGTACGGCCGCATCGAGAATCAGGGCCATCCGTTTCACGGCTTCGACTTCATCCACGTCGAGTTGTCGCCGGACAGCGGCTGGGCGCCGGCCGAGTTCGCTGCCTTTGTCTCGTCGATCATCGAGTCCGGCGCCGACCCGGACGACATGGGTGCGGTTCGCGCGCGCCTCAAGGAACTGGGCCTCGAGCCATATGACTGCCTGTCGCCGGGACTGATGGACGCGATCGCCACCCACGCGGCCAAGTCTGCCGGCTGACCCGGAAGGCGCCTTGCCGGCCGGGGGACCATGATTCACCAGGAAGGAACGAAGGAATCCTGAACACTTTTTCGTCCCCATCCCCTTGCCCGTCTCTTCCTCAGTAGACGGATCGGCCGGCCACTGGCGGCCCTGCCGCTTCGTCCGTTTATTCCGCGCCTGGATCCTGCGCCTGGGCTTTATAGGGACAACGTCCCGATATGCTGCGGACTGGGACGGCAAATTCGTCCGGACAGTCGTTCACGTACCCGATAGATCCCGCACGGCGCCGCATGGACGCATCGATATATACAACATCCCTGTTACAAGTAAGTTGTCGAAGAATTATGAATTGATGCTGACGAGTAATGGCGTTTTGTCGCAGCATGCGGAACCTGGCAGAAAATTTTGTGTTCCAATGCACCCAAAATTTTTCTTGGAATTTCCGCCAAAACTTCCTATAACCACCGATCACCCATGCATAGGTATAGTGGGCGGATCTAGTTTGGATCTCTCTGGAAACCGGAATCATCAAGACTCAGTGCGTGATAGTCGTGGCACTCACATGAAGCATTGCAAAACAGGAGAAACAGCGGTGATTAAAAATACCAATTGCAATCGATTCGAGGCTTCGTTTCACGCTCTTCGGGCGCATGTACGCTTTTCCGGGGCGACTGTGATGTCCCGGCTGTTCGGTTCATCGGAACCTGTCTGACAACGGGCGCGCAAAGCGCTGGCCTGACATCAAAAAAACTTACATGTCGACCGTTTACTCCATATAGCTTTTGCCGGCTTGATTCATATACATTTCAAACGAACCTGTTGAGACCCAAGGGAGAGCATTTTGAAGACGCATAACAAATGGAATTGTACAATCATCGCACTTGCAATGGCGATGGTGCTGGGGGT
>DPYP01000040.1:0-3250 GCA_003545375.1 Lentisphaeria bacterium
TCGTTGCCAAGAAAGGGATCCGGATCCGGTCCCGTCTGTCGAACCTGTTCGAAGTGCTTGTTGTCTTCGTCCGCGACGAGATCGCCATTCCCGCCATGGGCGAGAAAGACGGCCGGGCGATGACGCCGCTGCTGTGTAATTTCTTTTTCTTCGTCACTGTCCTGAATTGCATGGGCCTGATTCCGATCTTCGTGACCGCGACTGCCAACTTCAGCATCACCTGTGCCCTGTCGCTGATCACTTTTGCGTTTATGGTCGGCGGCGCGCTGATCAAGAACGGGCCGGTCGGATTCATCAAGACGTTTATACCGTCGGGTGTGCCGGTGCCGGTGTTGTTCCTGATTACGCCGCTCGAGTTTGTCGGGCTGTTCATCAAGACTTTTGCGCTGATGGTTCGTCTCTTTGCGAATATGCTTGCGGGGCATCTGGCGATTTTCGTGATGCTCGGTCTGATCGTGCTTTGCCAGTCTTTGCTGGTCAAGGCAGTCGCTGCTGCGGTGTTCATACCCTTTGCGCTGTTCATCTATTTGCTGGAGGTCCTGATCGCCCTTTTGCAGGCGTACATATTTACGTTGTTGTCGGCCATGTTCATCGGTATGACATGGCATCCGGAACACTGACAAATCATGGCTTTACAGGTGAATTGGAACGACTATATTCACGCCTTCCCAAAAGTAACCAAACCCCTGGGGCCGACAGGTTCCAGATCAACCGAAGGGACGAGGATATGATGAACAGACTGCTGACAGTTGTTTTACTGCTGCTGGCCGTTGGAATGACCGCACAGGCCGCTGATGCAGCCGCTGGCGCTGTCGCGGAAGCGGCGGGGGCCGGGATGGCTGGACTTGTCGATATTGGTAAAGGGTTGGCAGTCGTCGGTGCGGGTCTCGCAGCGGTCGGTGCCGGCGTCGGTATCGGCCTTGTCGGTGGTTCGGCATGTGAAGCGGTGGCGCGCCAGCCGGAAGCCGTTGGTGTCATTCGCCAGAACATGCTTGTCTGTGCCGCCATGATCGAAGGTGTTGCACTGCTTGGCGCCGTCATGGGCCTGCTTGTGCTGTTTGTGGTTGGCAGCTAATAATCGCCTTGCGCACAACATCTGACCACCTTTCTCGCATCTTTCCCAAAGCGGGGTTTTTGTGGTGAACATACTGATAGCAACAGTCGAGCAAAGCGCTCACGACACCGACTCGCACGAGGGCGGACCGACCTTTGTCGACGGCCAGATGCTGATCCTGGTGTGGGTCGTCTTTGGCCTGATGGCGGCAATCCTGGGCAAGCTATTGTGGAAGCCGGTCATTCAGGCACTGGATGACCGTGCCCAGAAGATCGATCAGTCGATTGACAATGCCGAGCGCATCGAGAGTGAGCTGGCTTCTGTCGAAGGGCAGCGCAAGGAGATCATTGCCGAGGCCGATACGAAGGCCAAGGAAATCATCGAAACCGCTCGCAGAGCCGCTGTCGACGGCGCTCGGACGATCGAGAGCAAGGCTCGTGAAGAGGCCCAGATCATGATCGAGAACGCCAGCCGCGAGATCAATGCGGTTCGCGACAAGGCGCAGGCGTCACTGCGGCGGGAAAGCGCCGAGGTGGCTATTGCGCTGGCCGGCAAGATCATCGATGAAAACCTCGACAACGAAAAAAATCGGGCACTCACCGAGAAGCTGATCAGCGAGATTTGACCTATGGCCAGTACCAAAGCCGCCAAAAGATATGCCAAAGCGATTTTCGCACTTGCCGGCGAGACCGACAAGCTGGACCGTGTGCGCGGCGATCTGCTGGCCTTGGCGCAACTGCGTGAGCAGAGCAGCGAGTTGAGCGCCTTTTTTTCAAACCCATTGATCACCACCGAGCGTCGCAGCGAAATCATCAAGAAGCTCTTCGATGAGAAACTCGATCCGCTGACCGTGAAATTCCTGCTGTTCCTCGAATCGAAAAGGCGGCTCGAGCATCTGGCGGACATCTGCGAGGAGGTCGAAGCCTCCTATTACGAGCTCAAGGGCATTTTGCGCGTGCAGATGACTGCCGCGAAAGCGCCGGAGGGCGACCAGGTCGAGCAGATCCTGCAGCGTCTGCGCGACCGTTTCAGCAAAGAGATTGAACTGACTGTCGAGATCGAGCCCGAGTTGCTCGGCGGTTTTCAGTTACAGGTCGGCGACACGGTGTATGATTCCAGTATCCGCACCAAACTGCTGACTTTTCAACAAAAGCTTATCAACGCGTAGGGGGATCACCCATGGCAGTCGACCTGAAGCCCGAGGAAGTTTCCCAGATCCTCAAGGAACAGCTTTCGGATTTCGAGATGAAGTCCGAGAGCTACGAGATTGGTACCGTCCTGAGCGTCGGCGACGGTATCGCCCGCGTCCACGGTCTCGGCAATGTAATGGCCGGTGAGCTGGTCGAATTTCCCGGCGGCCTCAAAGGCATGTCGCTCAACCTCGAAGAGGACAATGTCGGTATCGCTATTTTCGGCGAGGACACGCATATCAAGGAAGGCGACGAAGTGCGCCGTACCGAGTCTATTGCCTCCGTGCCTGTTGGTTTTGGGCTGTCCGGTCGTATCGTGGATGCGCTCGGTGTCGCCATCGACGGTGGCGCGCCGATCCAGGCCGACGAAATGCGCCAGATCGAGATCAAGGCGCCTGGCATTATCGAACGCAAAGACGTGCACGAGCCGCTGCAGACCGGTATCAAGGTCATCGACGCCCTGACCCCGATCGGCCGCGGCCAGCGCGAGTTGATCATCGGTGACCGCAAGACCGGTAAGACTTCTCTGGCGATCGACACGATCATCAACCAGCGCGGCCAGGACGTCCATTGCTTTTACGTCGCTATTGGCCAGAAACGTTCCACCGTGGTGCAGGTCTTCGAGACCTTGAAGCAGTACGGTGCCATGGAATACACCACGATCATCGCCGCCACCGCCTCGGACCCCGCGCCGATGCAGTTCCTGGCTCCCTATTCCGGCTGCACCATGGGTGAGTTCCATCGTGACAACGGCCGCCACGCCCTGATCATCTATGACGACCTGACCAAGCAGGCGCAGTCCTACCGTCAGCTGTCGCTGCTGCTGCGCCGGCCGCCGGGGCGTGAAGCCTTCCCAGGCGACATTTTCTACCTGCACAGCCGGTTGCTCGAGCGTGCCGCCAAGATGAGCGATGAAGAAGGCGCCGGCAGCCTCACGGCCCTGCCGATCATCGAGACGCAGGCGAACGACGTATCGGCCTATATCCCGACCAACGTGATCTCGATC
>DPYP01000040.1:3554-3686 GCA_003545375.1 Lentisphaeria bacterium
CCGACCAACGTGATCTCGATCACCGACGGTCAGATTTTCCTGCAGTCCGACCTGTTCAATTCCGGCCAGCGCCCTGCCATCAACCCAGGGATCTCCGTCTCCCGCGTCGGTGGCGACGCCCAGGTCAAGGCG
>DPYP01000270.1:0-1057 GCA_003545375.1 Lentisphaeria bacterium
CAAACAAATCTGATTACCTGCAACGCCCGCAGTAACCATAATCGCGTGTCTCTTGTCAGGTACCCGGATAGTTACGATGATCGCCGAGGTCACCGAGTCCGCATTCCACAATCACCGGCGGCTCGAACATACCATACTCGACCAACTTAAACGCGTCCTGTTGCGGGCATACCGGACGATAGGTGCCGGGACCGACGCCGTATGGCTCGTCCTCGGTCATATGCAGGGGGCCGAACGCGTTGCGGCGTGAACTGATGAGCTTGATGGCGATGGCGTTGCGGCCGTCCTGCAACTGCTCGGTGATGTCCAGCTCAAAATCGGGAAAGGCAATGATCACCGGTTCAGCGTTGTTCAACGACATTTCCATCACCGTAGCATTGCAGCCCGGGAGCTTCAGCAAGTACCGGCGGCCGTCTGTCTTCTGGTGCCGGAAAGTCGTGCGGTAAACGACGCCGCCGGCATAAAACGGCAGCCCCTGTGGCAGCCAGCTGCCAAGGGTCAACCTGGCCGGCAGCCGGGTCATTGCGGCCTTCCCGCCATCGACCCGCACCCCGAACTGTCCGAGCAAATAGACAATCTCGAGGTCCGTGAGCCGATCGAACTGCCCCTTCAATGACAATGTATTCCTGCCACGCCGGAATTGTGCCGGGTCAATGGTGATGGTCTTGATCGCGGGATCCACCCACCAGCCGGTTATCATGGTGGTGAAGAGCGGCCTGCCGTTGAGCTCGATCGCCCAGCGCTCCGGTTGCTCTACTGCCAGCAGTACGGGCATGGTCGGCAGCGACCTGACATTGAAACTGTAGGCAAGGGTCGTCTCTGCTGTCGGGCCCAGCGGCTGGTCGCGATCTACCCAGGGCTGTACCATGGCACCGCCGCGATGTGGAATATCGAGATAGTCGTGCAGCTCGTTATCGAGTTCCAGGATCTCCATCTTGCGACGGCGGAATGCCTTCATCCCATCGGCCGTCGCGTGGCAGTCGGGCCGGTCGAGGACCAGGACGTTGTGATCATCGAGCGCGAACGCCCACTTACCCGGATCAAGTTTCAATGCCGG
>DPYP01000270.1:1443-2048 GCA_003545375.1 Lentisphaeria bacterium
GCCGAGCCGCTGCGCGGCAGGTCAACATCGAATTCAACCGCGCCGGCGGTTACCCTGCCCGGATACGCAAGGCGTTCGCCAGTGACTGGATCCCAGCGCTGAACATGGGAATCGCTGTCCGGCACGGCATCGATGCGAACGCGCAGCGAGTCGTGTGCGCACTCGCGACTGTTATTGACCAGGAACAGCGTCAGGTCGTTGCCGATGCGGCGGAGTTGGCAGAGGATGTCGGTTGCCTCATTGCCGGCGGCATCCCGTATGCTGACAGATCGCGCCTTGTCCTCGAGGGCGGCGGCAACGGCTTCTGAATCGAACGGAACGGTCTTGTCCCGGGCAAAGTCACTGGCCTCGTTCGAGTCCAGGGCATCGACGAGTCCGGGCGGTTTGCCAATGAAAACAACCTGGCCGCCGAGCTGCGAGAACTGCTCGAGGAGGTCGAGTGTGGAGCGCCGCAGCGTCAGCAACTGGGGTACCAGGACGGCGCGGTATTGCATGCGGCCGATTTGCAGGTAGACCCCGCGTTCATCCTCGCCGGTTTTCGCGTCAAAGTCGGCGATCAGCTCTTCATCAGCGAAGTCGAAATCGAGGTGGCGACCGGTCAGCCA
>DPYP01000270.1:2440-26729 GCA_003545375.1 Lentisphaeria bacterium
GGCTCGATCGTGTCGTCGACCCAACCGGCGTTGATGAGCACGTAGTAGCTTTCGACCGGGTGAATGACCGCGAGATCGCAAACCGGATCGCCGGCGCCGAGGACAACGTGGAGGCGTGAGAAATAGGTTTCCAAATGCCGGTACTGGCGCCACCAGGGCGATTGGAAATGGATACTGGCGGGATAGTCCCGTTTCGCCTCTCCGGCCATCGAGTACCAGGACACATGCGGACAGCGCATGGTAATGCCGAGGACCGTCTGCCAGTCGCCGTTGTGTTTGTAGATTTCAAAGGTCGTCGGCCAACCCGTGGCCCCGTACATTTCGGAAAGCACCCACTTGCACCCCATCTGTCGCGCCACCGACGCGCACTGCTTGGGGATCAGAAACTCCATGCGAAAGCGGCGTACAATGTCGATGCCCGGCAACTGCATGTGCGAGTAGAACTGCATGGTCGAACCGCACATTGAAATGTTGTTGCTGATCGGCCGTTCCTCCTGGACATGGCCGGTCAGAAACAGGTTGTTGTCGTTGCACCACTCGCCGATCGTTTTTGCGAAAGCCTGCGCAAACATACGTGCCTTGCAGCGGCAATAGTGATATCGCACCTGGCCATATGGCCTGCCACCGTCGGCCGGATCATAGGCCAGTTCCGGCAGACGCGCGATCACGTCATAACCGAACATCTCCTGAAAACGCCGCGGCAGGCCCGCAGTCCACGGCAGGCAGCCATCGACGGCCCAGACGTTTCGAAACATCCCGCCGTGGTTCGGTTCGTCGGTAAAAATTCCGGGAACGGTTTTGCCGAAATGCTCACCGACTTCCTGCCGGTATTTCTCGTGCGTCACTTCGATGAACTTGCCGACGGCTTCTTCGCTGAGGGTATCGAGGTAGCTCCTGTTGTTGAACCAGGAGCGCCGGCGGCAGGGCGCGGGTTTGAGGACGAACTCGATGAGCTCGGTGCCGAGTGGCTGCGCGGCAAGATCTGCGGCGCTGGAAACCGGTTCATACGAAACGAGTTTGTCGTCATCGAAAACCGCGGCAAAAAGATAGGCGGCGTCACCGTCCTGCGGCCACTCGTAGTTGTCGTCGCGCCGGCAACGGCTGACCCAGAGGGTGCGCATGCCGTACTTCGGGTCTGCTGTAGCCAGGCCGCCGGCGGCGCCGGAAGGCCAGCGATCTTCGTCATACAGCCAGGCTTCGGTGCCGGTCTTCTGCGCTTCGTCGATGCACGCCCGGACGAGGTCGAACCATTCGCTGCCGAGATAGGGGGTATCGAGGCCGACGCGGGCGTGCATGAAGAAGCCGCCGAATCCCATCTCCTTGAATATGCGAATCTGGCGACGCAGCTCAGCCTCGTCGAGCCTGGTGTTCCAGGCCCAGAACGGCTTGGCGCGAAACCAGGCGGGCGGCTCCTGGAAATTGTCGGTCAGAGCGGCTGCCGTCGATGGCTCATCGGGAACGCGCGTTTGATTACTGCTCACGGCGTTGCAGCCAGCAACTTGTCGAAATCCCAATTCAGCGGCTCGATAATCCAGCCGAGTGCCGCGGGTGTTCCGCGGACGTTTTCAGTATGCAGCTTATTATAATCGCTCATCAGGTATTGATTCAACAGGGTGTATCCCGGGCGGTTGCGACCGTTGTATTTCATCTCGCTTGAGTAGGCGATTATTCGCGTCCGATAGTCTTCGAATGCATCAACGCTTTCCTTGACTATCAGCAGATTCGCCCGGTTCGGGTTTGCCTGATAGTTTTTTTCGGATGCGAACATATTCGAGACGGTTTTCATGTAGTCGAAATAGTCGCGGGTGAATTTCAACCAGTGTTTGCTTTTCGAGGTTGTCGCGGTCTGCTCGGCTTTCACCAACAGCTGCTCGAGTTCCCAGACAACCCAGGGCGGATAGTAGGCCAGGAAATGATCCTTCATCGCGATCTTGTCCTGGTTGACCTGGATCCCGTCCATGCGATTATAGAGCAGGTCAAAGAACGACTTCATGATGTCGCCGGTTTCGCCGTAGACACCTTCGCAATACTCGCTGACCATGGCATCCGGATCACGATCGGGGTCGCCCATCAACCGGCTCAACGTGTAGTACACCGGGCCCCAGAGCCCCCAGTTGCGGCCGAACCGGCCGCCGCAGTAATAGATGCCCACGACATTGTTTTCATGGAAATAGCGGATCTGATCGGCAGCCGACGACGGCGTAAGTTTGGTCAGAATGCCCAGCGGCTTGATCCGGGTGGTCTCCCAGTAGATGTATGCGGTGAAGCCACGAACTTTGCCTTTCCAGGCTTCGTTCACATACTTGAACATCTTGAAATTGCCGATGGCATTTTCTGCAATGACATTGTCGCCGAAGGTGTCGAATATTTTCGAAGGCATTCGCGTCGGCTGGTAGACCAAGAGATGCACTGTCTTGTCGGGATGCGATTTCCGGCATTCGTCCACGATCCATTTGTGCGCCAGGAGAATGCGTTCGCAAGGATGCTCTTTGAGTTTTGCCAGTGGAAAATTGCTTTTGCCCATCTCCGAAAATGTGTCGAGTTTCTCGCATTCCTCGCACTGGCAGACATTGCGATAGCTGACACCGTCACTCTGGCCGAGCTGCACCCAGTCGTACCCCTCGTCGAAGAGTTTGCGAATTTCTCGCAGCATAATGTTGCGCACCTCGGGATTCGACGGGCAGAGGTGGTTGAGGGCGTTGTCCGAGCGTTTGCCGTCGATGAGCGCAAAGTATTCCGGATGGTCTTTGTAGTACTTCTCGACCGGCACCCAGACATCCCAGGAATGACCGCCAACGGTCCATATCTTGATCGAGGTGTTCGAGTTGTTGGCGACATATGCCGGACTGCCCGGATTGAAGTATGGTTCGGTCTCCTTGTAGACGTATGCGAATTTGGAAACAACCGTGCGTTGCAGGTCATCGGGCACCGCGAGAGCAGTTGTTTGCGGCACGAATTCGCCTTCCGGAAAATCCGTGTCCCAGGATGGAATCAGCCATCTCACACCAAGGTACGTCTCGAGAAATGTGACGACCGCGCGGGCCGTGCCGCGTGGTGTGTACGGCTTGTTCACGATCCCGTCGCGACCGATCAGGAACAATGTCCGGTCCTTGACGATCAGCTTGCAGCTGTCCAGTTTCAGGTCATCGGTCGTGATCCCGGCTTTTCGGGCGAGGTTCGTATGACCGACTGAAATCAGGGCGCCGTCCGGCAGGGGCTGCCCTTCCGTCACGACTTTCAATTCCGCGCCGGTCGCTTTCCTGACATAATCCTTGAGATAGCCCAGCGGCATGCCCAGAATCCACCACTTGTCGTGGGGATCCGAATCGTTCGGTTCGGGGATAACAATTGTGGCAACTGCTTTGCCATCCTCGACAAGCGACAGTCCCGATGCCGTATTTGCAGTAAACAAGGCCGCGGACATCAGGCCCATCGCACAGAACTGCAGGCAGCACTTCAGCGTTTTGTTGTTGATTGCCACAGGGGTCTCCTGGTAATTTGTCTCTTCAGTATAGCTTGGTCGCTCCACGCTTACCACAACTTGCAGCATTCCATCTCTATGTGGGCGTCGGTCGGAAAAATTTTGTTGTCCTGCAAAGGTTTCATCATCAGGACGCCGGGGTCGGGTTCACCCTCGACAAAGCCGCTTTTGATCAGTACCGGCCTCAACACGTGTCCGTTGTTCACCCAGATTTCGACAGTCGAGAATTCTGTTTGTGCCAGGTCGGCGATGATCATCTCGAGCATGCCGGCGGCGGTGATCGGTTCAACAAACGCCAGGTTCGAGATGCGGACTTCCGCGCCGGTGCCGCTGCGCCGGTAAAGGCCGCTCAACCGGCCGTCGATTTCGACGACCCGCAGCCCTGCCGCGATGTCCGCCGAAGGGAAAGCCTCGATGTATTCCATTGTGTAGCCGGTTTGCAGGATCGCGTAATCGTGAACCATGCGCCGGGCTCGGTCGCGATCACCGGGCGCATAGGCACGGAATGGGGGGTCGGGTCCCCCGACCGGCGTGAGCTGTCGGCGGTACGTCTCGCGAACGACGACCGTATCGAATCCCTCCTTTTGATACATCGGATACGCCGGCAGCAGGGTCGTGAGGGTGAAAAGCATCACCGCATGATTGCCACGCTCACGATGATAGGCGATTGCCTGCCGGGTGAGCGTCTTGCCAATGCCGAGCCCGCGGCAGGTGTTTTCAACGTAGACCAGCCCGAGGCCGCCGATGCGGCGTTGCCGGTCGCCAATCATGAGGCGACGATCGTAACACATCAGATGCCCGGCGAGCGCCCCGTCACAAAGCGCCAGCAGGATGCCCTCGGGCATCACGCCGGCGTCTTCGAATTTGTCGCGATACCACTCGATGTCCGGCAGGAACCCGCTCTTCTCGATTAACGGCATGAGCATGTCGTCATCGCCCGGCTGCCACGAACGGTAGGTCGGTGGGTTGTTCATTGATCTGGCTCGGTTCCTTTCAGGGTAACACTGAGGACCCTTCTGACTGACTCTCTTTCTCGCCCTGCAATATAACATCCCGATGTGTTCATTGAAGATTGCTCGGTGATGACGGCGATAGAGACAGGCGATCGACCCGTCATGATGTGGCTGCTGACTTCGGGAGCGGAGGCGGACTGCAGGGCACTTGGACCACACCTGTACTGTCAACTTGTCCGGGGATCGGATTGGTTGAAGTTGTCATGCTTTATGCTAAGATTCTGGGAACACCGGGAATCGAAACGGCCCCAACCAACCCCCTGAACCCCGCCGCCTGCGGCTCGTGGCCGCCCGTGCCAAACGGTTCTCATGCCCGTCATGTCACGGGCCTGAAGCCCTGTCATCCACCCTGTTTATTTTACTGCCGCACAGAGGAACATGTTATGGCCAGACAGCCCAACGTGATTGTCTTTTTCACCGATCAACAGCGCTGGGATACTACCGGCGTACACGGCAACCCGATGGGGTTGACACCAAATTTCGACCGCATCGCCTGTGAGGGCACGCATGTTTACAACTCGTTCACCTGCCAGCCTGTGTGCGGCCCGGCCCGGTCCTGCCTGCAGACCGGGATGTACGCCACCAATACCGGCAGTGTCACCAACGCAATCCCGCTCAACCCCGACCTGACGACCATGGCACAGGTATTCGGCGGTGGCGGCTATCAGACGGGTTACATCGGCAAATGGCATCTGGCCCCGGAGAGAGGCGGCGCCGTCGCCCCCGAGCACCGCGGCGGATATGATTACTGGCTGGCATCCAACGTGCTTGAGTTCACCTCCAATGCCTATCAAACCGAAATGTATGACAATGACGGCAATGCAGTCCAACTGCCCGGCTACCGTGTCGATGCCCTTACGGACGCTGCGATCCGGTATATCGACGGTCATGCAGAAGACCCGTTTTTCCTGTTTCTCTCCTACATCGAACCGCATTTTCAAAATCACAACGACGACTATCCGCCGCCGATTGGCTATCGCGAGGCATATACCTCGGGTTGGATCCCGCCCGACCTGCAGGCGCTCGGCGGCACAACGCACCAGCATATTGCCGGATACTACGGCATGTGCAAACGCCTTGACGAGGCTCTGGGTCGGCTGCTTGATACGCTGATCAGCCTGCGGCTTGATGAGGACACGATTGTTCTCTTTACCAGTGACCACGGTTGTCACTTCAAGACACGGAACAGTGAGTACAAGCGCTCCTGCCACGAGAGCAGTATTCGTGTGCCAACGGCCCTGTGCGGTCCCGGTTTCGAGGGTGGCGGCCGCATCCGGGAGATGGTCAGCCTCATCGACCTGCCACCAACGCTGATCGATGCGGCGGGACTGGCAATACCGGAACAGATGGAAGGCCGTTCCATCCTGCCGCTGACCCGGGGCGAGAATGACGCGTGGCCGACCGAGGCGTTTGTTCAGATCAGTGAATCGCAGTGTGCCCGCTGTATCCGCACGGCACGCTGGAAATACAGTGTTGATGCACCTGAGGAAACCGGCAGCTCAGCCAGTGCAGGGCGATACGTCGAAGAGTTTCTCTACGATCTGCAGTCGGACCCGTACGAGCTGTGCAATCTTGTGACATCCGCGGCCCATCGGCAAGTGCGGGCGGATCTCCGCGAGCGGCTCCTGGCACGCATGGCGGAAGCATCAGAGCCGGCGGCGATAATCGAGCCGGCAGCGGAGACGCCCAGTGGTCAGCGTCATGTCGGTGACGACATCGACGGCCGTTACAGCGCCTACACTGAGTTCCCTGAGCCACGGTAGAGCCGCAGGCGATCGGTTCGGCCGGGTTGCACCACGAAAACCGTCAACGGTACGTTGGTGTGCACAGGTTTGTCAACACCGCCATCACCACTAAAAGTTCAATAAGCGTAAAATGCTTTTGAACCTTTACCCTGGGCAAACGGCGTGCGTCGAGCTGCCTCATTGCCCGTGGGCGGTGTCGATGGGTAAAAGGCGCGATTCGTCAGGGGTTTTGTTCACAACATTCTTTTTCGTATGGCGGCGGGTTCAGGCCAATTTCACCGGCTTGCGCGACTTCCTGTTCCCATTCGGCCCGGCGCGCCTCGAGCCCCTCGCCGGGGATCACGTGGCACGGTGTCGTGTAGATCGGCTGCGGGTTCGTCGGGTCGATGACCCAATAGAGTTCGCGGCGATTGGGTCCGGAGATACAGGCGGCGCTTGAAACGATCGTCCAGTTGGCATAGAGCAGATCGGGATGGCCCTTCTGGCCTTCGAGACAGATACGATCGGGAAAGGGCACCGCGTGGTCGAGGGCGATCTGGGCCGCGCCAAGGACTGTGGCGCCGCGTTCGTACTCTTTCTCGACAAGCTCGAGAAGCCGGTGATACCGCTTTTCGGCACCGGCCCAGAAAGCGGCATCGGGATTGTCCTCGCCCCAGCCTCGGGCCTCAAAGGAACGCCTGGCCCGTTCGTGATGGAAGTCATTCATTTCGGGGATGAGATAGGCACAGGCGGTGATGGCAGCCCAGCCGCGGGAGTAGCGGACCCCCATGCGGATATTGGCCTTTTCGACGGCGGCCAGGTTCATATCGGGGTCAATGAAGAGGTAATTGCCGGGACCCCAGAACTCGCGATAGCGCTCCATGAAGGCGATGAATTCGGTCAGATCGGTGAAATCCGGCCTGACCCAGTCGAGCTCGACGGGAAAGAGGCTCTCGGGCTCCTCGTCGCACAAGACAGCCGACGACACACAGCCTATCTGCGTGACCTTCGTGAAACGTGTCTCACTCGGTCCAGTCTCGGGAGGCGGGGCAAAGCCATCCTCATAAAAGAAAGTGACGTCATCGCCATTGTCGCCTTGAACCGCCCCCCCCTCCTTGCTGTCGCTGAACCAGAACGAGGTGCACTTCGACTCTGGCGGCAGCACGCTGACGAACCGGGTGGAGAGCCGGCGGGAGCAGAACCAGTTCCAGTCAAATTCAATGGCAGCCGCAATGGGCTCGTCGATGATCTCCGCGAAACCTCGGCGCCGGGCTTCGACAGCCTCGCGCAAGCCGCGGCATTCAGGGTACCTGGCGAGATCCAGGTCGTCATTCATCCGTTTCTCGGAGAACTCGAGCATCATTTTCTTCAGGTCGAGGCCTGCAAGGGCCGGGTAACTGGTCGTCGCCCACTTGAACAAATTCTTCATTTTTCGCCAAACGTCGCCGCCAGCCCTGTTCCCGTCACAGGCTTTTTCGGCAGCCTTGCGTCCCTGGGCTCGTGCTTCTTCTGTCGATATCATACGGTTAACTCCTTATTCCTCGAGCAAACATCGATTTCCAGCCAATTATTGTGGCCCACTCTCAATCCACCCGGTAAAGCAGGTCCAGCCCCTGTGCGAAGCGATCGATATTGTCGGCACACGCCTTCGCCCGCCGCTGTGTGGTGCCGTCCGTGCACCCCGCCGTGTGAGGGGTCACAACGACATTCGGCAGTTGATAAACCGGCAGCGACGGATCCGCCGGTTCCCGGGCGAAGACATCGAGTCCGGCGCCCCCCAGTCGGCCGTTGACCAAGGCATCGTACATGGCATCCTCATCCACCAGGGCGCCACGCGCGACATTGATGATGCAGGCGCCGGGTTTCATCAGGCCGATGCGACGGGCATCGACCGTGTGACGGGTCTCGGCGGTCAGGTGCAGGTTGACCGAAAGGAAATCGGCGGTCGCGACAACCTGGTCCAGGTCGTCGGGAAAACCGATGAATTCCGGTTGCAGCTCATCGAGAATCTCTGACTCGATCTGTCGAATGTCGATGGCATGAATGCGCATCCCGAAGGTCCTGGCCCGACGTGTCAGGGCTTGGGCGCTGGCGCCGAACCCGATTAGTCCAAGAACTTTGTCCGTCAGTTCGATGCCTGTCGGCTGATACTGCAGGCCGTCCCGGAAGTTCCGGTTCGCTGCCTGGAAGCGATGCGCCAGCATAAGGATGAACATCATGGCGGATTCCGCCAACGGTGTGCTGGTGAGGTGTCCCGGACAATTGACGACCAGAAACCCCTTCGACTTCATATAACCCACATCCACATCGTCCAGCCCGTGGCCCATGACGATCCACAATCGCGTATCCACAGCGGCATCCATCATTTCCCGGGTGCCCATGGACCCACCGGTATCAATTACTGCTTCGATACCGGCAAACTGGGGTGCTACAGGTTGGTCCGCATCGAAGACGCTGAGCTTGTGGCGATCACCAATTGCGGCCGCCACCGCAGCGCCTTTTTCCGCAGCCGATGCCGGCTTCGGCAGGAAAAGGACATTCAGTCGTCGCATGATATTGATTTACCTTCTCGACAGTGCTTTTCGAAATTTTCCAGGTACATCGTCTGCTCCCTGCCGAAGAAATAAGATGTCCCCGCCTTCAAGGATCAGTTCCGCTCCATCGTCAATCTGCTCGGCAATACCCGGTATCGCCACGATCTCGTCGGTTGTGACGATTGCAGGAATGCTCTCGACCCGGATGATGCAGAAGACTGACCGGTTCGCCAGACGCGATGTTCCACGGTGTCGCGGCTAGAAGTTCGAGACCGTCAGCATAGGTGCGCGGGACACCGAATTCATCGGCCGCGGCCTGCCGGGGTTCCGGGCGAAAATCAGCCACGGCGGCAAGTTCAATGAAATCGTCGCCAACGGCCGCTCGCATATGGTACTGGCCAATAACGCCGCATCCGATAACGCCCAATCGTACAGGGGCTGTCATGACAATTACCTACAGGGGGGTTGAGAAGCTTTCTCACCATGGCATCGATTCAGAGGCTGTCAACGCCCGATGCATTTTGCCTCCTTTTCGACGGCGGCAAAGCCACAATCCAACTGGCATCATGATCATGGAAGGCAATGGGAAATATGGGAAGTATGGGAAGTATGTTTTTCATTCCTCCCATGCCCTCGCGCCGACATTTGCCTGCAAACCGAACTGCCCGGGAAGCCGGCTGCTCCCGTGATGAGTACGCGCATCACCATGGTCTCTTTTCAAAGCTCATTTGATTCCCCAGCCGCCTGTTCCCGATTCCATTTCTCTGCCAGCTCGCGTTGCTGTCCGGACAGGCTTTCATAGAGCTCGCCCTCGGATCCCGGTGTGTAAGTAAAGATCACGGCTCGGCGAAATGCGTCACTGTAATCTCCCCGTTTCCTGGCGGGTGAAGGCGTACAGGTTTCCGTCCAATGCCCCGACGAAAACAGTATTGCCGGAAACGGCTGCCGAGGTCATGATCGGACTGCCTATCCGGTACTTCCAGATTTCTTTTCCGGTGGCGCGACTGACGGCATAGAACCAGCCATCCACCGAACCGAAGTATACGAGTTCTCCTGAGATCACCGGAGACGACAGAACCGGTCCATGCTCTTGTGCAAATGGTATTCTATGTGAAGGATTCACCAGAGCTGGCTGCGTGTGAAATTCCCAAATTTTCTCATGGCTCTGCACGTTGAGTGCGGTCAATGTCCCATAATGGGTTCCGATGTAAAGGGTTGACTCAAGATAGGCCGGGGTCGAGTGCAAAGGGCGATATTCATCGCCAAGCCACAGGTTCAATTTCCATTGTCTCTTGCGTGCCGCGGGATCGACGGCGAATAAGGAGCCGCTCAGATTTCCCATGAAGCAGAGCTTATCGCCAATCGTGATTCCGGTGGACGTGCTGGATCCAACGAGATCTTTGCCGGCCCAAATGATTTCGCCGTTGCTCGCGTCCAACACGTACAGTCCGCGCTTTGACTCAGCAAGATACAGTTGTCCGTCCTTATAGCCGGTAGCCAGGTAACCGTGATGGGCGATGTCGCGGGTGTCTGGTATGCTTGTTTTCCATTTTATCCTCCCGGTGCTCAATTCTACAGCGATGAAGGTCGGGCCTGCTATCGGTGTCAGTGGACCATTGACGGCGCCGACGTATGCAACACCATCTACGACAATTGGTGACCGTCCACCGAGCGGTTCTGTCCCGTCTCCCAGATTGTACTTCCAGGCGATGTCGCCCGTCCTTGACTCGACACAATACACGGTCCCCAAATAGGAGATAAATACGACCCGTCCGTTGCCAAGTGCCGGGGTCGCCTTGACCGGCGAATCCGCCGCTACCTTCCATAATCGTTTACCGGTTGCCGCATCTACCGCGACGACGCCGGATTCCCGATTGTTGGCACTGTCATCGACACCGGCAAAGACCATGCCGTCTGCTACAACTGGAGAGCCAACCCGCAGTTGACCGCCGGTGTTATGAAACCAGGCCAACCTGAGCGGCGCAGTCACCTTGTCTTCCGCGATCCCGGTGTGACGTACGTTGCCTTGAAAGCAAGGCCACTCACTTCGCGTCTGCGGTGCGGCATATTCCTTGCCGGCGACACGAAAGGTGCTCTTTCTCTTCCAGCTTCTACCGCCTTTGCTGGTTGCTCTGACCTCCAGACTATGCTGGCCCTGTTCCGGTGCAACGGGAGTCGTCGCGACCCAGCTCCAGTCGCCGACCGGCGCCATCAGAGACTCCTCCCCGCCGTCAACAGAATACGCCACCTTGGCAAGTTCAGCCGAGCTGTCATAGACGTTCACCAATATCCGGACTCGCCCCGGTTCCACCGGTGTCGCGGCGTCAGGAAACACAATGGCCATGTGCTCCTTGACACCGGCGTAGCGAATCTTGGTGGTGACTTTTCCGTCCTCGAGAAACACAATCCTATATCCGGCGGGTGTCCCGTCACCGCCGCCCCAAGGCACACTCTGCGTCTCGATGAACGAAACGCCTTTGTACATGAAGCGGTGAGTTGCATGCCAGTGGCCGGCGAACGCAGCGATAATTTTCGGATACCTGTCAATCCCGACAATATT
This sequence comes from Lentisphaeria bacterium, assembly GCA_003545375.1. GTDB lineage: Bacteria > Verrucomicrobiota > Lentisphaeria > JABSQK01 > CAJWLW01 > CAJWLW01. The sequence continues at coordinate 13,753 of DPYP01000270.1, forward strand.
GTCAAATTCGCCTTTGATACGCGCCGCCATCGGATGATGCAGAAAGAAAATCACATACTTGTCCTGATTGATCTCGAGATCCTTCTTCAGCCATGTCGCGAACGCCTCGTCGCTGAACATGTAATCGTTCACAGCAATGAAATGATACGCGCCAAAATCAAATGAATAATCCATCACCCCGCAATATTTTTTGTAATTGGACCATCTGTCCTCCTTATTCGAATGGTCCGGATCGTGATTACCCGGTACCATCAGGAACGGCGTTTTGAAACCAGCTATCTCTTGAGTGAAAAGCGCGTACTCCGGAGCGTTGTTGCGAGTCGGGTCCACCACGTCTCCGGTATCCATGATGAAGGCGGTGTCCGTTTCCAGAGCATTCAACTCCTCAACAAGCATCCGCCAGTTTTCCGTCCAGGCGTCATCGATGTAGCAATGCGTATCGCTCATCTGAACAAAAGTTACGTCATCGACGGGGGCATCCGGATCTTTGACCAGGGCAAAATCATAACGGGACCGCTGCTGGTCCTGCTCAGCCAGGAAATAGTAAAACGGTCCTGTGGGCCGATAACCCGATGGCCTGGTAATAAATACGAAGTCACGAGGGCCCTGCGGCAGTTCGTAGCGACCCCGGGAGTCCGTGAACGTGATGTCCGGGCCATGGTTGACCTGAACTCCGCTGATCCCCTTTTCGCCCGGGTCCTGAGTGCCATTGGCATTTGCATCCGCAAAGACAACGCCATCAAACGGACCGAACAGATCCACCGGCGGCGGCCAGGTCGCATGTTCAAACCCTTCGATATTACAGTCCTCGATGGCCGCACCTCTCTGGACAGCGGTCTTCGCATCCGCTTCATTCAACATGTCGACGCGATAGAGTGTGAGTCCTTTGGCGCCCTCGAACAGGTTCCTCACACCGCTCGCCTCCACCTCGATCCGCAGATTTTCAAACCGCACCCCTTCACATCCGGCCGGCAAAAACACCTCGTTGCCGCCGGAGCCTTTGGTCTTTACGTGAAGCGTCGGCCGCCCGTCTATGCCTCTGACCGTGATATGTTTCTTGCCGCGCAAATTCACGAACTTGGTCAGATCGTAGTCGTCCGACCTGATCTCGAGAACGGTTGGATCAGCGATTGTGCCATCCGGAATGTCCTCGAGGGTCTGCGCCATCCCCTTGTCGGGGAAGTCATCCGGATAGGTCGAGGTGACTGCATAGACGCTTGCCACGGTGAAGGCAAGAAATCCGGTCAGGATCAATAGGCGATTCATTTCTCGCAGTCTCCTTTCATTCACCGAGATCTTGATTCTACACGCGGCCGTCCTCATCGGGAAACCACGAACTCGATCATGCGCGATCCGAATTTCGGAACTCTTATCCGGGTGGTGCAGTCTTTTTCGTTGGCCTCAAATGGCATTGTCTTTTCTTTCCACCACTCCCGCACGGTTGTACGGCTTGCCTTTGGCTGCCGGAATAATACCGTCCCGGTCCAGTCCTTTTCGCTGCTGTTTACGAGCGTAACGACACAGCTCCCGCCGCCGAGCTCGTTGACGATGTATTCTATCGGGGGTCCGGTGATCTCGACAGGAAGATGCCGGGCCATTACATGGCCAACGCAGTCCTTGCCGATCTCGAGCAGTTTGCTTCTGTTATTGTCGTGGAGAAAGTCGGGCAGGGTGAGCATCACTTTGCCCTTGCCCACCGCATTGGCCGTGATGAGCGGATCACCGTACTCGTTGTCCGCAAGCACTGACGCTGTTGCCGCCTCGACTCTTTGGTACCGGTAGACGCCTTCCTCGTAGCGGGCGCCGCACTCGCGGCATGTTGATGTTGTCGCGGCTTTCTCTTCTGTTGTCAGTTTCACGCCGGTAAAGCGTTCGAGGTCGTCGTTCCGGAACCCCAACTGCCTGGCGTTGATGATGAGCGTCCCGCCACCCTCTGCATAACCGCGGAGCACGGCAAACCGCTTTCTCGTCATCTTCACGCGTCCAAGGAGCATCACAACCGGATAACTGGCGATGACGTCCTGCGGGCAGTTATCCAGGATGACGTCAAAGTGGTCGCCCCAAGTGCTGGAAGTCAGCATCTTGTGTTGGTAGGGCCGCGTATCAAAGCCGCTCTGGCACAGCTCTATGTATTCGGCCGCGGTGGCCCAGGGGTAGTCATCACGCATTCGTTCCCGGAACCCGGGAAAGGCGGCCTCGAAGAAGTTCTCCAGCATGTAGTCCCCCTCTTCGAAAGGCATGCAGGCCCAGACGACTTCTTCACCTATCCATGGTCGCTTGGCCTGGAATCGTGCCTCACCCTGGGGGTCGAAATGCCATCGATCACTGTCCCTGCCGCGCCAGCCGAAGCGGACCGGATTCCAGCCGTGGTCGTGCTCAAGCATCAATGCCATCGGCACGATGGTCTTGCCGCGGTCGCGATGCCGACGCAGCGAGAAATCGGCGAACTGTTTCAGCGCTTTACCCATCGGGGTCAGTTTAAACTGCGGCAGCGCCGGGAGACTCCACGTTGTCCGGCACGTCTTCTGGTTCGTGATCGTGTTGGCGCCGGCCATGTAGCCTGCAATCCATCGATTCAACTGTATCTCAGCAGACAACCCGCCCTGCCATTCCATCTTCGCGTTCCAGTTGGAATCATTGATGTCGATCATCGCATAGCGGCCATTGCGGTGCTTGTAGACGAACAGTTCGGAGAGTTCATCATAGTAACCCCAGAACCCGTCGTACTGCCTGGCCGCTCCGCGCAGAAATGCGTGGGCAACTTGAAGACTCACGTGCGAGTGGGTGTCGTTATGGCATACCAGGCTGTTGCCCCATTCAAAGTGATAATGGATGTCGAATATGTTCGCCGTCGAGCAGACGATGTTGTGCTGGCGCGGGTCCTCCCCGAGTACTTTTCGAATGTAATCCGGCGGATAGGCCGGAATGCGACGCGCGATCTTCTTTTCCGCCGGGCTCAGGCAGCGGTTTCGCGGTGGCAGCCAGCCTGTTTGAAGTGCCTTCTCATACTCCGCATAGGACTCGAACGGGGTGCGTTCAAGCTGACGGCAGAAGAATGAGGTCCGCATATTCCGGTAATAACTGCAGGCTTCCCGGCGCGACTTGAATGCCTCGGGCCAATTGCACGCCATGCTCTGCGAACAATCGCCAAGGCCCCACACCAGGTGATTGCCTGTTTCCTTTTCCAGTTCGAGAAGCCGGCACACCCTGGTCTTGATGAATTCCGTAACATCGATCTTGTGTTCCCTGCACCAGTCAGTGACCTCGAGTCCGTAAAGCTGATGATTGTTGAGAACAAATTCTGCCATCAGGCCGATGTTCCACCGGCGCAAATCCTCGGCAGAAATCCTGCGCTCGTACATGTTCTGCACGGTCAGCGCACTGTCAGGATAGTTCAGCCCGTAGTATGTCCTGCGGTCCCAGATCGCGTTCATCAGGCCGAGTCGCATGGCCTCAGCCTGGATTCGCTCGTTTGCCGTCCTCAGCTCCGTTTCCGGAACCATATCGCTGATCAGCGCCCGGGTACCGTGAATGTGGCGACTACGCCGGCCCTGCTCGCCTGTCAAGACCCGGGTTTTCTCGACAAAAACCGCATCGTTGTACAGGCCGCCGGTGCCCTCGATCGTGAAAGCCAGGAGGTACAGGTCTTCCGCATTGTTCGGATTCATTTGTTCGGGCCCTTCGCTTACTCATTAAGCTTGGTCGATCAGAGCATTCGTCCCACGAGTCCGCCTTGAAGGGTCGCTTCATGCACCGTCCGTGGTGTGTTCGCATCGCCGATGGTATAAACTTCAGGGACGATCCCGCGAACGCCGAGCGCTAATTCGTCGATTGGATCGGCTCCAGCGGAAATAACGACGGTGTCAATCGCTTCGACGGTTCGCTCCTCGACAAAGCGGTTGTGCCGAATCAGCGCGGTCTGCTCATCCCAATATACCAGATTCTCTCCGTCATTGAACCGTACACCCCGCTCTTTGAGTCTCGACAGCATTTCCTCGCGGGTCATTCGTTCGATTGCGCCTGCGACAAGTTCGCCCGGCGTGATGTATTCGACATCGATGCCGCGATCGGAGAGATAGTCGGTCAGCATCAGCGCCTGCGTCGTCCCAGTGTGATCGACGACCAACGCCTTGCGGATACCGTCAAGATCGTGGGTCAGGGCGTCAGGCACCGTCCATGTTTCACGGCCACCGGGGATTTGTACCCGCCTCGGCTTCGACCCGGTGGCGACAATCACGGCGTCCGGCGCCAAGGCGCGGATGGTTTCGACAGTGGCTTCCTTGGCAAGGCGAATCTCGAACGCACCTGTCGTCGCCCCGTCGCGCGGGATTTCGATTCGCTCAACCTGATGTCGGTAGAACTCGGCAATGCGGATGAACAGTCGGCGCATCGGGCTCTTTGCAGCGAGGTGCACCTGGCCGCCGACCTGATCACTTTTATCGAACACGATGACGTCGTGGCCTCGTGAGTGAGCAGTTAGTGCGGCTTCCATGCCGGCAGGTCCGGCGCCGACAATGACAATCCGCTTCTTTCGTTTCGCCGGTTCAAGCACTGCCCACGTCCGCTCCCGGCTGGTCACCGGGTTGTAGACACAACTCATACGTTCTGTGTCTCCGATACAACTCTGCAGGCAGCGAGTGCAGTAACGGATGTCCTCGAGCCGACCCTCCTGCACTTTGCGCGTGAAGTGCGGATCGGCGATGTGCGCCTTGGTCATGCACACGACATCGAGCATGCCAGAGGCTACGGCCTCTTCAGCCATCTGAGGCGTGGTGATTCGCCCCGCGTGCATGATGGGGAGCTCTGTGGCGCCCTTGATCTTGTTGACCAGAGAAAGCCATTCCCCGTCCGGACGTGGCATCGGCCCGTGATGCAAACCACCATCACCGGCGGTCAGGCTGATGTAGTCTACAAGTCCCATCGCCTCGAGGCGCGTGACAAGTTCCGCGTAATCCGCTGTCGTCATCCCACCTTCTTCCTGATCATGGGCCTTTAAGCGGACGCCGAGGGGTATTTCATCGCCGATCCCCTGGCGCATCGCCTGCAGGGTTTCAACGATGAAGCGCATACGGTTAACCAGCGACCCGCCGAATTCATCGGTACGCTGGTTCCGTATCGGACTGAGGAATTGAGCATGATAAAAACCTTCGTGGGCATGCAGTTCGAGTCCATCAATGCCGCCGGCTATCGCACGTGCGGCAGCCTCTCCGAACTTACGGGAAAGTTCGCGCAGCTCGTCCGGGTTTCGATCCGGGCGACGGGGGCGTTGGTGAGCGTGCGGGACCACCTGAGCCTTCATACCGACTCGGATCCGATCGCCGGGCGGCGCCGGGATTGCATCGCCGATGTGAATGAGTTGGGCGAAGACTTTGGTACCGTGACGGTGCCCGGCCTCTGCCAGCATCTGGTAGCGAGGGATGATCGCATCCGAGGTGTTATGTATCCAATTGGGGCCGGCATCATACGTTATTCCAGTCGCGCCGATGACAAAGAGCCCAACCCCGCCTTTGGCACGTTCTTCGATATAGGCGGCGAAGTCCTCGTTGGGCAGGCCGTCGGTCAACCACCATCCCGCGATATGGGCGCTGATGGCAATCCGATTTCTGAGCGTGACATGTTTGATCGTGATTGGATTAAACAGGTGGGGAAATCTCAGATGTGGCGTTTGCATCAATCAGGCCTCAGCGAATTCTTCGTAGATGAAATTGCATGGTTTGGCGTTCATCTGCGCTGCAGCCTCTCCGCTATTTCCCCCGGCTGAATATCGGCCAGGTGGCGGAGCTCGTAACCCACAGTCCGGGTCTCACCGGGGCCCAGCGCAATACCGTCGTACATCCATTCGAGCGTGCGCAACGTGCCGACATCGTAGAGGTACACCTGGTTCACCCGGCTCGTGTCAAACTGCCCGGTCAAGGCGCTGTTGTAATCCGGAAAATAAGCCGCCGTCCAGTTACCGGCAAGCTCGCCGCGCCGGTTATCTTTCTCCAGCTTTCCCATTTTGCCGGCCGTGTAAGCAGCGCCCGGACGGCGAAAGAATGTGTGCTTGAACCCGGCCTGATCCGGCACAATTTCCCGGAGACCTTCGGCAACCGGGACGAGGTATTGCGGTCCGGTGCTCTCCGTAGACAAGGCATAATGCACCCAATAGGCGAAGGGCACCGGGCGGTCCCCGTTATTGGTGAATATTACGCTCACGTTGATGGTCGGCTCATTGCCGGCGATCCTGTATGTCTTGTCGATCGTCAGCCCGGCAAGATCGCCGATTTTCAGGGTGCGTCTGAGAGTGATGGCTGCGACACTGTCCGCGACCTCGCTGGCGACGATTTGGTACGGCGCATTCTCTTCACCGGTCCAGTGCGCTGTGGCCGGAGCCCAGAACAGGTCGATGCCGCCGCCTTCACTCCCAGCGGCTTGGTCTTGTCCGTAGCTCAGCAGGTTGTCCATGCCGTTCTCAGGCGCCCACCTGATAATTTTGCCGCCTCGTTGATGCCTGATCCAGACCTTGTGCGTCGAAGACGAAACCATGATATCCAGCAAGTTGCTGCTGTCGGCATTTCCCCAGCCGATGGAAAGGTCGCCGTCGTCCGCAGAAACCGCGGCTTCACCGTCGGCGCTCTTGCAGTATTCATCGTAAAGAGAAATCACCTCAGTCTGAGAAAGCCGATCGCGGACGGGAAAAGAACGCGTCGCCGGCGAGACGACCAGGAACGTCGCATTGTACGCCGGCGCCCTGGTGATCAACCCATTGTCCAGCTCCGCGCGGGTGAAGCCCGGCCGGTCGGCTCCTGAAAGCAAAGCGGTCTGCGTCGAAGCATCATAGACTGTGTAAGTTCCAACGGGAAGAAAAGGAATGCTGACCTTGACAAAGGCCTCCAGATCAGGGCTGAAATTGAAAATCGCGACGACGTGCGTCTCACTGGCACTGTGATAAAAACAGCGGACCCTGAGCAAGCCCTCCCAGTCGGGCACGCCGACCTCGCGTGCCTCGCCGTCAATTTCGACCGTTTCCGTGCGTTGCGGCAGCCCGGTCACAGTAGCCCTGCCATCACATCGTTTTCCGTCAATCAGCAGATCTTCCACGCGGGCAATGACCGCAACAGCCCGGGCGACCTCAGAGGCGTACGTACCGTCACTGAGCACCGCGCTGCCCCAATAGATACCGCAGCCTGCCGCTCCGGCGGTTGCTGCTGAAAGCATATTGAGGGCAACATCTTTCGGAGGATAAATGCGGGCCGGAAAGGCCGCCCCGCCCTCGTAGTAATAGCTGGCCACTACGGGAATGAGTGGCTTTTTCACGGCGTGGACGCTGCGGTCGATGGCGTCGAACTGCTTGGGCGCCGCGCCGTACATCATCGGCCCGTGGGCATCAACATGCTCATCAAACAGCCTGATATCGGATAATTTCCGGTGGTAAATCTTCCAGTACTCGCCTTCCTCGCCCAGTTCAGGATGATGATAGAGGTCTCTATCGTCCAACACAGCCGCCGAGGTGACGAAAACTTCGATACTCGGGGCGTATTTTCTGATCATCCCCACCCAGGACCTGATCACCTGGGCATGCTGCCAGCAGCGGAACCGTGCCCAGGCATCACGGTGGCGCTCGAGGATGACGTCGGGCTTCAGTGCGGTCCCGGCGATGCCGCTGTGGCGGGCAAAATCTTTGCGACACAACTGACAGAAACAGAGGCGTGAAGTCCCATGCGGTTCCCAGTCGACAATCATGCCGTCAATCGGTTCGCTCATTCCCGGTTCAGTCAGATACGGCAGCCAAAAATCACCGACGGCTTGCTCGAGGAGTCCCGTCACATTGACCAACCGATACGGGCAGACATACCGTGTGCTTCTCTCGCCTTTCTCGTCGATGGCATACACCTCGGGCGCTAAATCGGCGCCCTTAGCCGCGTTCAAACTCCAGATGCGTGTCCATAGGCGTCGGGCTCCGTGATCTCTGGCCAAAGGCGAGGTCCTGACCTGATCGGTGACACCGATGCGGTCCAAGGCATCGAGCAACAGGTTCTGCGCGCCTGTCGTCAGTTTGCTGGCATTCATCGTACTGTAGCTGAGCACCCTGAATCTTCGGGTGGTGGGAAATTCGTGGATCGCGGGAAGGACGTTGATCGATACGGACTTCTCGGCAAATATTCTGTCGGCATCCTCGAGATGCCAAACCATGGCGGGCAGCGTTCCCGTTGTCTGACCCGCTCGCAACAGGAAATACATCGACGACGCGTGCCGGTATGGCGGCTTTTCTGAAAGGGCAACGATTTTGTGATGGATTACGTAGCGGGTGTACGCATTCCCGTTTCGCGTCGTGGTTTCCCGGTCCACCTTTTCGATGATGCTTGCATAGGTGTAGGGCACTGAAGGCTCGAGGAGTTCCACCCCGGCGGGCAGCTCGATCACCACACGCGGCTTGGTCAGCCGCTCGAGCTTCCCGGCAAAATTCAAGGACAGAAGGATCGGCTGATCCCGCAGAAGGTTGATCGTGTTGCCGAATCCCCGCTCAGCGGGAATCAGGGTCGAACGAAAATAGGGATGTTCAGACGTTGGTCTGGCGATGCCGGCATGGGTCACTGCAACGGCGACTTCGGCGCTTGCGCTGAAGGCTTCTCCGGACTCGCCGAGGGCAACACAGCGGAATAGGTGCTGCCCTGTTTTTCGGGCTACAACATTGGCCATTCTCAGCCCCGTCCTCTGCAAATCCGGCTCAGTGATCGCCTGCCACTTTGCCTCCCCGTGCAGTTTCATGTCAACACGAAATCTTTGGGCTCGTGTTCCCAATCCACCACCGTCCCATGCCAATGCGACGATGCCACGGGCTGTGTGTACGATTGCGGCTTCGATCGACGGTTTCCCCTGGCCATCGACCGCTTCTTCATTCAGTTCTCTGAAAGAAAAGGCATCGAACCAGATGCTGCCGGCGGATTCAGCCTTGCGATAGAGATAGATGGACTCCAGGCGACGAGCCTCCACCGGCGGTTCGATGAGAAAGGATTGCTCCTGCCAATAGGGAGGGATGTCACGCAGTTGCCTCCTGACCTTCAGCCGGCGGTCATCGGAATCACGGAAGTAAACGTAAACCATCCCGGCCGTATCGAGGTCGGCCCGGGTTACAAAAGAAAGCTCGAATCTGCGCCCCCGGACATCAATGTTCGGCAAACTCTGTTTGCTGCAAACATACTGTTTCGAAGCAGCCAGGGCGCGGCCACCGTGAAACGCTTCGCTGGCGTCCCGGATTATCTGCTCCGGGCTTGTCCAACCGGGTACGGGATCGGTTTCGCCCTGTTCAAAGCTTGGATTCTCAACCAGGTTGTCGGCCGCTGCCGCAACACAGACAAATACGGCTGATAGAAAAAAACCGGCAATATTACGGTGCACACTCTTCACCCCGGCAACGCCCGGCAACGCCCGGCAATTGCAATTGTGACTGGTCCATGTCCCCATATGCACGAATCTTTTGCGGACCTCTTTAAGGTGTTAACCTAGATTATTCATGCGTTTTCACGTACCGCGATGCCTCCGTGCTCGTGCTATCGACGGGTACAGTACCGCTTTCCCCAGCGGCGTCTTAAAAGCGCGCTTGATAATTCAGTACGGCCACCACCAGGCTGGATCTGCCGTCGCCTCGGTAAAAGCAGCCACATGACCGTCACAGAACAGAAGGTTTGCACGATTGGCGTGCCCCCACCAGATATTAGTCGGCGTAGAACTAAACACACTCGCGAGACTAAAAAAATCACAGTTCAAGGCGGTATGGGTACCATTGAATTGGGCCGCGTTCTCCGGGCCCATACCATATGTGGATGCATGATCGATTAAGAGCGAGGTCTCGGTAGGGTTGACCAGCCGCGTCTCACGAATCCATCGGCCGCCGGCGCCATCGTCAGCGCCAAGTGCCCGATTATACGCATAATTTGTGTCTTCGTTGGAGTTCGGCTGGCTCGCCTTATACCATGTCCACGGATTCCCCGGACATGTGGAAAGCGATTTTTCCATACGATAAGGCGGATCCCACACCAGGCGAGCAAACCAGCTCGGCGGCCAGAATTGAGGAAACCAAGCCTCATTATCGTCCAGGTAAAGGCGTACGTTGAACGAAATCTGCCTCATGTTGCTCGCGCAAAGAGCCTGATGGGCTTTTGCTTTCGCACCTTGCAACGCCGGCAGGAGCATGGACGCGAGAATGGCAATTATTGCGATTACGACCAACAGCTCAATTAAGGTGAAGAAACGTCGTTCCAAAGCGATCTGCTGGCTGTTCATGTGCCTTGTCGCTCTCCATTCCGACATGACAGGAATTATTTTCCTAGTCTGAACAACAACATAACGGGAATCAGAGAGCAAGCAACAGGTGAAAGTTCTTCCACCCGGGCAAAGGGACCGGCGTCCGAAACCCGCGGGCATTGCCCAGTGTGGTTTTTCCAACTGACGGAGGCGCCGATCCGCACGGCGCCCCGCGACAGACCAGCGTGATCGGGATCAGAACCTGGCGAGGGGCGGCCGCGACGGGCGCCCCCTCTTCAGTCTTGCCAACACCCCGACTTGCTCCGGTCGAGGCCGACCGTTGCTCCAGCCTTAATCTGACGTTACAGCTGTGACAGGATCTCAGCGACGCAAGTTTCGATAGTCGTCGACGAGCAGGTACCGTCCAGCAAGCCTTCAATTATCTGCCGGACATCGGCCTCCAACCCCTCCACGCTTGTTGGCGCAACGGCGGTGAATGCCGTGCATACAGCATCGAGTATCTGGGCTGTCGGGCAAGACGTGCTGTCGCAGGCATCGCCTTCGCCGTCACCGTCGCAGTCTTCCTGACCCGGGTTGCTTGCATCGGGGCAGTTGTCGCAGCCATCCGCAAGACCATCGCCGTCGTCATCGTCGCCCAAGTCCGGGCAGAACCCACGCGCGCCTTGGAAGCCGCCCCCGTTTGCACCGGTCAGTACTGCCGCCGGCGTATCGCAGGACAGATACAGGAAACACGGGTCTGCTTCACTCACGGCCAGCTCCGGATCGACACTGATGTCATTGGCGCCAGCGACGACGTCGCCCTCGTAGTTGTTGCTGTTGCCGAAAAGATCGTTGAAGTTCGAGGTCACGGTGGGGTTGCCTGAAGTCTTGATGCCAGAGCTGTTGTTGATAATGATGCTGTCGGTAATTTCAGCCTGACTGGTGCCGCCACGCACCAGGATGCCCGTTGCACCATCGTCAGACACCGTGTTTGCGAAGACCTCCATACCGGAAGAATCCTCAATGTGGATGCCGCCACTGGTCGTCGTGGCCCTTTGGCCGTACACCACGTTCCCGCCAATCACCATATTGTGGGATCTGTACTCAACATAGATTCCGCCATTCCCCAGGTTGTTCCCAACCACGTTATCCGTTACGATGGTGCCCGGGGCCTCGCGGATCGCGATGCCGCCCTTACCGCCGCCTGTGTCATTGTCCAGCACCTCGTTGCCGCTGATGGTGACGGTGCCGACGCCGGAACCTTCAAATACTCGTATGCCGGTCCCCTGGTTGCCGACAACAAGGTTACCAGTTATCTCAGCTCCGGCGACTCTCACATAGATGCCCTCAGTGTCGTTAGCGGAGAACGACGTATTCTTCACTACGTGGCCGCTCGAGTTGTTCAAAAAGAGCGCTTGCACGTTGCCGCGGAATACGCCGTCGGGGGCGCCCGGTGCACTTGGCGTGCCATCGATGGTGAGGTCGTTGTTGGTTGTCCTGATACCGTCCCCGTTGCCGTGAATATCAAAGCTGCCTTTGAGCACCGTGCCCGGCCTGGGATTACTGATGGCAGTGTCAAAAAAGGCGATCTCACAGCGATCAATGGTGACCGTGGGACTGCCGACTGTCCCGGGGCGATCGAGCGCCTTAGACGCACCCGCGCGATCGAAGATGTTCACCAGGTACAGGTAAAGCCCGGAGAAACCGGCCTCGAATACGCTGCCGATGGGACTCTGCACTTCCAGCTTGAGATTCTCGATCCGTATCCCTTCGCTGTTGGCGTTGCCCTTGAACCCCTCGTTGACGTTCACATTGATTGTCGGGCGTGGATCTATGCCGATGATGGTGTTGTGTTTGGCATCACGTAAATTAGCGAAACCATTCAACTCATAGGTGCCCGGTTTGATCTGGAGGATGTTCGGGTCGCCGGCGACGCCATCCGGGAAGTCGGAGATCGCGTCCCAGATCGCAGTTCCACCCGGAAAATCATCCGGGAAAGTCTTGACGATCGCCGCGTCCACGGTTACCGCAATAAATGCCACCACACCAATTACCGCACCCAACGTCGTTGTGACTCCGCGTTTCATTTGAAAATCCTCCTTTTGATTGAGAGTTTGAGTGATCAGACATGATTTCCGCCGATCACGGTTCCCCACCACGCCAGCGCTTATAAACAGGTATAAGAAATTTGCCGGTCAATTGCAAGTTCTCCCAAAAAAATCGCTTTTTCTTGCCTGCCCACCGTCAAGAACGGCGGAACCCCATGCCTGGCAGGTGTTCCGCCGCTTCCGGGCCGCACCGATGTTTTTGCGAAGCCTCGCCGTCCGCTCACGAGCGGGATGGCGGGCCCAGATCCGCTGCCAAGTCGACACACTTGAAAGTGGCCTCAATCTGTCCCTTGAGCACGTGCTCAATTACCTTGACCTGGTCCTTGCGCTGCCACGAATGGCCGGTCGGTCGGTTATTCGGCAATTCTTACGTCTCGGCATGTCCCTCCGTGGGGTTGAAATTCCTTTCCATCCGCACCCCATGGTGGCGCTTTGCTTACCGTGGGCTATGATGTACAACGCCTTGGGCGTCAAGACACCTTTGGTCCCGGCGACGATTGTTGGCAAATCGCCATGACCTCAATTCAGGATACAATGAAGCTTTATTTCGTCAATGGTTATCACGGCGGTACCACACTGATGGACCGCTGGGCCGAGAAAGGCTTCTACCAGGGACCGATCTGGGAGTTCCGCAAGACGGTGCCG
>DPYP01000270.1:27109-29685 GCA_003545375.1 Lentisphaeria bacterium
AAAGTCGTTTTCGAGATCGAGGCGGTCACCTTCGAATACTGGCGCCGGTACGATCCCGAGCTGCTGCGTGAGATTGCCGAGCGCATTGAACGCGGGCAGATCGAAATCGCGGACGGCACGTACTCACAGCCTTACGCCCATGTCCTCGGGCATGAATCGATCGTGCGTCAATTCCTCTATGGCCAGGAGATTCTCGAACGGCTTGTGGGATGCAAATCCGTGACCCACTTCAAGCAGGAGCACATGTTCGTCCCGAACATGCCGGGCCTGTTGTCGGCCGCAGGATACACTGGTGTGGTGCTTCGCGCCCATATCAATCACTTCGGTCGCTGCCCGGCGATCGACGACGAATGTATCCTGTGGCGCGGCGCCGACGGCAAGGCCATCCCCGCCATACCGAACTACTTTGAAGACTTGAATCCGTATGGGATAAACGACGCCACAGTCAGGCAGTGTGAAGCATTGGCCGAACCCCGCGGGCTCGACCGCATGCTGCTGACCAAGGGACTGGATGTGTCGCACGATGCGGATTTCATCGCGGACTTCCTCAAATCCGGACGGGACGGCAAGCCGTTCGTCTGTAATGAACACCTTCGGCATGACGGGTACCTGCTCTCGAAATGGCCGACTGTCGGCATGTCGGACGAACACCTGCGGATGCTGTACGACCGGGGGTATGAACCGACACTGCTCTCGACGTTCATTGCAGGGTATGACACAGAAACAGTTGAATCGCGGGCGTTCGATGCGGACTACTTCGGCTACACCTGTCTCTGGGGCGTGTTCGGCGACGCGGTCATGACCGCCATCAAGCGCGCCGAAGCATCGCTCTATGCGGCCGACGCCGTGCAGGCCCTGGGGGCGCTTGCGGGTTTTGAAAACGACGAACCGGACAGTGCGGCAATGGCCCGGGCCTGGAAGCTGGTGCTCGAAGCCCAATGCCACGATGTTCATGTCTGCCAGAGCGCTTACAGCCTGGCGGTCTGTGACTTTCCGTTTCGCATGGGCGTCGACTGGTGCCGCACCGCCGAGCATACCGCGGAGACTTTGCTGAGCCGGCACAGCGGCGATCTGTTGCGCCATACCGTCAAGCATTCGCCGGAGCCGCGGCTCTGTCTATTCAACCCGCTTTCCTTCGACCGACATGATCCGGCAGCGGCAACCATCGAACTGCCGACGGGCTTTGGCAAGGGAATACGCTTGTTTGCCGGTTCCGAGGAAGTGCCGTTTGACTGTCTGCGCTCGAGACGTTATCCCGACGGCTCATTGTGTTCGGCGGATGTCATCTTGGCGGCGGCTGTACCGGGATTCGGGTTTCAGACGATCGCCATCGAACCGGCGCCCGATCTACCGGAAATCGCCGCTGTGAACAGTACCGCGGTTGACACCGGCTGCATCAACGCCGAGATGACAGGCCGAGGCACACTGGCCGGCCTCGAGCTGGCGGCTGCGGATGGCAATTTTCTTTCCGGCGATCCGTTCGAGGGTAACGAACTGACAGCCGATTTTCTGGACGGAACAGTGCGAACCGGGCAAGGCCCCGGCGGCTTGGCATGTCACGCGGGACGGTACGTCACGACGTTCAAGACCGAAGGGAATATCGGCGACTATCAGGTTTGGGTGTCTGTGCGGTTTTATCAAGGTTCGCCGCGCATCGACTTCGAAACCCGAATCGACTTCGACAAGGATACGTCGACACTCCAGTCCGGGTTGCATATGGAGGCCGATGAGGCCGGTGCAGTCCGGGTTCATTTCAATCCGTCGTTTCAGGGCGATTTCCACACCGATTTCCCGCTGTCGGTCGAACGCTCGACGGCACGATGTGTTCCGGGGCAGAGCTTCGGCTGCCTGTCGAACGGTGAGCGCGGCGTGACCCTGATCAATCGCGGCAATACCGGTTACTATCGCGGCGAGCCCGATGCCACGGGCTTGTCGCTGATCCTGGCATCCGGCGACAGCGACTACCACTACGGTCCCTATCCCTTGAGCGGTAAGCTGCGGTTCCGCTACAGCCTGATCGCACACCAGGGCGACTGGATATCGGCGAGGGCGGTTGGTTGCGCCGCCGAAGTCAACACACCGGTGCGTGCGTCGATGATTCACGGCGATCTCGCAGTGGACATGAAACGGTCGCTGCTGCACATCTCAGAACCGGCCGTACTGGCGACCGCGTTGCTGCAGCACAACGGCATGACGTTTCTGCGCCTGTGGAACAGCCTGCCCGAACCAGCTGATGTGGCATTGTCCTGTTGTTTCCCGCTCAACGACGTGTCACTGACGGACATCTACGGGCAACGGGCGCAACCGGTCAAACGCACCAAAGACAGTTTCGAACTGGCGTTCTCGCCCTTTGAACTGAAGACGCTGGTATTGAATCCCAAGTAGGATGATGGTGCCCGCACCACGGGCATCGCCGAATTCGAAGATGTTCTCGGCGGCCCAATCCGGATCGGGAATAATTTCAATAACGAAATCAACTTTTCACCTGCTGTCACCGTCCGACTCCAGATTTCAGCGCTTGGTTTACAGATTCCGACCGTTTAGTATTGTTGCCTGTAGCCCGCGGTCATATTGAA
>DPYP01000270.1:30081-30557 GCA_003545375.1 Lentisphaeria bacterium
CATCACTCGGGATGTGACGATGGCTTCCGGCGCGGGTGTCGTGCTGCGGGTCCTGAGTCACAGCGACGACGCCGTGCTGGGCAGGTTCTTTGAGGGGCTGTTCCGAGGCAACACACCGGGTTTGAAGACGCCTATGGCGGTGATCTGGCGGAGGCGCTGAACCATCCACTGCGGCAGTTGGACGAGGCGGCATTGAATGCGGTCCTGAGTGATTTCTCACAGTGGCGCGACCCGACCGTGCGTCATGGCATTGTGTCGCGCCTGCTGGCTGCCATCGAGGGATACTGCGAGCGCAACGCGTGAGCCGTTCAGGCACTACTTGCCGAACTCGAGTTCGCCGTACGTGGCGAGCTGGCTGAAACTGCCGTTGTCACTGGGGGACCATAGATAGTCGGCGCGGCGCCCGGTGTGGCGTTCGCGGCCGAAATTGGCGGTCCAGGTGGTGCCGACGCCGGGGGACGGGACGCCGAGACTGG
>DPYP01000270.1:30940-36019 GCA_003545375.1 Lentisphaeria bacterium
TGTAATCCCAGTCGGGGTCCCAGCGGGTGTCTTCCTTGCCGTATGCCGGGTCAAGAATGTCGGTGGTTTCGCTGGTTCTGGCGTCGTAAAATGAACCTTCACGCGGGGCCACGATGAAGTGGATAAAGGTCTTGAACGACTTCTTGGGACTGAGCATCACTTCGGCACAATCGGCATGCCAGATGTCGTTGTCACGCCCGGTGATCTTGATCGCGAACTCATCCATCTCCGGCTCCTCACAGACATAGGAAACGTAGAGGTTGTCGTCGTCATACAGCACCCGGACCGTGGTTGAGACTTCGGGCTTGCCACCGGAGACCTCGTCCAATGTCTGGGGTTCAGCCTTGTCCCATTCAGCGGGATCGAGACGGCCATCCGGAGTTGCTGGTCCGGCCGTCCGTTGCACCAGGATTCTCTTCTCTGTACTCTGGCCGAAATTTTCGAGCTTCTTTTCGAAATCCCAGGTCAGCGGGGCACCGATCAAGCCGTAGGCGGTCGGCCGGCTCGGGTCGTTTTCCGAATACAGTTGACCGTCATCGCTCATCAGAAACCGGCTCAACATGCTGTAGCTGGGAAACCAGTTGAGTTGGAAGTCCCGATTACCGACGTACGAGAGGATGTGCGCGCGGTAGTCCTGAAACGCATCCACACTCTCCTTGACCTGTTTGAGATTTGCCAGCGTCGGATTTGCGTCGTACGCCTTCTCCAGGGTGATAACGTTGGAAACCGTTCGGATATAGTCAAAGCAATCCCGGGTCAGCCGCACCCAGCCCTTGCTCTTTTCGGTTTCTGCCGCCTGCTCTGCCCGGCGCAGCATCTTGTCCAGCTGTTTGACGAAATGCGGCGGATAGTAAAGCAGGAAATGGTCTTTCGTCTCCAGACCGTCGCTATGCATCTGGCCGATCTTGTCGATTCTGGAATACAGATGATCGAAGAATTCGCCCATGATCGGGCCGGTTTCGCCGTAAACGCCGTCACAGTACTCTTTCATCAGGAGATCCGGATTGCGGTCCGGATCGCCCGTCAGCCGGCCGACCATGTAATAGACCGGCCCCCACAAGCCCCAGTTCTTGCCGAAGGTGCCGACGCAGTAATAGACCCCGATGACATTGTTTTCATCATAATACTTTATCTGTCGGGAGACTGACTTCGGCGTGATCTTCGGCAGAATGCCCAGGGGCGTCACCGAAATGGCTTCCCAGTAACTGTATGAGGTGAACGCCCGGACCTTCCCCCGCCACGACTCGGTGACTTGCTTGAACCCGTCATAGCTGCCGATGGCGTTCTCTGCAACGACATTGTCGCCGAACGAGTCGAACAGCTTCGAGGGCATCCGGCTCAATTGATACAGCAACAGGTGAATCGTCTTGTCAGGATGCGATTTGCGGCACTCGTCGGCGATCCATTTATGTGCCAGCAGGATGCGTTCGGGGGGATTTTCCTGAAGGCGTTCCAAGGGGAAATTGCTGTTCCCCATCTCCGAGAAGGTATCAAGTTTCTCGCATTCCGTACACTGGCAGGTGCCGTTGCCATAAGTCATCCCGTCGGTCTGACCTAACTGGACCCAGTCGTAACCTTCGTCAAAGAGCTTGCGAATCTCCCGAACCATGATCTGCCGCACCTCGGGATTGGAGGTACAGAGGAAACTGGCGCGACTATCGGCACGTTTGCCGTTTATCAGGGCAAAATACTCAGGATGATCCTTGTAGTATTTCTCCTTCGGCACAAAGATTTCCCAGGAATGACCACCGACCGTCCAATACTTGATTTTGGTGTTTGAATTGTTGGCGATGTGTGCCGGGCCGGCGGTGTTGTAGTATGACTCGGCGTGCACGAACGCATTGCGGGATATGATTGTTTTCTCAAGGTCATCGGCTACCCTGATCGTCTCGGTCTCGGGGACATGCTCCCCCTGTGGAAAGTCATTGTTCCACGATGGGATGAACCATCTCACGCCGACAAATTCCTCGAGAAAGGTGACCACCGCACGGCAACTGCCACGCGGTGTTTTATGTTTTTCCGCCTCCGTCCCGTCCCGGCCGATAAGGAACAAGACGTCCCCCTTGACGATCAGTTTGCAACTGTCCAGCTTGAGATCGTCCGTCGTTATCCCGGCCTGCTCCGCCAGTTTCGTGTGGCCGATCGAAATACGGACGCCGTCGGCCGGGGCTTTGTCTTCGGTCACGATCGACAACTCCGCGCCGGTCGCCTTGCGGACATAGCTCTGAAGCCAGTTCGCGCCCTTCTGTACGGTCCACCACGGCGGGTTTTCCGGAACGACAATCGTGGCAGCGGCCTTCCCGTTATCAACGATCGTCAGTGCGAACGCCGGGTCTGCCGTGAGCACAGCGCCAACCATCGATATCACCCCCAAGATGCACAGTCGATTATACAGCAACCTTTTTCCTTCAGCCATAACTTTTTTCTCCTCAATTGAGCGACCTTTCGTGATGGTGAATTTGCGCTTGCAGGATGACCGCATATCTTCATGCGACGTGCTGCTTTGTGTACGTGTGGAACCGAGAACGTAGCCATTGATCATGCCAAACCAAGCGCGCCAACCGAATATTCTCCTGGTCTTGACCGATCAGCATTCCCCGCGCGTAGCCGGGTTCGCCGGTGATGCGGTGGTCCGGACCCAGCATCTCGATGCCCTGTCCAGCGAGGCCATACAGTTCGACACTGCGGTCTGTGCATCGCCCGTCTGCACGCCCTCGCGCATGTGTATGCTTACCGGTATGGAAGCCCATCGATGCGCCGCGTGGAACAATCATTGGGTGATCTTCCCGGAGCACCTGACCTGGCCGGCGCATTTCGCGGCCCACGGTTACCGGACGGGCCTGGTTGGAAAAATGCACTTTGGCGGCCGCGACCAGATGCAGGGGTTTCAGGCCCGCCCGTATGGCGACATGCGCCATGGCCTTGGTCATCAGCCGGATCCGATCGATTTATTCCCGGCATACTCGGGCGCCTCCGGGGCCGGGATTACAGAGATCCCCGAAAGCCTGCTGCAGGAGGTCGTGGTGACGCGTGAATCGCTGGCACTGCTGCTGGAGCATCAGGACCGGGAACCGGACGTTCCATGGTTCGTGTGTGCATCGTATTCGCGGCCGCATTCGCCATTCACTGCGCCCGGTCGCTATGTCCGCCACTATCGCGGTCGCGTGCCGCCGATCGAATTGCCTTTCGACTATCGCGATCGCCTCGACCCTTTTTCCCAACAGGTCGGCGGCCTCGAGTCCGGAAATGAATTATCTGCCGAGCAGTCTCTGCGGGCCCGCGAGGCCTACTATGCCTGCGTCGATTTTGTCGACGACTGCATCGGTGAACTGCTCGAGGGCTTGACGGCAGCCGGCGCACTCGACAACACAATCGTCATTTACACCAGTGACCATGGCGAGATGGCCGGCGTCCACGGGCTCTGGGGAAAGGTCGTGTACTTCGAGCCGTCGGTCGGCGTTCCCCTGTTGATGCGTGGACCGGGCATCCGGGAAGGGCATCATGTCACCCGTCACCCGATTTCGCTCATGGATCTGTATCCTACGACTTGCGCGTTGGCCGGACTGCCTGTTCCCGCCGGCCTCGATGGCGTCGATTTCAGTGGCGTGCTGGCAGATCCCGAATCCGCGGCGGCGCCTCGTGATTTTGCGCCGAGTGCCTACTACGCCTACGGCGTTCGCATTCGCGGCGGTATTCATGCGCCGGAAGATGAGCCGCACCGCGCCATGCGTCTGGTACAGGACAGCGATTGGAAGTATGTCGAGATCGAAGGGGGCGAACCGTTGCTTTTCGACCGGCTCAATGATCCGGGTGAAACAGTGAATCTGGCGGCACAGCCCGAGCACGCGTCGCGCTGTCAAAACATGCGGGAGGCGTTGTTCCGCAACTTCGGCTGGGAGCAGGTGCACGAGCAACTGGCGAAGGACCGGGAACGGTTGCCGGAATTTTTCTCCGGTCAAAAACCGTCGACACCGAATCAGTACATGCTGCCGGACGGTCGCGTGTTCGATGCCGAGGGCGACTTGTACGGCGCCCGTTGGTTGGATATGCCCGAACACGACGGCGGCGGGAGCATTCCGCAGCAGTTTGGCTAACTTGGTTAATCTAGTTGATATTATACTGAACCGGTCGAGATCAGGCGCACGGAAGCATCGTGGTGCTTGATTGGTGCTGAGCCTCAACACGGAGACGAATCAGATGTTACGAATCGGAATTGCCGGCCTTGGTCACGGCGAACTGCTGTTACAGGCGAATCTGCCGAGATTCGAACAGTTGCCGCTGCGGGTGACGGCGCTGTGTGATACGGACACCGAACGACTCGCAGCGAAGGCGACGGAATTTGACATTGCCCAGACAACGACCGAATTCGCCGAGCTCGTAGCCCTCCCAGACCTGGATATCATCGGCATCTACACCCCGGGACCGCTCCACTGCGAACAGATCGTCGCGGCCCTCGAGGCGGGCAAACATGTGATGGTCACCAAGGCCATGGTTTACACGATGGAAGAGGCGGAACGGGTCGTCGAGACCGTCGATCGCACCGGCCATGTCCTCCTGGTCACCCAGAGTATGCGCGGGCGCTTCGACTTTATCGACGCCAAACGCCTCTGCGACGCCGGGGAGATTGGTGATCTTTTCATGGCGGAATCACACTACGTGCACGATCTGCGCGATATGTACGAAGCAACGCCCTGGCGCTGGCAGATGCCGCAGAATCTACTGCTCGGCGGCGCCTGCCATCCGATCGATCTGCTGCGCTGGTTTCTGGGCGACGTCGACGAAGTGCACTGTTACGGCCTCCGCGGCGGCGTTGCCAAGAAGTATCCCCAGGAAGACAATTTCTTTATCAACCTGCGCTTCAAGAACGGGGCCATCGGGCGGGTCTCCTCAATTCACGGGATCGTCGAACCCGGGGGTGTCCCGATGAACAGCCTGACGGTATATGGCACTGCGGGCACAATCCACGACAACAAGATTCGCATCGACCCGACCGGGGAAGTGCCGGAACGCACCTACACCAGCACGTTTCACACCTCCAGAAGCAGGCATCACGGCGATGGCGGACACGAGGGCGAGTTG
>DPYP01000270.1:36406-41437 GCA_003545375.1 Lentisphaeria bacterium
TAGGGGTCCGTGAGGGCGCCTGCGTCGTGTCGACCGGCCTGGCCTGCTGGGAATCCATCCGCACCGGCCAGGCAGTGAAAGTACGGAACGAGTTTTAGGGATTCCGGACCGGCGGCTACCCCGATTGCCACGGCGGAAAACGATCCGGGGCCACCTCGACACCGCCGACTTTACGCATCCGGGTTTGACAGGACTTCTTGGCGGCCGCCTCGAGGCGGCGCGCCAGGTTGCGCTTGTGCCCCAGCACGGAAAGCACGTCGTAGTGATCGGCAAAGGCGTGCCGCGCCCAGTTGTCCCAGAAGTATATGTTCTGGATGCCATTGCGGTATAACAGCTCGGCCCGTTCACCATAGTACTCGGCGCAGTCCAGGCTGGCAGGGGGATCCCAGATCTCGGCGCAGAGCTCGGTCTTCGTTCCGGCGACTGCATCGACGTAGTAATCGATGTCGATATAGCGCCATTTGCCTTCGTTCTCGCCGTACTGATCACCCCAGGGCGAGGCGACGATACGGTCGATGAGCCCCTGCTTTGCCCAAGCCCCCAGATCGAGGCCGAAGGTCGCACACGCTTTGGCGTTCGTGAGGCCGTGGACCGTCAGGGTCGGTGGCTGGTGTCCAGCCTTTTCGGCGGCGGCATCGACCGTCGTGCGCAGGCGGCGCAGGTAACCGGCAAAGATCTCGCCACGGACGTCGAGAAGCCGGCGGTCATGCAGCGGCAGTTTCCGCGGATCGGTTCTCGTGCCGTAGGTCTGACGGAAGCATTCGACCATCTCGTCCTCATACATCACGGCCGGCCCGCCACGAATAAAGATCAGGTGGAAGCCATCGACACCGTACGCGGCGGCAGCCTCGTAGAGACGCAGCATCTTGTCCTGGACATGGCGCTTGGCGTAGCTGAAGCGCTGTACCGGCGCGCCGTCGGCCAGGTGACAGTAGTCGTCATACTTTCCCTGGTGGAAATCGGTGGGGATCATCTCCTCATAGGGCACCTGGGAGGCGTGACCCATACGGTGGCTGACATGGAGTTCCAGCCCCGCCTGCCGCGTCAGGTCACGCATCACGCGGAGATAGTCCAGGCCATCTCTGTCCATCTTCGCCTGCATACGGCGAATTTCTTCGTAGATCCTCCCCGGACAGATTACATTTCTGGGGATGTTCCGCCGCGGCACGCCGGGCACCGGAAATTCAGTCTGGTCGCCCTTGAACAACTCCCAGCAAACGCCGCGGAAATCGGAGTTCCTGTAGAGGTCGATCTCCTCAGCGAGACCGTCCGCGTCGCCGATGCTGTAGTGGCCGAGCATGCTGGTGGCGTCGTTCATTGCGTACAGGCGTTTGCTGTCGCCGCGGCGATCTTTCTCGAGCGCCCGAACCTTGGCTGCCGACATCGGTACCAGGCGGAAGTATGCCACATAGTTGTCGATGTCCCTGCCGAAAACAGCGAGCGGGGCGATATGGATCGACTCTCCCGTGAGATCGGCCGCGGTCCAGAAGTATTCATTGGCGACGCACATGAGCTTGCGGAAATCATACGCGACGTTGACACGGAACTTGCGCCAGGCCCGGTCCGAGGAAAGGCGCAACCGGATGGCGCCGGCTTCGAACGTGGGATAAATCCCCACATAGACCTCGTGCCAACCCTTCAGATTCAGAGACAGCCGCACGGGCGCTGCGTCGCGGCTGCCGATGGCACCGAGCATGACCCCTGAGAAATCCTCGTGTTCGTATGGCAGCAGCTTCCACTTTCCCGGTGTGTACCTGTTACCCAGCGCCGACGCCGGCTCGCACACCGACAGGTCGGAAATCAGATGTTCCCCGTGTTTTTTGCGTTTCATTTGTGTTCCTTGATTGATTCGTGCCGCCATCCGTTCATAATTCGGATGATTGCCCATGGCACCCCTATTACCCGCGTGGCTTGATTCAAGCTGAACTGGCAACTATCGTAACCCTTGTAATTGGAGTTTTCCACAACACAAACAGGAGCAGTCCACCATGATGAGTCGGCTTGCCATCGTCCTTATCGGAATCACCTTGCCCGGGTTTGTATGTTCGCTTCAGGCGGACCCGAGTGACATCGCTAAAGGGTACAAGGACCAACCTTGGGGCGTATCAATTGAAACCGTTCAGAAAGCATTTCCCGATAGTAATCTGGAGACCGCCCCCAAAGGCTCCGCAACGCTTACTGTCAAGGGACAGCCGCCGGCGGTGCAGTCCATGTATGTGTTCATGATGGACCAGTTGTGTTTCGTGCATGTCACGCTCGAACTACCAATGAGGCCGGAAGGCGGTCAGGATCCGCACGGCAAGAAAATAGTCGAGGAGATGATCAAAGAAAAGTATTATCCGGATGAGGATGCACGCAAGCTGCTTGCCGATGCGAACATCTCTGTTCACGTGACCTCACGGCGGAATGGTACAGTGGTTGTCATGTACGAGAATATTGGACTTTTCCGGGCGGCTCAAGCGGCCCAACGACTCGCCGAGCAGGAACGCAATGAGAAACGCCGAGCGGAAGAAGGCCCCAAACGGCAGCAAGCGCTCCAGGACGCCGGGGTTCCCGATTTGCTGTAAGCGACAGCCAGCAGCGTTTAATCTCTGTGAAAATTCTCTCATCTCTCCAGGTCCGGCGATTCGCTCAGTGTCCCTCGTCGCGGGCCCGCTCGGCCAGTTGTTAGACCGCCTCTGCGACTGGGCCCGGATCGAAGGTGAAACGTCGGCATCCAAACCAGATCCTTCTGCCCATCCCCCTATTTACCCGCCACCCTATGGATGGCTCTAGTTTGTTTTGATGGATTTTCGCAGATCAAGGTAGACCGTCGTCAGCATGGCGGTGTCGGTGCTGTAGGCCAGAAAACGGATACCGTGCTGGATATAGTTGTCCGCCTGCTCCGGAGTCACTGCGAAGTTGCCGACGGCGACCCCTTTCTCTTCCGCCCGTTTTATGATGTCCTTTAATGCATCGATGACACGGACGTCGGTAACCTGCCCCGGAATGCCCAGAGACTGTGAGAGGTCGAAGGGCCCGATAAAAATGGCGTCAACGTTGGGTACCGCCAGGATCTCATCAAGATTGGCTATCCCCTCGGTCCCTTCAATCTGCAAGATGACGGCGGTCTCGGCATTGGCCTGCTTGTAATAGTCCGGGTTGTCGAGGGCATAATAGGATGCACCTCTCACAAAAGGGCATATCCCTCTGCTCCCCTCGGGATGATAATTGGCACCGGCAACCGCGATCTCGGCCGACTCCCGGTTCTGAATCATCGGAACCATGACGGCGGAGGCACCAAAATCGAGCGCCTGAGTTATACGTTCCGGGCTGAGATTGGGCACGCGGATCACCGAGGCGATCCCCGCAGCATCGCAGCCACGCACCAGCTGGATCGCGGCATCGACGCCGAACATCCCATGCTCGGTGTCGATGATGACAAAATCGATCCCGGCACGTCCGATGATTTCTGTCACGTCCGCCGCGGGTATCTGCTGAAAGGTGCCCAGGAGCGTTGTGCCTGAACTGAGCTTGGATTTGAATGTCACTGTCGGCATCGGTTCTCTCCTTTACCGGTCATGTTTGCGGCTGGCGGTCACAATCGATGTGGTCGCGTTCCGTCATTCCAGCCACTTTAGCTCCAAATCATTAACAAAACCTTCAGTATCCCTGTCTTTTCCCAGATAGCCTGACCAGGAAAAGAGATATAAAAAAGGAGTTGGAACCGAAGTTCCAGGCACTCGAATGTTCGCCGGGGCGCGACAGTCGATATCGGCGGAAATAAGGCTTTGACAATCTCGGTGGCAGATGACGTCAGAGGACCATTCTGACAAAATAAAAGTTTGACGTGTTCGAGTTCCGATAGCTGCGACATATTACCCAATGATCAGGCCCGTCATCAACTGCCCGTCCACGATCCCCGCCGCCACCACCGCGCTCGACGGAACCGGCGCGCCGCTCTGCATCAATAACAAGGGCGAATGACGTGACGCATAACAACATGAAGGCGACCCTGTTTCTCCTGCTCGTGCTCTGGACCGGCAAGACCGGGGCCGAGCTGATCACGGGCATCCCCTATGCGGACTTCGAAGACAACGCTCCCGTCAGCCTCGGTGGTGAACGGCTGCAACCCGAGACGCGCATCGAGGTCAACGGGGTAGAGGCCCATGGGGGAATGCAGTCGGCACGGCTGCACTATCGATTTCGCCAGAACATCGGGCCGCTGCAATATGTCGAACTGCGGATTCCCCAACCGATGACCGGTGCCGTGCGGGCGATCAACTTCTGGATGCGCGGTGACGCATCGCAGCAGTTGCTCAGAATGCGTGTCGTGGATGCTGACGGAGAGGTACACCAGTACACCTGGGGCACGATCGACTGGCACGGGTGGCGGCAGATTAAGTTCGATGTGAGCGCTCGGGCGGATGAACATTGGGGCGGCAGCGGCGACGGAATAATGACCAGCCCGTTTCGCAGCATCGCGATCCTGGTGGATAGCGCCATCCGACCATTCCAAAGCAGTCTCGCCATCGACGACATCACTTACGATGCTGAGGGAGCCTACACGGATTTTGTTTATGTTTCCTGTAAAAGCTCGGTTCCCGGCAATGCGTTCTATGGCCGGCGGCCATCGTTCGAGATCACCGTGAACAATCCGCTTGTCACCGCCATGCCCGAAACCCCATTTCGCGTGGTCGTGGAACGTGGCGACGGCACCTCCATAACCGCGCTGCAGCGCAATCTGTCCCTGGCGGCCGGGGCTGGTGAGACGTTTACAGTGGCCCCGGAGCTCACCGACTTCGGACTATACCGAGTCATCGTGGGATTCGGTTTGCGTGGCCAGACGCAAGCTTTTTCGTGGTTACCGGAAGTTACCTCGCACAAGCCCGATCCTGACAGTCCTTTCGGTGTATCCATGCACTTCGGCCACGGCAGCCGGGGCCCGATCGAAAAGAACCTTCAACTGGCCAGCGACATGGGTATACGCTGGTTGCGCGACGACGCTCACTGGAGCGGCACGGAACAGACGAAGGGTGTGTACAAAGTTTC
>DPYP01000463.1:0-9725 GCA_003545375.1 Lentisphaeria bacterium
TGCTTTTCGTGGACCGGTCCCTGAAACCAGAACTGCCAGACGCGGCGCAAACGCAGGTCATCGGCGGCATCGCCGAAGCCGGGGCGCAGACAGTAGCCGAGCATATTGAGCCAGCGCAGCTCGTGTTCGGGCGACCGTTTCCGCGCGGATTCCAGCTCGAGGATAACGTCGGCGAGGTCACGCAGCAGCAGGACCGACCATTCGTTGCGCGGCAGCCCGACGATCTGCTCGAGACGGTTGACGAGTTTCGGCAGCGCCCTTGCTGAATCGTCGAAGGCCTGACGCACCGCTGCTACCGCCTCGCTTATTGCAGCGCTGTCGATCAGATTCATCGCCGGGCTGTCGGGGTCGGGCGCCTCGAGCTCGGCCAGCAGGCGCAGATCGAACCGCAACGGCCATCGGTGTTCGCTTTCGCCGCTTTGCAAAGCGACTTCGAGGGTGCCGACTTCGGTGAGTTCAGAGGTGATGGTGACGGTGATTTGGCGGACTTTCGCCTTGCCGTATTGCAGTACCGAAACCAAGGGCGAAACCAGGGACAATTCGTCACAGGTGGTGACAACGTCACCGGGCGTGTCGAGCAGGCGCGTGGCGCTGCTGTACAGATTAAACAAGACTTTGCGGTTGGTCTGCAGCTTGAACTGACGGGGCACTTCGACTGCGGTTCCCTCATCGGTGTCGCGCGAGATGATGCAGACAACCTGGCGCGCCCCTTCGGCGTGTTGTGCTTCGAGGTAATACGACCGGGCCAGACCGCCGCGCACTTTGACGCCTTCGCCTCGCCGCACGCGCCCGTAATAGGCAGCGCCCACGGCGACGGCGAGCGAATAATCCTCACCCGGCAATTCCTCGATCGTTTTTCCGTCGAACCAGCCGGAGACGGTGGTGAGAATTTGCTGCCGTACGACGGGGGCGATCATGCTGCCGCCGTTGAACAGGATACGGGCAGGAAAGACGGCGGCGGTACCTGCGGCATCGGTCCCTGGCTGGGTGAGGCGGTGGGCATATCGCAGGAATGCGAGCAGATGCCGGGTCACAGCGGGTTCGCTGGCGTATGGCAGGCCCATGGCACGAATACCCGAACGTCTCGGGATCGGCGGTTCGTCGGCCACGACTTTGGGGTAGAAGCCGTTGACGAGCATGGACATTAACTCGTCGCGCTGGAGCTTGGCCTTGCGTGTGTTTTGCAGCACAGAACTGCCTTTGGCCAGCAGGGTGATATCGACGCTCTTGCGTTTTGTGTTGAGGAGCGTCTCCTTGGCCTGGCGACAGAGTTGACAGAGCCGCGACCAGTCGGCACCCTCGAGCTCGGTGTTCCACTGTTTCTCGATATCGCGGGCGATGGCTATATCGATGTTGTCGCCGCCGAGCAGCAGGTGGTCGCCGACTGCCAGTCGGTGCAGGGCGCCGCCGGTATCGAGCTCGACCAGCGAGAAGTCTGTGGTGCCGCCGCCGACATCGACGATGAGGATTTTCTCACCGGGCTCGATCCATTGCTGCCAGTCGTTTTCATGGTGATTAAGCCAGGCATAGAAAGCGGCGAGCGGTTCCTCGAGCAGCGCCAATTGCCGGTAGCCGGCCTGGCGCGCGGCGCTGATGGTGAGTTCACGGGCGGTTTCGTCGAAGCTCGCCGGAATGGTGACGATCACCTGCTGGTGTTCGAGCAGGCACGGCGATTCGTCTTTGTCGAGAGCGTGTGCAAAGCGATGGTTCCAGGCGCGGCGGATGTGGTCGAGATAAGTTGCGGTGACGGCGACTGGCGAGAGCGCCTGGTGCCCGAGCTCGTTACCCCAGGGCAGGATTGGCCGGGTACGATCGACGCCGGCGTGGGCCAGCCAGGACTTGGCCGAGGTGACGAGTCGATCGGGCACGTGGGCACCCTGGTCACGGGCAAATGTGCCAACGATGTGGTCCGGCTCATCCCAGGGCAGGGCAGTGGCGTCTTCGGGCAGGTCGGCGGTGCCGGGCAGATAGCAGTAGGACGGCAGCAGCGGCTGGTCGTCGATTTCCCCGGCAGCCACAAGCTGGGGTATCGGAAAGTTGTTGATCGTCGGCGTATCGGCATACGTATCGGCATAGAATACCACGATATTCGTAGTGCCGAGGTCGATGCCGACGATGTATCTGGAGTGTTCCACGTGCAGGACAAACGGGTACAGGGTGCGAAAAAGGCGCGTAATATAGTCCTGCGCTCAACTTACCAAAGCAATTGCGGCCGACCGGGACGGATTATTCCTCGGCTTCCTTGCCCTCATTGTCGGAGGGTTCAGCATCGCGAATTTCGTATTCGAGCTTCCATTCGCGTTTACTGCCGCCTTCCTCGAGGCACCAGAGCTGCAACGTGCCGATTTCGGACAGCACGGCGCGGAGCCGCACGGGGACAAGCGTGCCGGCCGGAGTGTTTTTGTCCTCAACCGGCAACTTGGCTGAGAGGCTGGGCAGATTGTGCAGGTCGTCGCGATTGGCGTCCGACAGGATGTCTCCGGCGTTGTCCTCGGTGCGATCAGCGGAGCCGAAAAATTTGAACTCCGTGGTTTCGCCGACGACGAGGCCGAGGCCGTTGTACGGGATTTCCTGGGAGGTGCCTTCTTCCATGCCGAACTGAACGACGCAAAGGGCGGCGACCGGCGGTGAAACATTTGGGACCGCCGGCATCGAGGATTCGATAGCGACGTAGTAGGAATGCGCGCTGCCGGCGCGGATGCGAATGGCGTTGCCTTGGCGGACATTGCCGTACCAGCAGGCGCCGTGTGCGACGGCCAGGTCCGCGTCTGTGCCTTCGAGTACTGTCAGATCCTTCTTACCGCGCCAGCCGTTGATCGTTTCGACGATCCGCGAGGTGAGTGCGTTGGCCTTGGTGACACCGCCGTTAAACAGGATGGCGGCAGGCAGTTCGTCGCCGTGTCGTGACAGGAAAGCTGCGAGATGCTTGGTGACGGCGGGATCGGCTTCGTAGTCGAGGCCAAAGGTGCGCAATCCGGCTTTGGTGCTCTGCTGCGGGCTGTCGTCGATGCTGCACAAGGGAAAAAAGCCGTCGACGAGTGATTCCTGCATCTGCTCCATGGTCACTTCAGTGGTGACGGTACCACCGACGACGCTGCTGCCGCGTCCGAGCACGGTCAGTTTCTGGGGCCCGGCACTGGCGTCGGCGCACAGGACTTCCTTGGCTTCGCGGCAGGCATGTGTGAGTCCGGCAATCTGGTACTGGTCGAGTTTCATGCCCTTTTTTTCGAGCAGCCGGGCAGCGACGCCGTAGGCCATGGCGAGGTCCATATTGTCGCCGCCGAGCAGGATATGATTACCGACGGCGACGCGCTGCAGGTCGAGGTCGCCGCCTTCGTCGGTGACTTTGATCAACGAGAAGTCGGTGGTACCGCCACCGATATCGCAGACGAGGATGAGCTCACCGGCGGCAACCCGGTCGCGCCAGTTTTCGTTGTGTGCCTGCAGCCAGGAGTAGAAGGCGGCCTGTGGTTCCTCCAGCAGGGTGACTTCGAGCCGGGCCTTCTTGGCGGCCTGCATGGTCATGTCGCGGGCGACCGCGTCGAAGGAGGCGGGGACCGTGAGGACGATGTCCTGTTTCTGGAATTTCGCTTTGGCGTCGTCGGCGCCGATGCTGTCGTTCCAGGCGTCACGCAGGTGTTCGAGGAACCGCTGGGTGGCGGTCACGGGTGAAATTTTGCGGCTGGGATCCTCGTGGTTCCACGGCAGGATCTTGCTGTCGGGGTCAACGTTCTGGGCGCAAAGCCAGGATTTGGCGGACGAAATAACCTTCCCCGGCAGCAACTGGGCGTTTTTCCGGGCGAATGCGCCGACGCAGTAGTCACGCTCGGCGGCCCAGGGCAGGTCGAGCGCCTTTTTCGAGACCTCCTTGTCGTCCGGGAGGTAGAGAAACGACGGCAGCGTGGCGCGTTTATCGCGCTCGCCCTGGTCGGTGATCTGGATGATCGCGAAGAGTTCGGGTACGGCTTCTTCTGCTTCTTCCGCGTTCAGGTACGAGACGGCAACGTTGGTGGTACCAAGATCAATACCGATGATGTATTGCGACATGCTTACCTACCTGGTTGAGGAGGTTTGTTATCAGGTGTCGGCTGGGAACCTGCAAACTTGAATTAACCTGGATAATCCAGGTCAAATGAACTCGACTTCCGCCGCTTGGACCACTGTCGGATCGATTTTACCACTGCGTGTAGGGAAATGCACTTTGGTCGCGCGCCAGCCCTTGTGTCGCAGAAACCCCTTGTAGGGCGGTTCCGAGGGTACTTTGCCGGTCAGCTTGATGGCGGACGGGTCGAAATCCTCGGACACCACCGTCTTTTCATTTTCCGACTCATCGACAATTGCGGTCATTGCAAAGTTCTCCTGCAGCACCTTGCCGCAGTCCCGGTGGATCTGACGCACAGCGGCACCGATTTGTTCATCCTCGTAGTCGTCGACGTTTTCCTGCAGAAAGTCGATCAGGCGTCCTTCGCGCTGCAGCAGCAGCAGGCCATAGACGGCGCCGTCACGAAACTGCACTTCGGCGGCTTCGGTCTGGGCGTCTTCGGCAGCGGTCAGGCTCGCTACTGCTTCTGCCAGCTTTGCCTCAGCCTCCACGAGTTTCTTTTCGGTTTCCGGATCAGGTTCCGGAGTTGTCGGCTCTGGTGGTGGCGGCAGCGTTGCCTTGTCGACAAGGTCGGCGCCGCCGAGGACGCGGAAGAACGCTTGGAATGCGTCGCTGATTCTCATGATACGCCTCTGAATGAAAAAGATACCACTAATAGGACAGACAGGCTGGTGAGAAATAACGGCATCATACTATAACGAGGGGCTTTACGTGATGCAAGTCAACCCGGGCATACCACCGCAAATGGAATTCGGGTCACATTGATGGTCATGGTACACAGCGTTGGTTCTTCAGCTCAAGACGGAATGGCCGCTGCCATCCCAGGCTGACTCGCTACGGTGTGAGACGGTCAAAGCCGGTATATGGCCGCAGCACTTCGGGCACGGTTATACAGCCGTCGGCGTCCTGGAAGTTCTCCATGATGGCGCAGACGACGCGGTCGGTTACTGCGGTAGCCGAAATAGTATGTACGAATCCTTTACCGCCGCTGCCGTCGTTGTAGCGGATGCCAAGGCGTCGTGATTGGAAATCGGTCAGGTTCGTATTTGACGTCACCTCGCGGTAGCCGCCGTAACCGGGAAACCATGCCTCGACATCGAACTTTTTGTAGCCGGGCGCACCCATGTCGCCGACGCAGACATTGACGACGCGGTAGGGGAGGCCGAGCAGTTCCATGAGGGCCTGCTCATTGTCCTGGCACATTTGATGGTATTTCGGCGACTCGTCGGGCATGCAGAACACGATCTGCTCGACCTTGTGGAACTGGTGAACGCGGAAAATGCCGCGCGTCTCTTTGCCGTAGCTGCCGGCTTCGGTGCGAAAGCATGGGGTAAAAGCGGTGTAGCAATGCGGCAGTTCCGCGGCAGGCAATGTTTCGTCGCTGTGATAGGCAACGAGCGTTTGCTCCGAGGTGCCGATCAGCGAGAGGTCCTCGCTTTCAAGATTATAGGTTTGGTCGGCAAAGAACGGCAGGTACCCGGTGCCGAAGAGCGTCTGCTGCTTGGCGGCGCACGGCGAGAAGAAGAGTGTGAAACCGCGCTTGATCAGTTCCTGCTGGGTCCAGAAAAACAGTGCCGCGGCGAGCTGGGCGCCCTGCCCCTTCCAGTAAAAGAAACCTGATTGCGCGACCTTGGCGCCGCGTTTCGTATCGATGATATCGAGTTGTTCGCCAAGCGCCTGGTGATCGAGCGCCTCAAAGTCGAAGGTCGGCATCTCGCCCCAAGTAGCGATCTGGAAGTTGTCCTCATCGCCATGGCCATCCGGCACGGTGTCGTCGAGAAAGTTGGGCAGCCATGCCATGCTTTCCTCGACTTTTGCTTTGACCTCGCCGAGTTCACATTCTTTGGCGCTCAGATCCTGCTTGAGCGTTTTCATCTGTTCGCGGGCATCGGGATTGTTCTTGCATTCGTCAGCGAGCTCGTTGCGTCGCGCCCGTATGCCTTCGACGTCCTGCAGGAGTTGCAGGTACGACTTGTCCAGTTCAAAGAGGGCGTCGATGTCGATGTCGGTGCCGCGTCTGGCGCAATTGGCTTTGACGCGTTCGGGGTCGGTGCGGAGAATCTTAATGTCTATCATGATTCTGGCTCGGTGAATGGCGGGCCCACGGTACAGCAGTAGGTGAATAAGGTAAGATCGAGTTGCCGCTCGTCAACCTGCGACGCACATGGACAGGTTGCTGGCCAAAGACTCGAAAGCTTCGCAACGGCCCTGCGGGCGCCGCTGGATCATGGCCTAAACGAGGCGCGAGATGGGTATCGTCGTATTTTGTTCTTAAAAAAGAACGCAGGTTGCCGAGATGCGTCGGCTTACGACAAGACAGTTGGTACG
Organism: Lentisphaeria bacterium; assembly: GCA_003545375.1. Classification (GTDB taxonomy): domain Bacteria; phylum Verrucomicrobiota; class Lentisphaeria; order JABSQK01; family CAJWLW01; genus CAJWLW01. The sequence goes on from DPYP01000463.1 coordinate 6,431, forward strand.
CCCGACAGGATTCGAACCTGTGACCTTCTGCTCCGGAGGCAGACGCTCTATCCAGCTGAGCTACGGGCGCAACGGTGGCGTGAAGTAACACTGTTCTGATCAGCAGGTTAATCCGTGTCCGACGGAAAGTCAAGGATGATAATTTTCACTGACACAGTTTGACGTAGGCGGGTTGACGATTGAGGGTGGAGGATTAAAACGGCATTCTAACGGTCAACCACAGGCATAGTGAACTGTCGTGGAAGCTGAACATTTCAACCAACTCTCGAACGAGCCTACTTGCACGCTGTACGAGCTGGCGCCGGCCACGCTGCCGATCCGGCGGTTGCTGGCGTCGACCCCGGGAACCCGCAGTATATGCAACGACCCGCTGGTCGTCGGTGTTGAATACACCGATGCGCTCATGCAGGCGTGCGCAGCAACGTTGACGGCGATGCAGCGGACGGGGACACTGGCGCTGGTGGAAGCACAGACCGTGGTGCTGCATATCCTGCGCGGCGGTTTGAATTTCGGACTGCGACATGCTCTCGCCGAAGCCTTCGGCTGGAACCGGCACGCCTCGGCATTCATCAGCGCTCAACGCGCCCGCAACAGTGACGACCCGCAGGACTGGTATATCTCTGAGAACGAATACCGCAAGATCAACCTGCCGCCCGCTGCAACCATTGTCTTCGGCGACGTCGTCGCAACGGGCACCAGCCTGCTGTATGCGCTGCGGCAGATTCTCGATGTCGTCGATCGACAGCAGACGCAGGTGCGCGAGCTCCTTTTTGTCTGCATCGGCGGACCGCGTGCCGAAGAGATCCTGATTGAGATCGACGCGATCTGCCGGGAACGTTTTCCGGTGTATCGTGGCGCAACCGTAATATATTTGGAGGGTCGCTTCAGCGTTGCCCGCCGCGACAGCGGATTGTCCGTGATGATTCCGGACACCGACCTGCTGCGAACCGGCGCTTTGCTGGCACCGGAGTTCATCCGTTCACAATCCGACTCGCCAAGTTACCCGTTGGAGCGGTGCACCATCTATGACGCCGGCTCCCGCGCCTTCTGGCTGCCGGAGTATTTTGACGACGTCCGCGACTACTGGCGGCGGACGCTGGCGCTGGCGGAAGGCGGTATGACGTACGCCGAGTTGTTGCGGCAGCGGTTGCCGGAGCTGGACCCGGGAAATCTCAACGACAACGATCTGGCCGAAGTCTGCAGAAAACAGCTCGGGCGGATTCCACCATTATAGAAAGGGCACCTCCATGAAATTGCACAATCACGGCATCACACTCATGACCCTGCTGGGTCTGGCGATCAGCGGTTGCAAAGCCCAGGAACCGGAGGTGGCGGCGCCGGCCGGAACGGTGAAATCAGCCACCGGCGTTGTCGGCTGGCGCACCGATGGTACTGGCGAGTACCCCGATGCCAAGGCTGTCACCACGTTTTCGGACTCCGACAATGTCGTGTGGAAGACGCCGCTGCCCGGGACCTCCAACGCGACGCCGGTTATCACCGGCAATCGAATCTTCGTCTGCAGTGAACCGACGACGCTGATCTGCGTCGCCAAAGACAGCGGCGCGATCCTCTGGCAGAAGACCAACAACTATGACGAAGTCGCAGGCGCCAATGGCAATTTCCCACAAACCCACAGCCACAACGGCCAGTCATCGCCGACACCGGTAACCGACGGTCAGCGTGTGTACGTCCTGTTCGGCACCGGTGTAGTCGCCTGTTACGACCTGGACGGCAACCGGCAGTGGGCGACGTTCCTGGAGAAATCTACTGACGGCTGGGGGCACAGCGCTTCACCGGTGCTGTCGGGCGACACGCTTATTGTGCATATTCTCAACGTCGTGGGTCTCGACAGTGGCAGTGGCAAGGTCAAGTGGCGGACGCCGGCAAGCCCGAAATGGGGCAGTCCGGCCCTGGCCAACATCGGCGGCCAGGACGTCGTCATTACGCCGTACACCGGCGATGTCATCCGGGTCAGTGATGGCAAGAAGCTGGCATCGGGTATCGCCAAGCTCCAGTACGCGACGCCGGTTGTCGACGGTGACATCGTGTATTTCATCGAGAAAATTGCCCGCAAGGTCCGGCTCAGGCCGGACGGCAACGGCATCAAGGCCGAGACGTTGTGGACGACAAAGATCAAAGGCAGCCGGCACTACAGCTCGGTAGTTGTTGACAGCGGTCTCATCTATGCGGCTTCACGCGAAGGGCATTTTGCGGTGATCGACGATGAGACCGGAGATGTGTTGCTCCAGGAGCCGCTCAACATCAGCGGCGGAACAAACATCGTCTATTCCAGTCTGACTTTGGGCGGCAAGTATCTGTATATCGGCTCTGTCGACGGCGTTACCGTGGTGCTCGAGCCTGGCCGGGCGTTTCAGGAAGTAGCTCGCAACACTATCGAAGGGTATCGCAGCAGCCCGGTCTTCGACGGCGATCGCATGTACGTGCGCACGTTCAGGCATCTGTACTGCATCGGCAACTGAAGAGTGCGTGGCCGGCAGTCTGGATTTGCGGCGTGGCGCATTTCTGCCCGCGTTGCGGAAAACACCCAAGCACAAATGGAAATTGACCGCCCGCGAAGGAATGACGGATTGATACTTTATGGTTCGATATCACGGGCCGGAATGCGCCGCGCCAGAAAGATGCGCGGCAGCAGCTAAAATCTACCAGGGGTGGCGAATTACACCGTCGCGGTATCGGCAGTAGTGCGTGTGGTGGCGAGATGCGTCTTTGGCAGGTGCATGTAAAAGGTCGTGCCGTCCGTGTCCGTATCGAATGTCAACCGTCCCTGATGCGCGTCGACTACCCCCTTACTGATCGACATGCCGAGTCCAGTGCCGCCCTGCTTGCCGTGACTGACAAAAGGTTCGAACAGGCGGTCCTGGATCTCTTCCGGGATTCCGGAGCCGTTGTCCTTGAGCATGATTTCGATGTAGTCGGGAAATTCCTGTACGACCAGCTGAATCTCGCCATCGTTCTGTTTCTGCATCGATTCGACGGCGTTGCGCAGCATGTTCTGCAGGGCGCGCTCGAGTTTGTCTTCGTCCAGCTCGACAACCAGGTCCGGCGCTTCGGCGGTGAATTTGACGCCTGCCTTCTGGACGTACTCCTCGTTGGTCTGGCGGAAATTCTCCATCATTGTTTTGACGTTGGTAGGCGTCTTGTCGAGGTTCGTTTCGCCGCGCGAGAAGCTCAGGACTTCCTGAGCCATCGACTGCATGCGATCGATCTGGCTCATAATGATGCCGCAGTACTCCTCCGTTTCCGAATCACCATGGCCGTCTCCCAGCAGCTGGCC
>DPYP01000353.1:0-3250 GCA_003545375.1 Lentisphaeria bacterium
AGATTGGGATAACGCGGGTACTGCCGCTGCGGTTGCAGTCGGGCGTCTGGCAAAGCATGCGCCGGGGCAACCCTTGGACCACTATGAAATGGCTCTATATTGAGGCCATCGAATTCGGATAGGGAGTAGCCACCGTGACAATAAGGATAGGCCTGGTCGGGACGGGCAGTATCGCCAAGCGCAACTACATTCCCTGCCTGGCCGATCAGCAGGATGTCAGCCTCGGATATTTCAACCGAACGCAGAGCAAAGCCGAAGCGGTCGCCGAGGAGTTTGGCGGCGAAGTCTTCGATTCACTTGAAGCCCTGATCGACTGGTCGCCGGATTCTGTTTTTGTACTGACCCGGGAAACCGAACGTCTGGCCATCTCCCAGGACCTTCTCTCCTTGAACCCGCGCCGACTGTTCTTCGAGAAGCCCCTGGTTGCTGCCGCGGGCCAGGAAAATGTCAGCGAAGACGATTTCGTCGCGGCCCGAGCCCTGCTGCATCGGGCCGCCGCCCAGCAATGCGAAACGGCAATGATCTTCAACTATCGTTTCTTCGATCAACCGATCAAAGCCAAGGAATTGATCGCTCAGCGCGAATTCGGTCGCGTGGTCAACATCACCGGCCTGGTGCACTATGCCTGCTGGAGTCACGCCATCGACCTGCTGCACTACTTCGCCGACCCGATTGTTGAGCTCAGTGCCCTGCAAAGCAGTACGGTTCGTGGACAGCGGATGGCCGCCCACGACGTCACCGCGGCTTTCCGGACCGGGCAGGATGCCACGGGTACCCTGATCGGGACTTCAATGCTGGACTGGACCTTCCCGCTGCTGGAACTGACCTTCAACTTCGAGAAGGGCCGCATCCATATTCGCGATCTCGACGGGGATATGGAGATCCTCGACGGCCACAGCGGCCGCCATGAAACCTATGCCATTTCGCGTGATCGCTCGCGTTGGGACCAGTACGACGCCTCCTTCGGCAAATCGATCCTCGCCTACTTGGACTCCTTGCGACACGGTCTGCCCCCGCCGGTGCCCGGCATTGCCGGTTTGCAGGAGCTGCAGGTGGAAGCCGCAATTCGGCGTTCCATTGCCCTGAAGCGGCCCGTCGACTTAGCTGCTGAGCTTCCCCTGGAGTTGTAGGGGTATTCTATTTTCTCATTCTTCCGGTCATGGTTTGAACATGTCGTTGCTGTGTCTGTTCTCGTTGTCCGGAAGTGGAAAAAACCGGCAATACCGGTCGAATACGATCAGGCGATTGCGGTCTGCGTAAAAGCGTAGATGCTTCCATCATATGATGCAACATAGACTGTATTGCCGGAAATCGCTGCCGACGACGTAATCGGCACACCCAGGTCATAACGCCACATCTCCTTTCCGCTGTCGGCATCCAGAGCGTACAGCCTGCCGTCGGCAGAGCCAAGATACACGGTGTTGCCGGACAACACGGGTGAAGATGTAACTTGACTTTCCGCTCTCATGCAAGGACCGAAAGAAGCCATCGTCTCCCCGGTCTGATAGTGCCAAAGTTTTTCGCCGGAGAAAGCATCCAGAGCAAATACGCTGCCGTCCAGAGAACCGACAAAGACCTTGGAACCGGCGATCGTCGGCGATGACACCGTCCAATAGATGAAGTAGGGATTCTCGGCTGGCAGCGGGAAGGTCCATACTTCGTCCCCGGTCTCGGCCTTCATTGCACGGAGCTCGCCATAGGCGGGATGGTAGAGCATGTCGTTGCACAAGGCGGGCGTTGCATGAAGGGGATTATGCAGGTGCATCTTGTTCCAGAGCTGGTGCCCAGTCTGCTTGTCCAGTGCAACGAGCCCCGTGGCCAGGTTAAAACCGACATACACCTTTTCTTCGCCGATGCAGGGCGACGAATAGGAGCCCATATATTCATCCCCGAGCATGGATGCCATTTCGATGAATGTTGCCCGCCACACTTCCTTTCCGGTCCGGGCATCCAACGCGACAAAATGCGGCGCAACACCGAGATAAACAACGCCGTCAGACACAGCGGGAGAAGCGTATACCCGAAGTTTCAGTGCATTGTTCAGGCGATACGCCCATCTTTCTGCTCCTGTTGCCGCGTCCAACGCATAGACCTCCCCGTCGACGGTCATCGCAAAAACAAGATTTTCATGGACTGCCACACTGTTCTTCACCGAAGCCGGGGTCTCATATTTCCATTTGATGTCGCCGGTACGGGCATCGAGCGCACAGACACCGGCGTTCCCCTTCATCTCCTCATCCTGCAGCCCGATATAGACTGTGCCATTGGCAACGACGGGTGAAGAAATGTGCGCATTACCGCCAATCGTCGTGCTCCAAGCCAGATGTAACGGGGGATTGACGGGATCACCGGTTGTGCCTGTCCGGGCAGGATCACGTTGAAACATCGGCCAGTCAGATCCGGGCTGCGGACAAGCGAACAGGTCATCGACGACTTCAAAAGCAGCGTCATCGTTGAGGATTGCGCCCGACTCCAATTTTGTCCTTACCTGTATGGTATGAGCCCCGGGGGTATTTCCTGTCCACACCGCTTCCCAGGCCCATGTGCCGACAGCGGCCATGCTTTTCCACGGTTCTTTCTCGATCCGGTACTCGACCGTTGTAACCTTCGAAGAAACGTCATAAGTGTTCGCTTTGATCTGGATCTTTCCGGTCGCAACAACGGCGCCGTCGGTTGGTGATACAACAGTCAAATGTTGCCCGCAACCGCCAAGGTGGTCCTCGAGGATCAGTTCACCACTACGGAAAGAGACCTTTCTGAATCCACGGGGGCTCATGGTAAAGCCGCCAAACCGTAACGGCGGCGTGTTGATGCACAATATGTTCTGGTGATGGGACACCTTGCTTGAATGCCAGTGACCACTGAATATGGCACTGGTATTATGTTGCGAGAGAAAGTCCAACAGATCCTTTTCCGGCGGATAGTGCTGGAAAACCAATATCTCGATGCCCTCGGGCTGCAGTGCCAGATCGTGACGCAGCCAGTCCCGTTGCTGGTCCACGTCTGACATACAGTCGAGAACTACGAAGTGTCGGCCGCCATAGTCGAACGCATAGTAACTGGGGCCCAGGAAATCCTCGTAAATTTCTATCGGCAGATCGTGATTGCCCACGACGTTAAAGATGGGAAGCGCATAGCCCTCGATCGCCGCCTTGTAGTGCGCGTACATGCCGGCTGAGCGACCATGACCGTTATTGATTTCATCACCGGTCGCGACGACAAAGGCCGGCTCGAGGGGCTGTATCTCCTC
>DPYP01000195.1:0-2850 GCA_003545375.1 Lentisphaeria bacterium
ATTGACGACGTCGTTGCTGATGAAAGTAATCGACTTGCGCACCATGCTCATCTTTCCTTTCGGATCGAATGTGATGGCGAGCACCGTGGTTTCGCCGGGTTCGAGCACGTCCTTCTCGAGCACGCTCGTGGTGCAGCCGCAACCCGGTTTCACCGCTTCGATTTTCAGCGTCCTGCGCCCGCTGTTGCGCAGGGTGATCTCTGTACTCACCTTTGCCTTGTCGCTGATCTTTCCAAAGTTGTGTTCCTTGACCATCGACAGCTTCTGCGCGGCAGCTGTTCCAGCGGCAAGGACCAGGAATATGATAAGGGTAAGACGCATGATTCCGCTGGAGTTGGTTGTCCAGTGATACGGGTTTTGCTTGTGCACAACTTCGTTTGATACTATAGGCGCGGGTTAGGTACCTGTACAACTGTCGCGAACCATCGACCAGCTCAACAGCCCGTGGCGAATGCCGCCGCCGTCACGGCGGTATTGAGTTCGCGAGACAGCAGCGGGAACAGGTTCATTTCATCACGCGCTTGTATTGCGACGATTCCCAAGGGAATATAGCGTGCCGTGTGACAACGCACCGGGGTACAGCGGACGAGAGCGAACATGTCTACCGAATCTTCGACCACGACTGAGAGCCTCGACCGCCGGTCCGTGTTCAGTTGGGCTATGTACGACTGGGCCAACTCAGCGTATGCTGCCAGCGTGATGGTGGTATTTGCGCCAATCCTCTTCACCGGTATCTGGGCGGCTGAGCTTGGGAAAACCGACAGCACCTTCCGCTGGGGCGTGATCAGTTCCATCACCTCGGCAATCATTGCGGTACTCGCCCCTCTCCTCGGCGCCGTTGCGGACCGCTGCGGCAGGCGTAAAGGGTTGCTGCTGACCTTCGCATTCATCGGCGCCACGGCGACAATCGGCCTGAGCTTTATCGCCCACGGTCATTGGCAGCTCGCCGCTGTCGTGTACATCATCTCCGGTATCGGCTTTTCCGGCGCCAATGTGTTTTACGATTCACTGCTCGTCAGCGTTGCACCGGCATCGGCCCGTGACCGGGTGTCGGCCCTGGGCTACGCGCTCGGGTATCTCGGCGGTGGGTTGATGCTGGCAGCGCACGTCTTTTTGGTACTGAGACACGACAGCTTCCACCTCACCGAGGTCGAGGCGCAACGCGTCTGCATCATCACCGCGGCGCTGTGGTGGATCGTGTTCTGTATCCCGCTGTGGCGAGGTGTCCGCGAAACGGCAGTTCCGCACACTGGCATCGCCGAGGCCGTCCGTCGTTCCTTCGGTGAAGTGGTCGGTACCGTGCGGCAATTGCGGCAGCATCGGCCGGTGCTCATCTTTCTATTGGCATACTGGCTGTACATCGATGGCGTCGACACGATCATCCGCATGGCCGTGCCCTATGGCAAGAACATCGGAGTCAGCGATGCCGATCTGATCAAGGCGATCCTGCTGACGCAATTCATTGCCTTTCCGGCAGCCCTCGTCTTCGGCCGGCTGGGCGAGAGGCTTGGTACGCGCCGATCGATTCTGCTCGCTATCGGCTGTTACATCGCGATCACCGGTTGGGCAGCGAGCATGAAGGCGGCTTGGGAATTCTATGTGCTGGCAGCCGCCGTCGGACTGGTGCAAGGCGGCATTCAGTCGCTAAGCCGTTCAATGTACAGCCGGCTGATACCGCCGGAGAAGGCGTCGGAATACTTCGGCCTGTACAATCTGCTGGGGAAATCCGCCGCCGTACTCGGTCCGCTGATGATGGGGTGGATCGCCGTGGTAACGGACAACGACCGCGTCGGCATCCTGTCGATCCTGGTCCTGTTCATCGCCGGCGGGGCGCTGTTACTACAAGTTCGCGAGGATGCTCAACAATAGTACCGCGAGCTTCCGCGCTTGTGATTGCCCGTAAGGGCCCAGGCTCTTCCTTGACCTGCCACTTTAATCCTACCCTCTTGATTCGTTCGCGTATCGCTGGGATCAAGGCGGGAGGGATTTCTGTCCCCAACTATTCCGGTACCGGGCCATCTTTTGTGATGCGCACGCGCTGCATCCGCGGGCATGACGATTGGTCACCCGTGCGGCCGGGACAAAAATAGAAGATCAGCGCCACATCAGGTTCCGCTTCGGCCATGAAGCCATTGAACCAGCAATCGTGATCGAGCAGTGTACCGGCGTCCCAGTTGACCCCCCCATCGACGCTCGTGTGCAGCCCCAAACCGGTTTCGCGACCGACAACCGCCAGGTACCCCGATTGCGTGGCAATCATCTGCGGGCCGCCGGAAGGCGAAAACGGCAGGTACGTGCAGCATTGCCAGGTACGACCACCGTCGTCCGAGTGGGTTTGCCAGCCATAGGGCGACCGATACGGCCGGCAGACGGCGACGATACGGCCGGACGGCAATTCCGCGAACGCCGTCTCCGACCAACCACCATGCGGGCTGTCCGGTTCGATGCCGTCGAACAATGCGGCGTTGTCCATGGGTACCGGCACCTGCCATGTCAATCCGTTGTCTTCGCTTCGTGAGATATAGGGCTGGGAAATATTTGTGCCCCAGGTTCCTTCGCCCAGTTTGCGGATGCGTTTGTAATCGTTTGAATAATGATGCAGAAAAAGGGTCAGCAGGGTGCCGTCGCGCAATTGCGTGAAACCATAGACGTGATTATGACAGCCGGTGCGGTAGATCTCCTTGCTCCAGTTGCCCACCAACGCTGACGGCTGCGGCGCCGTCCAGGTCAGCCCTTTGTCGTCCGAGTCCCGGTAGGACAGGACATCTTCCGGCTTCTCAATGTCCTTCAATCGCTCGATAGCACTCTTCACCGCAGGCCCGTGGCAAAAGGCGCGAATCACGCCGGGTT
>DPYP01000047.1:0-2968 GCA_003545375.1 Lentisphaeria bacterium
TGGAGAAAATTGGACGTCACCGACGCTGAACATCCCGTTTGTCTGGATCGAGGCCGTTGGCATGTGGGTTGCAAAAAATATGATCGCCAACGACGAATACCGCCGTTTCCGCCCGGATCACGACAGCGGCGACTACGAGGGGCATTCGCTCGATGAAGACCGCCAGCCGGCCGTCGGCATCAGCTACGATGACGCCGGGGAGTTCTGCGAATGGCTGATTGAACGCGATATCGAATCCGGCGACCTGAACGACAAATACATCTTCCGCGTACCGAGCCACAACGAATGGACAAGGCTGGCTCGCTGCGGTGATGGCCGCATATACCCCTGGGGCAACGAGTGGCCGCCGAAGTACGGCAACTTCAGCGACGAATCAGCCCACGAATGTTTTCCGGACTGGGAATCTATCAAGGGCTACAACGATGGTTTTCCCGTGACCTGCCCGGTCGAAGAAGCGGGCGAAAACGATTGGGGCCTGGTCGGCATCGGCGGCAACGCATACGAATGGACGTTCGAGGCTGGGGGCACCTCCTGCGAGCTGCGCGGCGGATCCTTCAGCACCAACCAGGCCGAGTACCTGCACATCGACAACCGCTACCGTCGAGAACCGTCCAGCTGCCTCATCAACTTCGGCTTTCGCCCCGTACTTTTGAAGTAAACAGACATGGGCAATCCGGAATGTTGGGAGGCGGATTCCATTACGGTGACCGCGTCGCGTTAAAGCTTAACAAGGAAATTTGTGGACTGCTCCAGCTCCCCCACACCCGACGATGGCAAACAAGCAACGGCCGCAGCGCCTGCCGGCACTGTTATCGTACCGATCGGACTGATCCTGGGCGCTACCGTTCTGCTCATGCTGGTCGGCTGGGACTTGGCGACCGGCAAGACGGATGACAGTCAATCGGTAATCCACCAGAACAACGCCATCAACTGGTTGACCGCCACGTGCCTGATCGGTGCGGGCTACCTGGCAGCAGCAATCGGTATCCGGCACAGGCGCCGGCCAGGCACAGACCAATCTACCTGGGTGCTGCTCCCTGTCGGTGTTGGGTTTCTGTTCGGCGGCTGCGACGAGGTATTTGAGATCCACGAACAATTCGGCAGCTGGGTACTGGGCGCCTACCTGGCCGGTGCCTGCGTGTCACTGATCTGGCTACTGCCGGTCCTGTCACGCTACCGAGTACCGCTGCTCAGCTTCCTCGCCGGGATGGTCAGCTTCGCTATGGCATTCGCCTGTGAAGTTCTCTTCCAGACCGCCGCGGACGTCGGCCCGCCCTTGTCCTACATCGCTTACGTCGAAGAGATCGCCGAGTTCACGGCCTGCCTTCTATTCTTCCTCTCCATGGCGGCGCTATACGCGAGCAAGCCGCCGCGGTAATCGGCCGCGGTTTTGTACGGCTGCCCCTGTGAGCCGAGATCACAACAGGGATTGTACTTTAACGTTCGCATTCACGGCCGAGTCAGCGGTACCACCTCGCGGTTCCCCTTCTAAACAGCTTCTGCACAGCGGCGACACCTCGTTAATTCGTGCTATATTCCGTGCTTTGTTTTGGCTATTCAACGAATGCGGAGCGGCCGATGGCAACCCCTATCGCAATGCCAATTCAGGGCCAGTCTGTCGAGGTCTGTGTCCTGATCGAGTGGTGTAAATCCGAAGGCGACGCCGTCGCTGCCGGCGAGATTCTGTTCAATTACGAGACCGACAAGGCATCGTTCGAGTTCGAATCGCCGGTGGACGGCACGTTGCTCGCCACTTTCTACAATGAGGGCGACGATGTACCGGTGCTCAGCAATATGGCAGTCATTGGCGATGACGGTGAAGACCCCACGGCGTTCGCACCTGCCGCAGCCCCCGCACCGGCAGCGCCAGAGTGCGAAGCTGCAACGCCACCACCTGCAATAGCCACGCCCGCAGCCCCGGTTCATCCCGCCACTGCCACGACCGCGCCAGGGGCCAATCAGGGTGTTTCCCCGCGGGCACGCCAGGCCGCGGCAGCTGCCGGTGTAGATCCTCGCAGCCTATCGGGTTCCGGGCCACAGGGACGGGTAATCGAACGCGACGTTTTGGCGGCGCCTGCCGCATCGGCGACTACGACTGCAGCGCCGTCCGCCACGGCAACCGTAGCGCCTGGGCCGGTGCTCGAAGGCGACAGCGTCAAGGACATCAAGCTCAGCAACATCCGCAAGATCATCGCCACGCGCATGGTCGAATCGCTGCAGCAGGCCGCGCAGTTCACGCTCACCGCCGGCGCCGAAGCTACCGCGATCATGGCCTGTCGCCGCGTCATCAAGGAGCGACGCGAGAAGCTCGGCATCACGGACATCAACATCAACGATCTGGTGGCATACGCAACGGTACGAACGCTGCTGCAGTTCCCTGAGATGAACGCTCATTTTCTGGGCGACAAGATACGCCAGTTCGAGAACGTGCACCTGGCGTTTGCCGCCGATTCCCCGCGCGGCCTGCTGGTGCCGGTGATTCCGTTCGCCAACAACATGACGCTGAACGAGCTGGCGCTGGCCGGCAAGGAACTCGCCGGCCAGGTGCGTGACGGCACAATTTCCTCCGACCAGATGACCGGCGGCACGTTCACCATTTCCAACCTCGGTTCTTTCGGCATCGAGTCATTCACGCCGGTGCTGAACCTGCCGCAGGTAGCCATCCTCGGCGTCAACACGATCACACCGCGCCCGGTGCAGGAAAACGACGACTACGTCATGCGCCCGCACCTGGGGTTGTCCCTGACCATCGATCATCGCGCTGTCGACGGTGCACCTGCTGCAGCCTATCTCAAGGCGCTGTGTGCAAATATCGCGAACTTCGACCTGGCACTGTTCCTGTAACAACTGCAAGCCGCAATCTGCAAGACGGAATCTTATTTATGCCTAAATCACAGTTCATCGATCCGAAAAAAGTTCGTAAGCGCAGCCACGTCAAACTGACCGACATTCCGGTCAACCACTATCG
>DPYP01000047.1:3302-3523 GCA_003545375.1 Lentisphaeria bacterium
CGCTCGTTCGCTGCCGAGTGCAAGAACTTTTCGACCGACGAGATGATCGGAATCTACCGCGATATGGCGGTGATCCGTGAATTCGAGACGATGCTGAACCTGATCAAGACGACCGGCGAATACAGTGGCATCGCCTACGACTATCCGGGACCGGCACATCTGTCGATCGGCCAGGAAGCGTCGGCTGTCGGCCAGGCTTACGTACTCGACACCGACGATTT
>DPYP01000047.1:3852-11481 GCA_003545375.1 Lentisphaeria bacterium
ATTTTCGGTTCACACCGCAGTCACGGTGAGATTCTGGCGAAGGGTCTGAGCGCCATCGCAAAGAACCAGGACGACACGCTGCTGCGGATCATGGAAGACCAGTTCGCCGGCGAGACGCTGCGGGTCGTCGAGCGCAACAAGCGCGACAACGTCAAAGCGCTGGCGACAGATTTCCTGGTGTACGGCGCGCTGGCGGAGATATTCGGGAGGCAAACCGGTTTCAACCGCGGTCTCGGCGGTTCGATGCACGTCTTTTTCCCGGGCTTCGGCATTTACCCGAACAACGCCATCGTCGGTGGCTCGGCGGACATCTCGGTCGGCGCCTCACTGTTCAAGAAAATCAATCAGAAGCCCGGTATCGTCGTCTGTAATATCGGCGATGCATCGATGGGTTGCGGGCCTGTCTGGGAAGCGATCTGCATGGCCACGATGGGGCAGTACAAGGAGCTGTGGGAAGGCGAGTTCAAAGGCGGGCTGCCGTTGATCATCAACGTCATGAACAACCTCTACGGCATGGGCGGTCAGACCCTTGGCGAAACCATGGGCCAGGAAATCATGGCACGCGTCGGCGCCGGCGCCAATCGCCACCAGATGCATAGCGAACGCATCGACGGCTACAATCCGCTGGCCGTTATCGACGCCTTTCAGCGCAAGGTCGATGTGCTGAAGAAGAAGGAAGGGCCGGTGCTGCTCGACACCCTCACCTACCGCGTTTCCGGACACTCGCCCTCCGACGCCTCCTCCTATCGTGAACGCGAGGAGATCGCTGCCTGGGAAGCCGTCGACCCGATCATCATCTACGGCAACGATCTGGTCAAACACGAGGTCTGCACCCAGGACCAGCTCGACACGATCCGCGAAGAGACGGGTGCAATCATAGTAAACGCCTTGAAGCTGGCGATAGACGACGAGCTGTCGCCGCGTCTCGACCCGTTGACCGACCCCGATGCTGTCGCCCGGTTCATGTACTCCGACAACAACATCGAGAAAATGGAAGACCGGGAATGCACGGTCAACATGCCGAAGGAAAATAATCCGCGCGTCAAGCAAATCGCCCGCCGCAGCCGCAAAGGTGTCGACGACAGCGGCAAAGAACTCGCCAAAGGCAAAGCGGTGCAATACCGCGACGCCATTTTCGAGGCGATTTTGGACGGTTTCTACACCGATCCGACGCTGGTCGCCTGGGGCGAGGAGAACCGTGACTGGGGCGGTGCCTTCGCTGTCTACCGCGGCCTGACCGAAGCCCTGCCCTACCAGCGCCTGTTCAACTCGCCGATTTCCGAAGGTGCCATCGTCGGCGCCGCCGTTGGTTACGGACTATGCGGTGGTCGTGTCATTGCCGAACTGATGTACTGCGATTTCCTCGGGCGCTCGGGCGACGAGATTTTCAACCAGCTTTCCAAGTGGCAAGCCATGAGTGCGGGCGTACTGCCGATGCCGGTGATCATCCGCGTCTCGGTCGGTTCGAAATACGGCGCTCAGCATTCCCAGGATTTCTCGAGTCTGTGCACCCACATACCAGGGCTCAAGGTCGTCTTTCCGGCCACCCCGTACGACGCTAAAGGCCTGATGAACGCCGCACTGCGCGGCACCGATCCGGTCATCTTTTTCGAATCCCAGCGCAGCTACGACATCGGCGAACTGTTCCAGCCCGACGGCGTGCCGGAGGGGTTCTACGAAGTCCCGCTCGGCGAGCCGGACATCAAGCGCAGCGGCAAGGACATCACCATCGTCACCGCCGGGCATACGCTGTACACCGCCCTCAAGGCCGCCGACATGCTGCAAGGCTACGGACTGGAAGCAGAGCTCGTCGATTTGCGCACGCTGGCACCGCTGAACTACGCACCAATCGTCGAGTCGGTGAAAAAGACCGGGCGCGTCCTGCTGTGCAGTGACGCCTGCCAGCGCGGCTCCTTCCTCAACGACGTCGCCCAGAACATCTCGGAACTCGCCTTTGACTATCTCGACGCCCCTGCCGTCGTGGTTGGGTCGCGCAACTGGATCACGCCGGCGTACGAGCTGGAGAAAGCCTTCTTCCCACAGCCGGAATGGCTGGTCGACGCCATCCACCAAAAGATCCTGCCGCTTTCCGGACATACCTGTGTCAGCGATTTCTCGAACGAAGAACACATCCGCCTCAGCAGTCTCGGGATCTAAATTGGCACAGTGCGCCAGACACGGAAGGCGGCTGCAACTGTGTGCAGCGCTGTTGTTTTCTCTCCTGCCCCTGCCAGCCGCCGCCGACGACTCACTGCTGACGCGCGAATACGTCATGGAAATGGCTACGCCGCGGGTCCAGGCCAACAACGCCGAGCATGTCCGCAAGAAGCTCGCGGCACAACTGGGCGACGACCCGCTCAACGACCCACTCTGGGGCCGGCTCGGCTGGACCTACCTGGCGCTCGACAACGTCACCGCAGCGGCAGCCTGCGCCCGCACCGCCCTGCGGTTGCGCCCTTACAGCGCCCGCTATCGCCTGTTGCAGGCACACGTGCTGCTGGTTGACGGGAAGTCTGCGGAAATCGCAAGGATCCTGGCCGGCGCCGTGCAGTCGAACGCAATGTTCTTCAATCATATCAAATTGGCCGACGTCCGCGCGCTGATCGCCGCGATCAACGATCCGGCCATCCGCGGCATGGTGCAGGACCAGTTCGACCAGTTGCTGCACACCGATACCTTCGCTGCCGAGGAGACGCGCTTTGAAATTCTGGACAAGGCCGGCGGCCGCATCATGAACACCTGGCGCGAGCGTGATAACCGAATGCGCGTCTGGATCGCTGTCGAGGACAAATTCCTTCAGGTCTACGACGAGACCACGCGGACCCGCACCGACCTGGCACCAAAGGTAACAGCGTTCGGCTGCGAACGGGCCACCGTGCGCTACCTGGCGATTACCAGGGACCGTTTGTTGATTGCTGCCGGTGACCACCTGCTTTCCTGCGACCGAAAAGCCGAAGGCTGGCAAATCGTCCGGCCACCGATGAAGAGGCGGCTCGAAGTTATCGACATGCGCGACGCCGACTACACCACAGCGACCGTCACCTTCCGTGACGAGCGCGGCAACGAACATCTGTTTCTCTTTCATCCACTACGCAGCGAATGGCTCGAACTGCCGCCGCGCCGGCAGTTCCTGGAGCGCCTGAACGACGATCCAGGCCGGGTGAATTTCGCCATCCGCAACGGTTTTCCGCAACCGGAGACGCCGATCCAGGCAGCGGCCGCAACGTCGCAATGGCGGGACGCGCTGACCTACGTGCACGAGACGCCAGGTCATTTTACCTCACTTCACCGGGAACTGTTGCAGAAACTCGCCACCGACAACGGCGGAACCGGTAAAAAGGCAACGAACTATTACAAGGGCATGGCCCTGCCGATCTGGTCCAGGCGCGACCTACAGGACAGTCACTGGCGCCAGGCTTTGCACGACATCAAGGCTTCGGGCGCTGATCGCGTGAGCCTCACAATGACCGGCTATCAGCACGGACCACGGTCTGTCGAGATCATCGCCGACTCTGAAAAGACGCTCACGGTCGACGAAATACGTACCGTCATCCACGCGGCCCGCGAAACCGGTCTGCAGGTCATGCTCAAGCCCCACCTCAACCTGGCTATCGAAGCAAAAGACGACCATATGTGGCGCGGCCTTATCAAGCCGACCGAAAGGGACGTCAAAGCCTGGTTCACCAGCTACACTGCTTTCCTCATGCCGTACGTCGATCTGGCAATCGCCGAGCAGGTTGAGATTTTTTGTGTCGGGGTCGAACTGAAGAAGATGGTGCCCTACACCCGTGAGTGGAAAATCCTGATTTCCAATGTCCGCGACCGTGGCTACAAGGGCAAGCTTACGTACGCCGCGCTGCACGACAATTTCTACGTCGTGCGTTTCTGGGACACTCTCGATTACATCGGCATCGATGCTTATTTCGAAGCGACGCGGGACAAGAATGCCGGACTGCGCGAGATCATCGCGGGCTATGGGAGTTGGGCCGAGCGTTTGGAGAAATTCGCGAGTGACCAGAAGCGGTCGATTATTTTTACCGAGGTCGGCTTCAACAACCAGGACGGCGCCAACGTCCGGCCCTGGTACTGGTCCGGCAACCGCGCCGAGCTCGACAACATCGAGCAGGCCGCCTGCTATCATGCCGTGCTCGACGTGTTTCCACGCCACGACTGGCTTGCCGGCATGTTCTGGTGGAGCTGGAGCGCCAATCGCCCGCCGTTCCCAGACGAGCCGCACTACTCACCCCAGTCGAAGCTGGCGGAACTGGTGCTGCGCGCCTACTGGCGACCGGAGCCTACAGGCAGCGAAATTGAGAAAAAGCACGAGGAGTGATCCTTGCACAGACACCTGCATACCTTTATTTTGAATTTGTGATCTCATGAACCATCAGATTAAGAGTTAGGTTTACGATAACCACATGCACCCTTCAGCCCCTTAAGGAGACAGTCATGATAGAGACCAATATCCCCGAAGCCACCAAGAAGCTGCAAGCCATTGTCGACAAGAATCAGCAGAAGTTCGGGCGCTCGAAATCGTATATTGGACACCCTGCCGAATACTCTGGCACCGTGCAGGCCCTGCGGGACCGCGTCCGCACCAAACCACCGACGCCAAAGGATCTACTCAAGCGCAAGAAACACTGGCACACCGACTTCGGCGTCGAGATCGTGGATTCGCTGGAGATGCACAACTCGACGATGGCGATCAACATCTTCAACCGCCTGACGGAGCATACCTCGGCCGGACGCCCGGTCATCTGGATCACGCCGGTCGGGCCCATGGGGCAGTACCCGATCATCGCGCAGCTCATCAACAAGCTCGGCACCGTCGATACCTCGCTGATACATACCTTCGCAATGGACGAGTGGGCGACGCAAGACGGCGAGATGATAGCGAAAAAGGATTATCCGTACATGACCACGTTCCGCCAGGACATGGCCGAACAGTTCTTCGACCTGCTCGACGCGGACCATCAGATTCCGACGAAGAACCGCAACTTCGCCGCCGGCAAGCACCTGCACAGTTACGAGAAGAAAATCGATAGGTTGATGAAAAAAGGCGCCGGCGTCATCTTTACCGGCGGCGTCGGCAAGATCGGTCACATCATGTTCTGGGAAAGCACCTTCGGCGTACGCCTCAACCGCTCCCTGGCGGAGCAGGTTCTGTGGGTACGCGGCGCACCGCTGACCTTCGGCACAATCGACCAGAACGAAACCACCTCGTCCGCCAGCGCACCCGTGCCGGTGTTTGCCAACACCATCGGTCTGGGGCTTTTCGTCAAACTACGCAACTACGGCAGGAAGCATCGCGGCCGAGTGCACGCCTATTTTGGTCTCGACAATATCGAGGAACCTCTGAAATGGCAGCGCTTCATTGCCCAGTGCATGCTGATGATGGAAACCGCCGATCCCAGCTTCGGCGCCAGCTACGTGCCAACCATGCCGGGCGCCTACATCATTGTGCGCAGCCATGTCTACGACAGCTTCTTTGTAGCGTCGAAGTAGATTCAGCAGAATTCGGTCGTTCTCCGATCTCCCGAGCTCCGTGCGATAGCCGTGAGATTACCTGACCAGGGGTTTGGCGCGGAATGACGTCGTCTTTTGCGCAGCAAACGCCTGACAGTCACCGCAGCCCACCGTTGAACGGACACCGTCGAGTGGGCGAATGAAGTAGTCGATCATGCCGTTCGTATCCGGATGATTGACATCGAATCGGTACAGTTCAACGTCTGTCGGCAGATCGATACCGAGTTGGCGTTGCGTATCGACAACAACACTCGTCGCATCAATCACCGGTTGTTCGCTGGGCATCGTGGCGCACCAATCCGGAAGCGGATACGAGCCGACCGCAGTGGTTTTTCTGTGCGGTGTATTCATGGCAGATACGATGCCTGCGGTTCCGGTCAATGCAAAGCCGGCAAGAACGGGAAAGCAGGCATGGCTATACTGAATCCAACTGCCTTGATATTCCGGACCACGGCCGTAGCTTACCGCCTTTTCCTTCGCCGTTTCTCTATCATTTCTCTATCACTTTGGCCCCAAAGGAATTCGAACATGTACGAAAAGACCCTGATTATCGTCAAGCCGGACGGTGTGCAGCGCCGCATGGTGGGCACCCTGATCAGCCGCTTCGAAAACGTCGGCCTGAAGATCCACGCTATGCGCTTTGTGCAGACAACCGAGGAGCAGTCAAAAGCACACTACGCCGAGCACGTCGACAAACCGTTCTATCCGTCGCTGGAAGCGTACATCACCGTCGGCCCGGCCCTGGTGTTTGTGCTGGGCGGCACCGGGGCGATCGCCAAGGTACGTCAACTCGTCGGCAATACGGAACCGGCCAGTGCGTTGCCGGGCACGATCCGTGGCGATTATGCGCATCAGCCTCTGGAACGCGGATCCGACCGGTTCCTCTGCAACCTGGTCCACGCCAGCGCCAATGCAGAGGATGCCGAACGCGAAGTGGCCCTGTGGTTCGGACCCGACGAGGTTCTGGATTACGCGATGATCGACGATATGTACACGGGCCTGTGAGTATCCACTCTGCAGACCAGCGGCTCCCATGACATTTCGTCACTTTGTCGAAAACGCCGAGACCTATTTCACCGACCTCATCCGTGAAAGCCGGCACGCTCCCCTGGACGCCCTGGCGATGGCTGGGTTGTTCGTGCTGTCACGGGTCTACCGCAACCTCGTGCAACTGCGTATTTCGCTGTATAACCAGCGCATGCTGCGACCGCGGACGCTCGGCTGCCTGGTGGTCAGCATCGGCAATCTGACCGTCGGCGGTACGGGCAAGACGCCGGTCGTCGAGGTCTTCTCGCGAGTGCTGACGCGGAACGGCAGAAAGGTGGCGGTGTTGAGCCGCGGCTACCGCAGCAAGAGCAAGCCGTTTTTCGAGCGTCTCGCCGATTTCTGTCTTCGCCGAGCTGACGACGTGCCGCCGCGTGTGGTCAGCGACGGCAAGCGTCTGCTGCTGAACTCCGAGATGGCCGGTGACGAGCCGTACATGTTGGCCAACAACCTGGACAACGTCGTGGTGCTGGTTGACAAGGATCGGGTCAAAAGTGGCCGCTACGCCATCAACAAGTTCGACGTCGACACCCTGATCCTGGACGACGGCTTTCAGTATCTGTTTCTCAAGCCGCGGCTCAATATCCTGCTGATCGACGCGACGACGCCATTCGACAATCACCATTTGCTGCCGCGCGGCCTGTTGCGTGAGCCGATCAAAAACCTGCGGCGCGCCGACTACATCTTCCTGACGAAATCCACTGGCGGCAGCCACCTGCGCCATCTCAAGAGCTTCATCAAGCGCCACAATCACCGGGCCGAGATTATCGAGTGCACGCACAAGCCGCGCTACCTGCAGAATCTGTACTCCGGTGATCGGCAGTCGCTTGAAATGCTCAAAGGCAAGAAGATCGCCTCGATCTGCGCCATCGCCGCACCCGAGAGTTTCGAATCTTTTCTGCGCGACTTCGGCGCCGATCTCGTTCATTTCGAACGCTACGCCGATCATCACCGGTATTCGCAGCAGGAGGTCATCGATTTCATCAACGCCGCACATGAGAAAGGGGCGGAACTGGTTCTGACGACCGAGAAAGATGCGGTGCGCTTCCCGCTACTGGG
>DPYP01000102.1:0-6579 GCA_003545375.1 Lentisphaeria bacterium
ATACGCTGTACCCGACATGACAAGTTCCGGTCCTATCTGCACCGCATCGCCCGACTCGATCATAAACCTTACAATCTCCGGTGCCTTCGGCAATTGCAGCAATTCCTTGCGTGCCGGCGGTTCAAAAGGTTTTTCATCCAGCGTCTCGCGAATCCTTTCACTGGCCCGGGCCAATGCCTCCGGCAGCTCGGAAACGTGGGCTGCTCGCCTCAGCACATTCCCGACCTGCACAAATCCGCGGTCGCAGAGACTCACGACCAGGCTCCGAAAAAGATCCGGCGCCCGCAGCACCTCCGCCACTTGCGACGATAATTCCGTCAGCTCCGGCCCGGCGCGTTCCGGGAATTCACGGTGACACGCATCCACTGCAGCAGCGACTGCAGCGCCCGATGCCTGCCAGACGACGGCGGCGATTGCTACAGACTCCAGCCGCTCGAGCTCACCTGCCGCTGCCAGTACCTCAACGGCCGAGTCGATCTGCACCCGGCTGAACCGCGATTTTTGCAGTGCTGAATCGAGCTGCAGAATACTGTCCCGCTGCAGCAGGCCCCGCAGGCACGCCGCAGCATCGTGTAATGCGGCGACGCGCGACGTCAGAAAATTGCGACGATTTTCGCTGCGCAGCCTGCCGCGTTGCGCATCGGGATCGAGTACGATACCGCCGGCGAGCGTGACGCGCTCGGGCCAGTCGCGAATGACGAAACGATCGCCGGCAAACAGGAACACCGGCGCTTCCAGACGCAGTTGGGCCAGCGACCGTTCCCCGGGCTTCAGGCCCCGGCTATCGAGCAACTGTACCGTAGCCGGTACGTGCCCGGCGCCATGGTGCAGGTTGACGCGGGTCTCGTCCTTCAGGACATGCGCTCGATTGCTCCGCGCTTGCAGGCGCGCCGACATTTCGAGTTGTACATCGATCGTAGCGGCAGCCTCACCCGTTCCAGATACCGTGACCACGTCACCGCGGGACACATCGACATGGGCGGTCGCGTCGGCCAGATTGAGCGCCGCCCGCATGCCCGGCACAATGGTATCGACCTGGGCGTTGTGCGTCTGCAGCGTCCGGACACGCGTGCGGCAGCCGCCGGGCTGGACAACGACGGCGGCGCCGGCCGACAAGATACCGCCGGCAAGCGTGCCGGTGACGATCGTACCGGCGCCGTCGATAGTGAACACACGATCGACGGATAACCGCGGCTTGCCGAAGTCGGCGGGCGCCGGGCAAGCAGCCAGCACCCCGGCCAGGGCCTGCCGCAAGTCGTCGATGCCGCTGTCGGCCTGCGACGACGTCGTGACGATCGGCGCATCTGCAAAGGGCGTATGCTTGAGGTGCTCGCGAACGTCTTCAATCACCAGTTCCAGCGTCTCGGCATCGGCCAGGTCGGCTTTGGTCACTGCGACGATTGCGTCACGGACGCCGACGTATGAGAGAATCTGCAGATGCTCCTCGGTCTGCGGCATCCAGCCGTCATCGGCGGCAACGATAAACAGTGCCAGATCAATGGAGCCGACGCCGGCAACCATGTTCTTGACGAAATCCTCGTGGCCGGGCACATCGACGATACCGATCCTCAAGGCGACATCGGGCGTTGTAAGTTCGAGCGCGGCGAACCCCAGGTCGATGGTCAGTCCGCGCGCCTTCTCTTCCGGCAGGCGATCTGTATCGGTGCCGGTGAGCGCCTGAACAAGGGCGGTCTTGCCGTGATCGACATGACCGGCAGTGGCGATAACAAAGTACGCGTCACGCAGCATCAGTCGGGTAGGCGCTTAAAGGAAAATTTATGCACCACATCGACGGTACGGCTGCCAACCTGCAGTACCGGATAGTCAAGATAGTTGAACGGTGCCGCAGCCGGCGCTGAGTCGACGGCTACAACAACAGTGCAGAAGGCAGAGGAAATGAGCCAGAGAAAATACTTCAAGGGGCTGACCCACTGTTAGTGATTACGGACTGCAACGTGCTGGTCAACAATGCGTCCTGCTCGGGGAACACGGTCCGCAAGTCCAAGCGAAAAGATTTGCCGGAAATATACCCGATAACGGGTGGACACGCCATGCGCAGGCTCGCGGCGAGTTCAGCCGGCGTGCGGCTCGCGGGCACCAGCTCGACGGCAACCGACGGTATCGCCGAACGCGGCATCGCGCCCCCGCCGATCCGCGAATTCACTTCAACGCAGCGGCTGGCCACCGGCAGCTCTGCGAGCGCCGCGATCAGCTTATTGGCCCGCGCTTTGAGCCTGGCCACTGATTGCGACATCATCCGAACCGCCGGAAGCTCCGGCAAGTCACCGGTTTGCAGACTCTTCAAATACGTGTCGGCGGTCGCCTCGAGCGCCGCGAGAATAAGTTTGTCACAGCGCAGGGCCCGATAAAACGGTCCCTTCTCGAGACTGCTGATCAGTCGCTTCTTACCGGCGATCACGCCTGCCTGCGGGCCACCGAAAAGTTTGTCACCACTGAAACAGACCAGCTGCACGCCGCGCTTCAGCGTGTCCTTCGGTGTCGGTTCGTGCTCGACGGCCGCAAGCTGATCGGTTGCAACCATTGCACCGCTGCCCAGATCCTCGACCAGCGGCACGCGCTTCTTTTTGGCGAGCGCCGCCAGCTCTTCAGTCGCCGGTGATGCAACGAAACCGTCCATGAAGAAATTGCTGTGGTGTACCTTGAGAATCATCGCCGTCTGCTCGCCGATCACCGCCTCGTAATCCGCTGCACCGGTGCGATTGGTGGTGCCGACTTCGCGCAGAACCGCACCGCTGCTCTCGAGGATATCGGGAATGCGAAAGCCACCGCCGATCTGCACCAGCTCACCGCGTGAAACGATGACTTCGGGACGCGCCGCCGTACAGAAATGCTTGAGGATCAGGACCAGCGCCGCCGCATTGTTGTTGACGACAGTTGCAGACTCCGCACCACAGAGCAGCGCCAGTTTGCGTTTGACACCGGCTGAGCGCCCGCCGCGCTTGCCGCTGTCGAGGTCGAACTCGAGGTTGCTGTAGCCGCCGCCGACAGCGGCTACAGCGGCAACCGCCTCGGCACTCATCGGCGCGCGCCCCAGGTTGGTGTGAATGATCACGCCAGTGGCGTTGATCACCGGTTGCAGTCGCGCCCGCACGAACGCCGCGACGCGATCACGAATGTCCCCGGCAATCTGCTCGAACGACGGAATCGACTTCGCCTTTCGCAGCGACGACAGGTGCTCACGGATGATCGCCAGCAGAAGCAGTCGCGGACAGTCGATATCATCGAGGGCATCGAGAAGCGTATCGACACCGGGAATGGCACTCAAGGATTTCTTGGACACGTATCGCTCCCATCTTGGCAGATGGGTAGAATGTACGGCTGCCTGCCCGATAAGTCGACAGGCACTACAGCCAAGACCTCATTGGCCCCGCTTGCTTACGAATTTACAGCGGGCGGCTCAGGCTTCGGCAAGCACGGCGGCGATAGCCTCTTTATGCTGATCACCGGTCGGCTGCAGCGGCGACGAAATGCGGCCATTGCCGATGCCCATCGTCGACACGGCATACTTGATTCCGCTCAGCCAGCAGTCGCCCGCCAGCAGCAGCACATCGCGGATACGCATCAGGCGGGCATGCCGCTCGACGGCATCTGCCAGATCGCCGCGGCTGACAGCGTCGAAAATGCCAACGCACAGCTCGGGAACGACATTGCCGAGAACCGGCACAAACCCGACACCGCCGGCAATCAAACCGGCAACAATCAGCGGTTCGTCACCGACCAGCGTCTGCAGCCCGACCGGACCGCCGTCGTTCAGGTAGTGCAAAAGCGTATCACGGTCGCCGGAGCTTTCCTTGCAATAGCGGATCCAGCCATTCGCAGCCATGGTGACGACCGTATCGGGAGCCAGCGCAGAACCGACACAGCTCGGAATGTTATAGGCGATCATCTCCATCCCGCCACGATGCTGCCAGCAGGTCTCGTGCAGACGCAGATGCTCGGCAGCACAACTGTTGGCCAGGTAGAAAGTCGGTGTAGGCACGAAAAACTGATAAGCGCCAGTCGCGGCGATTCGCTCGATCTTGTCGACGACGCGGCGAGTGGAAGTGTCTGCGACACCGCCGAGCAGGGGCACGCGTCCATCGACAGCGACGCCGGCGATCTCGATCATGCGCCGCCATTCCGTTTCGGTGTGCAATGGTCCTTCGCCGGCGGAACCGCCGACAAAGAGTCCGCCCACGCCGGCGTCGATCAGGCGATCGATCTGGGCGCGAAAGGCCGTTTCATCGACAGTTTCGTCGTCGCCCAGGGGGGTAATCACGGGGACCACGACGCCCTTCAGGCTGTGTGTATCGGACAAGATGGAACGCCTCGGAATCTGGCAAACATCATAAGATGTCGTTTCGTAACGAAACGGCCAGTAAGATAAGGCGACAATCCGCATAGTCGAATGCAACGGGCAAACAGTAGCAGCGCAACAGGTATCGACGAGGGGGCCAGAAGCGATGAAACAAGCCATCGGTGTCGCTGCCGTGATTCACGCCCAATGCGGACGGGCAGTGAGCGTCACACTGCCGGAACGGCTTGATCTTTGACAGTGACGCATCTATCCTTCACCACCACCCAAAAAAAATGGGAGTTGTATATGAGTAAATGGTACCAAGAACCGCTGCGCGTGCTCGACCTGGCGCTTGAAGATCCACGCGGCCAGGCACTCGATCAGTGGACCGCCGAGGATGTCCTGGAGATATGCCGCGAGATCAACGCAAACGTCTTGAACGTAGCGATCGTCAACAGCTGGGGCCAGGCGTATTTCAAAACACCACAACTGCCGGCCAACCCGCAAATGACGGGCTTCAACCGGCTGGCCGAGATCATCGACGAGGCGCACAAGGTCGGCATCCGCGCCACCGGCAGATGGGGACCTTCGCAGAACACCGGCATCTGCGAAAAGCACCCGGACTGGACCAAGTGCACTGCCGACAATGCCAGTGACGGCGGGAACGCCTGTCACAACAGCCCGTATGGCGACATCGTCATCGACACGCTCAAGCATCTCTGCGATAACTATGCAATCGACGGCTTCGTTTTCGACAACTTCGTGCCGCATCTGTGTTACTGCCGTTTCTGCCGGGACAAGATCGCCGAGGAGTGCAATATCGACGTCGGCACACCGGCCAAGCTCGTGGAGGCCGAACTGGCCACCCTCACCTTCTGGGCGCACGCCGATGCCGAGAACTTCCTGCAGCGGGCCGGCAAGGTGTGCAACAAACACGACCGCGTCTTCTTTGGTGCACCAGCCTTTTCGTCGCGAGCTTTTGATGTCATTTTCGCAGAATCCGATACCCGTGACGGCATTACGGTCCGGGACAGTGGTTTCGAAATCCGCAAGGTCACGGCCCGCGCCCGAGTCGACAAATGCCCAACCGTGGTCAGTTCGCCGTATGGCCAGTTACGGTACGTTGGCCTGCCCAAGCCGCCGGCACACATACGCCAGGAATTTCGCGAGATCGTGATCTCGGATGCGTCCCCGTCAGCCGTCGCCCGGGATTGGGAGTTGCTGCACGATCGGCGTGGGTTGGCAGCATTGGGAACCGTGTTCGAGGAGATCAAGGCGCAGGAGGAATATCTCACCGACCGCAGCAGTCTGAAACACGTGGCATTGCTGCTGTCCGCCCGGGCCACAGCGATACTTGGAGACGAAGCCTGCCGGCATGTCGATGCCGCCAAAGGCTGGTACGATGTTCTCAGCCACGCCCATGTACCGGTCGATGTCATTCTCGACGAGGAGCTCACAGCAGAATGCCTGGCGCAGTATCAGGTACTGGTGCTGGGGAATTCACCGTTTCTCGATGACGACCAGGTCGAAGCTATCCGCACATATGTCAACAGTGGCGGCGGCTTGATCGCCGGGCACCGAACCTCGCAGTACGATGGCAGCGGACTGTCGCGCCACAGCTTCGCGCTGCGCGACGTCTTCGGCTGTGAGTTTCAGGACGTCATGGACGAGGCCTGGACCTACATCGGCTTTTCATCGGATCACCCACTCGGTGACGGCTTGGATATCGACACCCTCGTCATGCACGGCGAGATCGAGGACGGTGTGACGCCGGGCGTGCGCGAGCAAATGAAAGTAAGACCACTGGGCGGCAAGGTCGTTGCTACGATCTACGACAGCATCGCGCCGGTGGACAACGGTCTGCCGCAGGACCGGACACCCGCGACGCCCGGACTCGACACCGGGTACCCAGCCGCCGTGGTCAACGACTTCGGCGCCGGCAAGTCGGTGTATTTTGCAGGTCAGATCGACCGCTTGTTCTATCGCATCGGACACCCCGTTTACAAGCAACTGCTGCTCAACTGCATAGCCCTTGCAGCCGGCCCGCCGATCATCAGGATCAACGCGCCGACCACCGTCGAGGCAACCTTCTACGAACAGGCCGAGACCAACCGAACTGTCATCCACCTGCTCAACCATTCGTACGATCAGACCTTCCCTGCCGGCGTCTTCCGGCCGGTCGGCGACGTCATCCCGATTCATGACATCAGGGTTTCGCTGCATCTGCCCGACGGGATTCGGACAAAGAAAGTCTATTCCCTCGTTGCCAAAGAAACGCACCA
>DPYP01000283.1:0-824 GCA_003545375.1 Lentisphaeria bacterium
GGTGGCTTCGTGATGTGGAAATAGGAGTGGCGCATGAGCCAATCAGAATCCATCAACACTGACGCCGGGAAGCGCACCGTCCTTGTCGTCGGCTGCGGCTCGATCGGGCGGCGCCACATCCGCTTGCTGAGCGAGCGCCCGGACACCCGGGTTGTAGCCTGCGACCATGACCCGGCAATCCTGGCAGACGCCATCCGCGAGACGCCTGTCGAGCAGTCATTCGACGACCTCGATGCGGCGCTTGCTGCAGCCCCGGAATTCGTCTGGGTCTGCACGCCGGATCCGGCTCACGAAGCCGTGGCGACGCCCGCCCTGAGGGCCGGCGCCCATGTATTCTGCGAAAAGCCACTGGCCCATACTGTCGAATCGGGCCGTGCTATCGCGACCGTAGCGCAAGAGACCGGCCGGACTGTCGGCGTCGGATACGTCATACGTTGCGAAGACGGCTATCAGCGCATCAAGCAACTGCTGGACGACGGCGAGCTCGGGACAGTCGTCGCCGCGCGCGTCAAGGTCGGTGCCTACGACACGCTGCTGAATATGAAATCCGGTTTCATAACGGACCGTAAAGACAGCATCGTGCTGGACTACTCCCACGAGCTGGACTATCTGCACTGGTTCCTGGGACCGGTCGCCGAGGTAACGGCAACAGCCGCGTCGATCGGCGATCTGCCGCTCAAGCCCGATCCGAATGTTGTCGCAGCAACCTTGCGATTCAAGAGTGGCGCTGTGGTCAGCCTCCACCTGGACTATGTGCAACTGCCCGGCGGCAGGACGATCGAGCTTTTCGGCGATGCCGGCAACCTCTCCTACACTATGGCCAG
>DPYP01000283.1:1210-3722 GCA_003545375.1 Lentisphaeria bacterium
CGCGACGACTGGTTTCGCAAGGAACATCAAATCTTTTTCGACGCCGTAGCGGCGGGGCAGCAGCCACTGGTGTCCGCCGAAGACGGCGTGGCCACACTGCGGGTCGCTGAGGCTATCATCACGGCATACCGCGAAAATCGCGTTGTGCACTTAAGCTGAAGGTCATTCATGAGCAGCACGTTTAACGTTGGCATTGCCGGTTTTGATTTTACCCCGGCCATACATCCAGAGTACGGCGCCTGGGGCACCACACCCGGCATGACCGAAGTCGACATGCCACTGCTCGGCCGCTGCATCGCGTTGAGCCAGGGTGAAGATCTCCTGCTCTGGTATGGTATCGATATCTGCGGCAACCCGCCGAAAGAAGTCGCTGCGATCCGCGACGAGCTGGCGAGTGCCCTCAGCCTGCAGCGCCGGCAGATTATCTGGTCCACCAGCCAGACGCACTCAAGCCCAACGCTGCCCGGCTCCGACGTGCCCGGCGGCAGCTGCATTACCGAGCGCGGTTCATACGACACCGATTACTGCAACGCCCAGCGCCGCGTGTTCATGCAGAAGTGTATCGATGCCGGACGCCAGGCCATCGACAGCCGGCAACCGGCTCAAATCCGGGCCGGCAGCGGCTTTTGCGATTCCATCAGCTACAACACCCGCTTCCCGATGCCGAACGGCGGCGTCAAGTTCAGTCGGCACCACACGGAAGGCCTGCAGAGCGGCAAGTTCTTTGACCCGACTGTCGGGCTGGTCGTGTTCGAAGATGAATCCGGCAAACCGCTTGGCGCCATCTTCAACTTCTGCTCGCACCCCGCGACGATGATCAACGACAAGTACGTCTCGCCCGACTGGGTCGGCACCGCCAGGGCCGAGATCGAAGGCGCCATCGACAGCGCCCCGGCAATGCATGTCCAGGGCTTCTGCGGCGACGTCAACTGCCACCACATCTTCGGCACCCCGGCACAGGCCAGGTCCACCGGCCTGCGTCTCGGCAAAGCCGCTGTCGACGCGCTGCCGACGCTCATACCGGCGCGCGCCACGCCGTTCGCTGTCCGGACCGAGACGATCCAGATCGACTGCCGGCCGATGTACACGCACCCCGAACTCGACCATGCGCTGAAGTTGCGTCGCGACTACATCGACAGCCTCGCAACCGACCCGGCCGCCACGTGGTTCGCCGGCATCAACGCACCCGAGTTCATGAACGCCAAAGAGAAAACCGCCTTCGTCCAGGTGCAGATCGATTATCTCGAAGAAGGACAGCGTATCCTGGAGACCGGCGAATCGGTCCGCGACCAACTGGATTTCGAACTCACGGCAGTCCGCATGGGCGACGTCGCCGCGATCATGTCCTACGGGGAAAACTTCACGCAGACCGGTGCAAAGATCCGCCACCGCTCCCCCTTCGCCCACACCCTGATCTGCGGCGACAGCAACGGCCTCTGGGGCTATCTCGGAGACGACGACGAAATCGACCGCCGCGGCTATGAGACGGACTCCTACTGGAAAATGCTCTTTACCGACGGCTTCCGCCGCGCCCCCGCCAAAGGCAGCGCCGATAGGATTATCGACACCAGCGTCAGGATGTTGTGGGACTTGCAGCAACACAAGGGTTGAACCTGCTTCGCCCCGTGGCGCTGTCTCATGTCTCGGCGTTCGTCTAACTGAACTGGTTGTATCCGGTCGGGAGGCATTCGCCGGTCGGCGGGTCGAGGCATGGGTTGAGCTCGCCGGGATCGGTACCACGCAGGCGGATCCAACGGAAGGAGGGCCAGACTTCCAAGTCTGCCTTGACGTCGGCAGAACCGACCCGCATGGTCATGCCACAGCGGATTTGATCACCAGTGTTTGCCTCGGAACCGTGCACCAGGGCATCGGTATGCAGCGACATCTCGCCGGCCTTCAAGTCGAAGTCGATGGCCTGATTCTCGTCGATCTCGCTCGGTGTCAACGCCTGTGCCAGTACATCGCTGTCCTTCAACTCACCGGCATGTTCCAGCACTGCCTTGTGCGAGCCCGGGATGACTTTCATGCAGCCGTTGGACGCGTCCGTATCGTACAATGCGATCCAGGAACTGACGTTGTGCTCGGCCGGCTTCAGCGGCCAATAGGATATGTCCTGATGCCACGGCACCGTCTTGCCGTCGCCCGGCGCCTTGTAGAAATACTGGCCGCCCCAGATAAACAAGTCGGGACCGAGCAGGTCTTCGAAGCAATCGAGTACAACCGGTGTCTTGCAAATGTCCCAGAACCCCTTGTGCACTGCCCACCAACCATTGACATCGTTGTGCGTCAGGCCCTTCTCGGCAAGACCCGCCGTCACCTTCTCGAACAGCTCCCGGGCCTGCCCGAGCTGCTCGTCGTCGAAGACGCGAATGCCCTTGATATAGCCCTGTTCGTGAAACTGTTCTATCTGTTCTACGGAAAGCATTTTATTCATCGTCAAACCCCTGTTATATGTGTATGCAGTTAACATAGGCCGCCGCATCACGAATCCCACATGGAGTCATCCCACCGG
>DPYP01000283.1:4102-18838 GCA_003545375.1 Lentisphaeria bacterium
TCGCACTCGCACCCGCAGTCAATGAGGGACAGTAAGTTGAACGACGAAAACCCTGAATACCGGGCCATGCAGCAGCGCTTTCTGTGGACGCTCTGCTTAGCCTTTTTACTGCATGCCTGGTTACGCTGCAGCAACGGCCCCAATGCCGGCGGCCTGCAGTACGCCTATATCGGCCCCGGCGCCGGCATCGCCATACTCGGATCGTTTCTGGCTGTTGCATCGGCGATGTTTGCGGCTTTCCTGGCACTGCTCACCTGGCCGATCCGACGACTCTGGCGCGCCTTCCGCGGGCACCGGACAGCAGCCAACGCCAAGGTCCGACGGGTCGTCATTGTCGGCCTCGACGGTCTCGAACCCGGACTCGTCGACGAGTATCTCGAGGCCGGGCTGCTGCCGAACCTGGCGCAACTCAAGGCCTCCGGCAGCTATACCCGTCTCGGCACCACGTGCCCGCCCCTGTCACCCGTGGCGTGGTCGTCGTTCAGCACCGGCACAAACCCGGGCAAGCACAACATCTTCGACTTCATCTGCCGCAACCCGAACGATTACCGGCCGCAGATTTCGTCGGTACGCATCGAACCCGCCCGGCGTACGCTGAAGCTCGGCAAATACCTCCTCCCGCTCGGCAGGTCGAAGATCATCGGCCGGCGTAAGAGCAAGCCGTTTTGGAACGTGCTCGGCGAGGCCGGCGTTTTCAGCGCCGTGCTGCGCGTGCCGATAACCTTTCCGCCCGACCGTTTCCACGGCGTGCAGCTGGCCGCGATGTGTGTGCCCGATCTGCGTGGGACACAGGGGATGTTCGCCTGCTTTTCCGAGAGCGAAGAAACCGGCGCCATGATGGACGGCGACGTCGGCGGCGAGCGTCTCCGCGTCCGGCGCGACGGCAACCGCCTGCACGGCGAGCTCATCGGCCCCGCCAATACCCTGCTCACCGGTCAGCCCGAGGTGCGCACGAAGTTCGCTGTCGTGCTCAACAGCTCTGCCGCCGTGCTGCACATCGCTGGCCAGAAGATCGCCTTGCCTTTGAAGGCCTACACCGACTGGATCACTATACGATTCCGCCTGGCACCGGGATTCCGGGTCAACGGCGTGTGCCGTTTCTATCTGATCAGCACCAAGCCGTTCACCATGTACTGCACGCCGGTGCAGATCGATCCGGACAAGCCGGTCATGCCGATCTCGCACCCGGCGGTCTACT
This sequence comes from Lentisphaeria bacterium, assembly GCA_003545375.1. Taxonomy (GTDB): domain Bacteria; phylum Verrucomicrobiota; class Lentisphaeria; order JABSQK01; family CAJWLW01; genus CAJWLW01. The sequence goes on from DPYP01000283.1 coordinate 5,301, forward strand.
CCAATTACCTGGCGCGCCTGCTCGGCAAGTACTCGACACTCGGCCTGGCAGAGGACACCTGGTCGCTCTCCGAGGGTGTGCTCGACGAAGACGCGTTTCTGACGCAGGCCTACGACATCCATGAAGAACGCGAACGCATGCTGATCGATTCGCTCGACCGCGTGCGACGCGGCATGGTAGCCTGCGTCTTCGATGCGCCCGACCGCATACAGCACATGTTCTGGCGCTTCATCGACAACAATCATCCGGCACTCGCCGAGCGGCCCAATACCCATCCCGATACGATTCGCGACATGTACCGGCGCATGGATGAAACTGTCGGCAAAGTAATGGAACGTCTCGACGAAGACACCACCCTGATCGTCATGTCCGATCACGGGTTCAAACCGTTCCGGCGCGGCCTCGATCTCAACGCCTGGTTGCTGGCCAATGATTACCTGAGACTGAAGGACGATGCTGCCAACACCGACTCTCAATACCTGGCGGACGTCGACTGGACCCGCACCCGAGCCTACGCCATCGGTCTCGCCGGCATCTATGTCAATCGCCGTGGACGCGAGGCCCAGGGCATCGTGGCGGAGGAGGAAACCGAGTCGCTGATTACAGAGCTCGCAGAAAAACTCACCGGGCTCGTCGATACAGAGACCGGCGACATCGCCGTTCACGAGGCGATCCCCGGCAACCGCGCCTACCGCGGGCCGTACGTCGACGCCGCACCGGACCTGATCATCGGCTACAGCGTCGGCTATCGGGTCGCCTGGGACGCTGCCGTCGGCAAGTGCGGCGCCGACATCTTCACACCGAATACAAACGCCTGGAGCGGCGACCATTGTGTCCACCCCGACCTGGTGCCCGGCGTCTTGTTCAGTAGTATCAAACTCAAGGACGACGCCAGCATCATCGATGTCGGACCGACAACGTTGGAACTGCTGGGCGTCGCAAGACCCGGCTACATGGACGGGGAGTCATTGCTATGCGACACCGAATAGCAGAACTGGTTTTCGCATCAGCGCTTCTCGCTGCCTCGGTAAGCGCCGGCGGCGAACCGCAACGTGTCCTGGTCCTTGGCTTCGACGGCATGGACCCGAAAGTCTGCCGGAAACTGATGGCGGCAAACAAGCTGCCGCATTTCCAGCAGCTGGCGAAATCCGGCACGTTCACCTCGCTGGCCACCAGCAACCCGCCGCAAAGCCCCGTCGCCTGGTCGAATGTCATCACCGGCGCCGGCGCCGGGGTCCATCAGATTTTCGATTTCATTCATCGCGACCCGAACCCGGACGTGCAGGGCCTTCCGTTGCGCCCCTTTCTATCGATCTCCGCGATTGTGCCACCCGAAAAAACGCGCGCCATCGATATCGGCAAGTGGCACATTCCATTGACCCGCGGCAAGCCGGTGTCACTGCGTCGCGGCAGTGCGTTCTGGGATCACCTGGTAATCAACGGTGTCGATACGGCCATCTACCGGATGCCGGCCAACTACCCACCTCCCGAGGCCGCCGGGTCCGGCCATTTCAGTTGTCTCTGCGGCATGGGGACACCGGACCTGTTGGGGACCTACGGCGAGTTCACGCTGTACACACCGGATGCCCCATTTCCCCCACGCGCCGTACCGGGCGGCAAATTCGTCAGCTTGTTCATGTTCGAACATCGCGGTACGGAGCAACTGACCGGCCCGGCGAATTTTTTGAAAGCTGAATCGTCGAGCATCAAGACGCCGTCGCTGGCGATCGAGTTCGAAGTGGTCAGGGACCCACAGGCCGATGTCGCCAAGATCACGATTGGCGAACATCTCGAAATCCTCAATGCCGGCGAGTGGACCAGGTGGCTGCCGATCACGTTCGAGACCGGCGTGCCAGGTGCCGCGGTGCTGGACGCTTTGCAGGCGCCCGTGTCGGTGCCGGCAATGGTCAGGTTCTACCTGAAGTCTGTACACCCGAAACTCGAACTCTATGCCAGCCCGCTGAACATCGACCCGCTGCGGGCGGCAACACCGATCAGCACGCCCGCCGATTTCGCCGGTGATCTGGCAAAAGCAACCGGGCGCTACTTTACGACCGGCATCCCTGAAGACGCCAAGGCAATCCGCGCCGCCGCTCTCGACGAGGACGAATTTCTCAAGCAGGTCGACCTGGTCCTGGAAGAGCGCATTGTTCAGTATCGGTACGCACTGAAAAACTTCGACGATGGTCTGTTGTTCTTTTATTTCGGCACGCCCGACTTGCTCTCACACATCTTCTGGCGCGACCGCGACCCCGACCACCCCGGGCGCGACCCGGAACAGGACGACCGCTACGCCGAAGTCATCAACGATTGCTACATCCGCATGGACGCGCTCATCGGCGAGGCACTCGACGAGATGAATGAATCCGACACACTCATCGTCTTGTCCGACCACGGATTCACCAGCTTCCGGCGTTCCGTACACCTCAATACCTGGTTGCGCCACAACGGCTATCTGAAAATCCAAGCCGGCCGTGCAGCCAGCGAAACACCACTGTTCCAGTATGTCGACTGGTCGGAGACTCGAGCCTATGCTTTCGGCATCAACGGCCTGTTCGTCAATCAGCAAGGACGTGAGAAAAACGGCATTGTCGCGCCCGGCGACGACACAGAAAAGTTGCTGCAGGAGATTTCCGAAAAACTGCAGTTGCTCCAGGACGATGACGGCTCACCGGCAATCGAAAAAATATATCGCGTGAGCGATGTGCATCCGGGGGCCGATGCCGATCTCGCGCCGGACGTCATTGTCGGTTACGCAGACTTTTATCGAGGCAGTTGGACCACGGCACTGGGCGGCATCGCGGACAAGGTGTTCGAGGACAACCTCGACCGCTGGAGTGGCGACCACTGTGTCGCACCGCACCTCGTGCCCGGCATCCTTGCCAGCAATCGTAAGGTCACTATCGACGATCCTCGACTCGCCGATGTCACCGCAACTATCCTAAGCTTGTTTGATATCGAAGCGGACCCGCAAATGAACGGACGCAATTTGATCACTGAACCCTAAAACCTCCTGACCACCATGTTCGGACCAAAAATAAAGATCGACAAAAGTCTCTACGAGCGCCTCGAGAAAGCTGCCGGGAAAGCAGGCTACGCAACTACCGATGAATTCATCATCCACGTCCTGGAACGTGAGGTCTCGCAGCTCGAACGCGGCCAGGACGACGAGGAAGTGCGGAAGCAGTTGCGCGGGCTTGGCTATATCGAGTGAGCTTCGTCAATCACATAACCACAGCCGTATTCGATGTGCTGATGGCACCGCTCGAAGCACTGCCGCCATTGCTGGTTCTGATCATCTGGTCTGTCGTGACCGGTATCGTGATGGCCGTGGTCTTTCGCTGCACGTCGAACCAGAAAGCACTGGCAAAGGTCGCCAATGAAACCAGCGCGAATATCCTGGCAATTAAACTTTTCCAGGACGACCTCGGCGTCACTTTCCGCTGCCTGCTGAAGCTCCTGCACGATATCGCGCAGCGCCTGCGGCACTCGTTGCGGCCGATGCTGATCATGCTCGTGCCGCTGGTGTTTCTGCTGGTTCAGCTCGCCCTGCGATTCGAGTACGAACCGCTGCAGATTGGGGAGTCCGCAGTTGTCGAACTGCGGCTGGCGCCGGCCGTGTGGGAACAGTTCAACACCGTCCGGATCGAGGCGCCCGACACTGTCAGGGTCGAGACAGCGGCGATGCGCGACTTCAAGCTGCACACAGTCTACTGGCGCCTGTCTGCGACGACAGCGGAACCGGTCGGAATCCGATGGACAGTCGGTGACCGGACAATCGAGAAAGGCATTGCCGTCGCGGATAGTTCAGCAAGATTACTGAGGGTCGACACAGTGCGTCCCGGCGACGATTGGCTTGAACAACTGCTGCATCCCGGTGAACGATCGTTCGACGACGACTCACCGGTTCGCGAAATTGTCGTGCACCACGGCGATCGCGTGACGCGGATTCTCAACTGCAACGTCCCCTGGTGGGCAACGTTTCTCATCGTCTCCTGCCTGACCGCCTGGCTGGTGCGCCCGATCGTCAAGGTTCAATACTGAGGTGACTGTTGGATGATGTGATCACAATTGTTTCGGGCCTGCCGCGTTCCGGGACGTCGCTGATGATGCAGATGCTCGAGGCCGGCGGCATGCCGGTGCTCACCGACGGTATCCGTGACGCCGACGAAGATAATCCCAGGGGCTACTACGAGCTCGAGTCGGTCAAGCGGACAAAGGACGATCCGACTTGGCTGCATGGTGCTACCGGCAAAGTTGTGAAGATGATCTATCTGCTGCTGTACGACCTGCCCGCGACATACAATTATCAAATCATTTTCATGCGTCGCCCGCTCAGCGAGGTTGTCGCTTCGCAACAGATGATGCTCACACGCAGCGGCAAGGAAGGCACCTCATTAAGTGATGAGCGATTCACCAGTCTGCTCGAACGCGAACTTTCCGAGGTCGACGAATGGCTCGGGCGCCAGGAGAACTGCGTGGTTCACAACGTAAACTATCACGACCTGCTGAGCAACGGTGAATCTACAGCAACTGCGCTCAACGATTCCGTAGGTGGTGATCTCGATATCGAAGCCATGCAGCGCGTCATCCGGCCCGAGCTCCACCGGCAGCGACATTGAACGAACCGCGATTGTCAAACCATCATCTGAAGTGCCCATGCAACAACGTGCATTAATCATCGGTGCCGGACGCATCGCGCGCGGACTGATCGCGGACATGCTGACGCGGTCGAACTGTGACATCGTCTTTGCGGTGCGATCGCAAACGCAGCGCCGCCTGGAAGATGCGGGCAAGTACGATATCCGATTCTATGGCAAGCGTGATGATACGCTGACGATCGACCGCTATGCAACAGTATCGCTGGCGGATGCCACTGCACTGGAGCGCGAACTGGTCACAGCCGATTTCGTATTCACCGCAGTCGGTGCCGGGGCGCTTGCAGAAATAGCAAACACGCTGGCACCACCGCTGCAGCAGGCGCTCGAGCGACGGGAAAAAGCGCTGAACATCTTTCTATTCGAAAACAGCGCCGACGGTGCCGATCTGTTCCGGACTATGGCGACCGCAACGCGAACGGGCATCGTTCCCTGCGTCGTCGACCGGCTGGTCACGACTGTGACGGAACCAGGATCTCTCGACCTGACAGCCTGTTCGCGGGATACCACGGCATACGAGGCCAGGTCGGTGATCGGATCCGTACCCGAACTGCATGGATTCCTGCCGTGCGATGACATTGCCATGCGACGACAGTCAAAGATGATGCTTACGAATATGCCACAGGCGACTGCCGCCGCCTTGGGTTACCTGAAAGGATACGAATTCGTCAACAACTGTTGCCGCGATCCGGATATAAGCGCAATCGTACGTGGAGCCATGACAGAAGTACGCGACGGCATGGCGGCTGCCGGCACATTTATCAGTCCGGACATCCCGGATCCGGCAGCGTATGCCGAAGAATTTTTCGGATACTTCTCGGCGGAGACCTGCAGCGACCAGGTCACACGTGTCCTGACAGATCCGATCCGAAAATTGCAGGTGGGCGAACGATTCCTGGCACCGGCACTGCTGTGTCTGCAACACGCATTGCCGGTCGACAACCTGGCACGCGGCATTGCAGCGGCCATGTTATTCAACCACGGCAACGATACCGGAGCAATGAGGGTTCAGCAGCTCGTGGCAGAACATGGCGTGTCCAACGCTCTGGCTGAAATCGCGGGGCTGGATCGGCAAGCGCCGATTCTGCGGTGTGTCGAAACGCAGGTGGAACAGGTGAAGACATTGCGAACGGGGCGACGAGGAGGCAACAGCGAATGAAACGCGCGGTACTGCGTGATATCAGGCAACTGTCCGTGGAAGAAGTTGAACTGCCGGCGTGTCCGCCGGACGGGTTGCGTGTCCGCACCCGGGCCTGCGGCGTTTGTGCAACCGACGTCAAGATCTATAACTACGGCCATCATCTACTCAAACTGCCGCGCGTCCTGGGACATGAACTGGCCGGCGATATCGATGCCGTCGGCGAGGCGGCCGACGGGTCATACGCTGTCGGGCAACGAGTCGCCGTAGTAGCGGGAATCAACTGCATGGCGTGCCGGTACTGCAGCCGCGGAGCGCCGAGCATGTGCGAGAACCTGGAGGCTTTCGGCTATCATCATGATGGCGGCTACGCCGAGTATTTCATCGTGCCCGCGAAGTCGATCCGCTGCAACGGGATCAAGGCTATTCCGGATCATCTCGATTACGCTTCAGCCTCGGTCATGGAGCTGCTGGCATGCGTCGTCAACGGTCAGGAGCTGTCGGGCTTCACAGCCGGAGAAAGTGTACTGATCCTCGGCGCCGGGCCGGTAGGCATCCTGCACGCGCGCCTGGCGAAGGCAACAGGTTGTGGACCGATTTTTCTGGCGGACATCTCTCCGGAGCGCGTGGCGCAGGCACAGGATCTGTGCAGCAGCATACCGGCAGGCGTCTTCGAGTGCAGTGATGCGGAAATATTCCGTGAGACGATCCTGGAACACACCGACGGCATCGGCTGCGATCAGGTGATGGTGGCTTGCGGCGCACCTCAGGCGCAGTCGCTGGCCATGCAGGTCGTCGACAAATGCGGTTGTGTGAATTTCTTTGGCGGCTTACCGCGCGGCAGTGATCCGGTTGAGATCGACACCAACGCGATCCACTACCGCCACATCCGTGTGGTCGGGACACATGGCTCGTCGCTACATCAGAACGACACCGCACTGTCATTGATCGCCGATGATTGCATTGCCGTATCGGATCTGATCACCGGGCGTATCGGCCTTGAGTCGCTGGAAGACGCCTTGACCCTGAGTGACACCGCCGGTGTCGGTCTGAAAACGATAGTGACATACGAGTAAACGATGAATGAGTTGCCACGATTTGGGCTGGGTTGCGCGACCTTGCCGTTCGCTACAACCGCCTCCGGGCATGACGCAGCCTGCGGCATCATACGCCACGCTGCCGAGCGCGGCGTCGGGTGGTTCGACACGTCGTCCTTTTACTCCGGCGGTGACAACGAAGCAGGCGTCGGCGATGCCCTCGATGGCATTCCGCGCGACAGTTACCTGTTGTCGACCAAGGCCGGTTATATCATGGACGACGAGGCACGCGCCGTCAGTAACGTGGCGCATCCGGGCAATACAGCAAAAGGCTACAGCTACGACTTCGTCATGTGGTCGATCGAGCGCAGCCTGCAACGTCTGCGTACCGACCGGCTCGACTTCGCCATGCTGCACGATGTAGAAACCGACGAACAGGTACAGGAAGCGATCGACGGCGGCATCCGGGCGCTCGATGAACTTCGAAACCAGCAGGTCCTCGGTGCGATCGGTGTCGGCTCGATCCATCTGGATACCACGATCACGCTGATCGAGGCCTACGAACTGGACCTCGTAATGCTGCCCTGCTGGTATCACCTGATCGATCGATCCGCCAATGAAACGCTGCTGCCTCTGTGTCAGAAAAAAAGTATTCCCGTTGTCGTCGCCGGCCCATTCGCCGGGGGGCTCCTGGCCAATCCTTACGCCGAAGATGCCCGGTACAACTACAATCCGACAACGACTGACAGCCGGCTCCGTGCCCAGGCCGCCGCCAAGGTTTGCGAGCGCCATGATGTCTCCATCAAAGCCGCTGCGATTCAGTTCCCGCTTCGCCATCCGGCAGTAAAGGCGATCATGTCCGGACCAAAGACAATCGCGGAACTAGAAGAGAACCTGGAGTTGATGACGGTTGAGATCTCTAGCGAATTATGGCAGGAACTCGGGTAGGTGTTGCATGGGCGGGCTGTATTTTCCAGGGGTTGTTGAGATTCATAGAGAACGTGGCAAGTGGTGAGCAGCCAGACCGGAGCCAATGATGGGGTATGAGAAGAAACACCCGATGCCGAATCACAGATATCAGGTCTATTACTCCAGGTGGGGAAGAGAAAAGAATCCGTCTGATTTCTACTGAATCAAGTTTATCTTCGTCCATGGAAAGTTTCTGACATCCGCGGGAAAATCGTCTTCTCGTCCAACCCTCAACACAAGGGATCAGTATGCCGAATATCGAAATTACAGGAAGTGGCCATGTCGATCGCGGCGACTCCGCGTTTCCGACGCTGGTGCAACTGGACGACGGCGACATCGTCTGCGGCTTCAACCGCGGCGGTGGCGCCCACGCCAACGGCGGGACGCACTGTGCGCGGTCGTCGGACGGCGGCCGCACCTGGGTATATCAGAGTGTCATCCTCGAACGCACGGAAGATCCGGTCAAAAGCAATCACCTGCGGCTGAGCCGCACGGCCGACGGCACCATCCTGGCGTACGGCCAGCGCGATCAGACGATTAAGACTCCGTCGGCTACAGGTACTCCGAAATGCGAACCGGTGCTCTGCCGCTCGACCGACGGCGGGCGAAGTTGGTCGGCGCCGGTCCTCGTGCCGTTTCATATTCCCGGACTCTACGAGATCTCGAACCCGATCGTCGTCACCTCCGAGGGCCACTGGCTGGCACCGACTGCGACATTTCATAACGGACGCTACGGCGAGCTCGTCGTCATCCAGGAATCATTGGACGAAGGCGCGACCTGGCCAAACATGCACACCGTGTTCAAGGATCCCGGCAGCGGCATCGGGTACCTGGAGCAAAAGCTCATCGAAACCGAGCCCGGCAATCTCATGGCTGTGGCCTGGATCCAGGATTTCGTAAACGACACCGATCTGAAGAACGAGTACAGCTTCTCCAGTGACGGCGGCCACACCTGGGACGGTCCGTTCCCGACCGGTATCCAGGGCCAGACGATGACGCCGGTCTGGCTCGGCGACGACCGGTATCTGATCGTGTACAACAAGCGATTCGGCGACCAGAGCGTTCAGATGTGCCTGGTGCGCGCGTCGGGCTCGAGCTGGACGATCGATTTTGAAGGTACGCTGTTCGACGGCCACGCCAAGCTCGAACTCTCTGACGAGATCAGCAGTCAGGAGCAAATCGGCCTGATCAAATTCGGCTACCCGATGGGTATGCGACTCGACGACAGTACCATGCTCACGGTACACTGGTGCGAAGAGGACGGCGTCTGCGGCATCCGCTGGACGCGGCTTCATGTGGATTGGTGACGCCTTTCAGAAGCCCTTGGAGAGCAGGCGGATACCGGCGCTGCCCAGGGTTCAATAATGCAGCACCACCATCTGGTGACACGTGAACTCGTCGATCTCGAACTGCAGCGTGCCGGCCGTTGCGTCAAAAGCCAAATCCTCACCCTGTGGCTCGAGGCTGACCCGCTTGATGGCTTCCGGCAACCGCACGGAAAGCTGCGTCTGCCGCAACGGCAGCAGATCCTCGATGACCTCGACCGGCTTCAACGGTATCGATATCGCCGGCGCCGACAGCGCGCCGCCACGATTGACGGTGTTGGCAAAGAGCAGATGCAGCACGTAGCGATTCTGCTGCGGCTGTGCCATCAGCGAGACGCGTGCAGTAGAGGGCAGGCTGGTCGTCAGTGAGCAAGCGTCACCGAGCAGTTTGCGTATTGCAGCGATGACGTAGTGCTTGAGCGCCACCGCGCCGCTGACCCGGTACAAGGTAAAAACCGGATGCGCCAGGTACATGTACGGCGGGTGCAACGTGCCGCAATCGTAGCCGCTGGCCGCGGTCTGCGGCGGCGCGTGCTGATGGCTGCAATACTGCCGATACGAGCGCGTGAAATACGGGTCCCATACTTTCCCCAGCGACGTGGCACCGTCGCTGGCCGTAATGCGCTGCGACGGCAGGTACATCACGATCGGCTCGGAAACGAAGTCGGGCGCCAGCTCCGGGATCGGCACGATATAGTCCGGCTGGTATGGGCTTTCGCCCTCCCCTCGCGCACCGATATCAAAGGCCTGGCCGCGACCGTCCGCCAGTTGTCCGGCCATGGATGTCAGCAGCAACCGACCGCCGCCGGCTGTGAACGCGTTGAGTTTGCCGACCAGCGCGTTGTCGACGACAACGCTGTCGGGCAGGATGATGATGCTGTATCCGTCCAGCGGCATGTCGGCATCGATCACGTCAAAGAGAAAATGCCCTTCCAGCAGGATGCGCGTAGCGCCTTCGTCGGCGGCGGCGCTGTCATCGCTGCGGCCGTTGACCGCTTCGCATGACAGCACTGCAATGTCGGCGATGTTGGTCGTCTCAACGCACCATGGTTCCTTCGCCTCGACCTCGGCGTAGGCAACACCGAGGTTGGCGTACGTCGATGGATCCATGCGGCCGGACGGATGTAACTGGTCGCCGACGCTGCACTTGGCGCCGTACGCCAGCATGGCAGCGCATTCGTAGCGCAGAGCGTTGGGATGCTTGTAGCCACCGAACTCACCCCAGGTCGTGTGGAACTTGCCGGTCATCCCGAGGCAGTCATGCTGGAGATTACCGCAATACTTCGCCGACATCGGGAAGTGATCGTAGCCCCAGCTCCCGGTCGGCAATGACTCGAGCTCGAGGTGGCTGAAGAACGGCAGCAGCTCCCGCCGGCCGCGGGTGATGTGTCCGCTGTTGTGGAACACCGGCATATCCGGATTGTCGCAACGCGCCGCGGCGGTCGACATCCCGTAATATCGGAGCAGCGCCTGCTGTGCCATCTTCTGGCGATCGGCGCTGTTGGTCGGGTCCAGATCACCGCGTTCCATCAGGTCCATGCACACCTCGCAGCAGCATTCGCCCTGGGAGATGATGTCGAGGAACACCCCGTCGCAATCGGGAAACTGCCGGACGATTTCAACGATCAGTTCGCACAGGTGATCCGTGTACGGCGTATTGAAGCAGAGCTTTTTGAAGCCCGCCTCCAGCGGCGCGCAGCTCCAGCCTCCGAGCCCCCCGGCGCTGGTGATTTCGCGCCACTCCGGATGCTCGGCACCGATCCGTGAACTGATGCCGGCGGTGATGTAAATGGGAACATTGACATCGATCGCCTTGGCGGCCTCGAACTGTGCGCGCAGCAGATCAAAGTCCAGGTGCGGATGGCGTTTGCCGACGGACGTGTCGTTGTAATTCCAGCCGTGGTGGCAGATGCCGAAGCAGGTAATCGAATCCACGTGGCCGCGTTTCAAGGCATCCTGGAATTGCCCCTTGTCGAATGCCGCGCCGATTGCCGGGATGTCGGGCGAGGTATGAAAGTCCAGATGGACCTGACGAAATCGAAGCTGTTGCATTAAATCATCCTTCTCGAATTAAGAAGCCGTCGGCGGTAACCTGCGACCGGAAAGATACCCTCCGGCAACGAAAGTGCCACGGTACTTCAAAGCGCCGTCCGGTCCTTTGACCGCGGGTCCTCCACCAGTGTACCGCTGTGCAAGACACCCGTCATGCAACGGTCGCGCCAGGCGACCGAGGCATCGAACAATTTTACCTTGGTATCGATGGTGTTGACCAGTACCGCCGGTCGATGCGGCCGGGCACGGTCGATGATCGCGCCTTCGGCGTTCACGACGAAACTCGGCCAGGCGTGTCTGGCGGTGCCGTTACTCGCACTGATCCAGAAATAGTTGCTGGCAGCGGCACTCTGCAAGGTCGGCGGTACATAGATCATGTATTTGTCGTACACTTGTTTCGTCCCCCGCGCGTTGTGAAAGGAGACCAGCATCAGCTCGACACCGCGGCGCTTATACTCCCGAAACAGTTCGGGATACCGGAAGTCGTGACAGATCAGCAGACCGCAACGCACACCACGGACATCGAACGTGACGAATTTCTCGCCGGGACTGTAATGTGCCAGATCGCCATCCTTCGTATTCTTGCCGGTGCAAAACATCTTGTCGTAGCGATCGACGAGCCGGCCCTTGTCGTCGATGACATAGAGCGAGTTGTGCGGCTTGTGCTTGCCGGTGAGCCGGTGATTGGAACCAAGGACCACCCACATCCGATATTCCCGTGCCAAGGCCTGGACCTGTTCCGTAGACACTTGCAACAAATCCCAGTCCATATCCCGCTGCGACGCGACTTCAACGCCCAGATACCCGGACAGGCAGGCCTCTGAGAAATGAACAAGATGTGCCCCCTTCCCCTTTGCCTGCGCCAGTTGCCGTTTCACGGCTCGAAGGTTCTTCGCTGGATCCTTGTCGATCGGAAACTGACACGTAGCTAGTGTGACCTTTGCCATGATTGTTTTACAGCCCCAAGAGTCGCCGTAGTTGGCGGAGAGGGAAGGAATCGAACCTACCATCCCTGTATCAACAGGGATCAACGGTTTTGAAGACCGCGGGGAGCACCAGCCACCCGCCACTCTCCGAATAAATAGGGTAAAACGTTGCAGGCAGAGAATGTACTGCTTATGAATCGCAGGGCAACGACAGAAAAGCTAAGACGCAAACGCTGTGGATAACTGGCGCAGAGGGGCCTCCGACAAGGATCGACGATAGTTCCACAAGCCTCCGCACTGGCACCCGCCCTTTCCTTGCATTCTCCGCCACTCGCGGCACCCCCTCAAAAAGCGACTTCCTATCATCCAGAGTAGTATGGGCTGTAAGATCCTCCGGACCACCACTGAGGCAAGCGCCCAGTATGGTCAACCTAATAGGCAGCCGCAACTTTCGGACGAACAGCGGGCCGCCGTTGATCAGCACCGCGACGCTGTCGACGCCTTGCGCGGTCGGATCGACCAGACGCTGGCGGTAGACAACGGTGATTTAGCAGCGCTCCTGGGCAATGCCGAGCCGACCTTCCAGGAACGTCGTGACCTGGCCCGTTTGCGCAAAGAACGCTTTACAGTAAACCTGATCGAAAGTCTTTCCGTATAACGTATGTAATTGGTATTGGTATCGCCCTAGACCGGCCGGACGATCCACACCTTTCCAACCACGAATGAGGGGGACGACGCAATGACACAGGCATTCACCAGCGCATTGTCAGCCATGATGGGCGCAAGACTCAACTTCCTGTTCTCCCGAGGCACCAATCGGTTTTCAAGGGGGCGGGTGCCCGCTTTCACCCTCATCGAATTGCTCGTCGTCGTCACCGTCATCTCGATATTGATGGCGATGCTCCTTCCCTCTTTGCGATCTGCCAAGGATACGGCCCTGGCCATCTTGTGCACAAACAACCTACGGCAATTGGGCATTGTATTTCCAATGTACGCTCTTGACAATGAGGACCACTTGCCACCCGCAATCGTAACTTCAACCAGCTCGGGTGACTGGCACAAGCAGTTTGTCGGTTCTTATCTGGGACATGGGAGCCCCGAGCGTTTTGGCCTGGATTACTTGCCTTGCCCGGTCAAGGTCGGCTCCTACAACGGACAGTTCGTGCCATGGGGCTCCTGGGGCTCGGCAGGTTCATACGGGGTCAATTACGCCGGGGTCAGCAGCGTCCGCAAACCCTTCGGGTACTGGGAAACGGAAGCCGGGCCAGCTACCGGGAACAAGGGCGGCAAGAAGATCATCAATGTCGATGCGGGCGAATTCATGGCAGCGGACGCGGTGCTGCCCTACATCTACAGTCCAGCTTGGAAGCCACTGAGACACGACAAAGATAACGATGGCGTGGACGACTCGTGGAATTCAGGCGACGGACCAT
>DPYP01000610.1:0-7213 GCA_003545375.1 Lentisphaeria bacterium
GTCGTCTCGAATGGTCCGATCAGGATGTAGGCCGTCTCATCGCCCCAGACCATGAAGTCGTCGCCGCCGTCGCCGTTGAAGTCACCAATGCCCAGGGCGTTCGCCAGATACTCGTTGCCATCGGCACCCTCGATGACGAACGCATCGTTGACGTCCGGAGCCGGATCAGTGGTTTCCGAATTGCTGATATCAATACCCAGGTTGCTGCCAGAGGCGGGGACGCTCAAAACCGGATTGGCCAAAGCGAATCGATACAGTTCCGGTGATGGAGGAGCCGCTGCGGGAGGAGCGAAGAATGTTCCCACCGCCTCACCACTGTAGACCCATAGCTCACTGCCCAGGGTCTCAGCCAGAACAATGTCGGCAAAACCGTCAAGTACGCCAGAATCAGAACGGTTGATATCGCCGATGATGCCGAAGAAATACGACGGCACCGATGCGCCGGCAGCCGGGACATAGGTTGGCCGGCCGGGCTCGATCACAGCGTTCGGCAGATCAACGCCATTGGTAAAGATGGCAGCGTCGCCAAAATAAACCGCGCCAACGGCATGCACCAGGTAGTCGCCGCTCTCATTCAGGCGCGGGACCTCTTCGAGCATGACTACTGCAATGTCGGAGTTGCCGTCCGAATTAATGTCGCCGCCGCCGACAAGAACCTGACCCGCTCCCACCGCCAGTCCATCGCTGTCGGCGAAGACACCGGTTGTACCACCCGACAAAATGTAGGATGCAGTTTCCTGAGTGATGGCGTAATCATCAAGGTCGTCGCTATTCAGGTCACCAAGCGCGACGATCTCGAAGCCGTCAAGAGTGGTGCCTTCGAGACGCCTTGCTGGATAATCAGGATCAGCGGTATTGGTCAAGTCAACGGTGCCGCCACCAACGGCGTGCGCGGTCACCACATGGAGAATATCACTGTTCGTGTCAATGATTCCAAAATCTGCGTCGTCGTCGTTATTGACGTCGCCCAGCCCAGCCATGGAACCAAAACTGCCAACCGTGTAGCTGTCGCCGAGAGCGGCAATAGTGCCATTGGCCAAGGCCGCGCCAGAAGCAACGTACACCACATCATCAACGCGGATCAGCAGTTCGTCATTGCCATCCTCATCCGCACCGACACCATTGTTGATGTCGCCCGCACCAACCGCGCTAACCACACCAGATGGCGCAGTCAAGATCACATCCGCATCGTCGACCAGATCCAACTCGTTATTGCCACTGCTCTTGGTCTTCCAGGCATCTGGAATGATCGTCGAGCCATCATCCGCCTCGCCGTAGATGATGTAAACCCCAGTATTCGCGTCGGCCGCACCATCGGTGCGCGTCACCGATGCGACAAGATCATCGATGCCGTCATCGTTGAAGTCGCCATAGCTAAACGTCAGTCGAGTCGGCGTGATCAATCCTTCACTCTGTACCGGTGCGGGCAAGGTCAATTTGAAGTCCGCGAAGGTCAGGTAGGTCTGCTCATCGGTGTCAAACCTGTTGTTGGCATTACCGGCAGTGTCCTCACCCACATCAGCCACACCATTGTTGTTGGTGTCCTCGTTGACATGACCGCCCAGATAGATGCGCACGGAACTGGCGCCGCCGAAGATGTTGTCGCTGACGCCAGCCACAAAGTCGGCATAGCCGTCGCCATTGATGTCGCCGAGCGGAATGGCAGCCGGGCGATAGTCAGCATCAACGGATTCAATATTGAGACTGGCGTCGACCGAATCAATGTCGATCGTATCGCCAACCGCCTCAAAAATCAGCTTGTAGCGGCCCATGGCCGGAGCCTGCCCGGCGTTAGACTGAACAGCTTCGAATCCAAGGATCGTCGCATTGCTGGATGGATCCAGAACGATGGCGAGATCACCTGCAGAAACGCGGGTCAGAATGATGTAGCCCAGGTTGTTGTCGACGAATAGTTCGGAAGTCAGGTCAACCGTCGAACCATCAGACACCGCTGTTGTCGTGGCCAATGCCGTATTGATGTCGGCCACAAGGTCATCGGCCGATGTGTTGCCAGTATCGTCGTTCAGGGTTACCGAATAGGACGCACCGTCGAGCGCAACGGTGAAGTCGCCTGCCAGCGATGCCCCGATTCTTCCGTCTGACGGAGCGAGGTTCGGGGCTGCGATCTGCTGTGCGCGCAGGTTCATCACATGCAGCAGGTAATAATCTGGAACGCCGACGAAACGCTCAACCGGTTCAATGACCAACGCTTCGCCCGAGTCAGAGTCACTGGCGGCAAAGAGGAAGAACCGTGTATCGGCAAGTAGCGGATACTTTCCGGTATCGTTATTAAACAAGCTTTCCTCAAACGGATCGTCGAATACCACCGATATCATGTCGCGCGTCAACAGAGCACTCTCGGCACCGACGAAGTCGGCTTCCGGCTGCGGCGTGTTAATCACATACCAGTCACCAAAATCGCCCTCATGCAAAGTCAATCCGTCGATCTCGACGCCGTCACTGACTTCAGGCAGCGTTGCGGGGAAATTGACGCTGCTGTTGTTGCCAGTTTCACCGTTGATCAGGACAAACTCATAGTCATCCGGGGCAACCGTCGTGTTCCCCGCCAGCACGTCTGCGCCGGTACCGCCGTCGATGAAGTCGTTACCTTCACCACCGCTTACAAAGTCATCGCCGGCACCACCGAAAATAATGTCGTCGTAAGCCCCGCCGAACAAACGATCGTTGCCATCTCCGCCGTGGATCTCCATGTTCACCAGATCGGCGTTCTGCTCAGCGTCACCAGGCTTGATGCCCCACTCCGCGTCAACCTTCGGGAACATAAACTCTGGATCACCTCGGAAGACATCGTTACCTGCCCGCAACTCGATCAATGTGCCTTCCACTTCAACAGTCTGGTAGAAGAGGTAAAGCTGGGTAAAGACTTCCTTCGGTCCTTCGGGCTGCTGTTCCGCCGTGAAACCGAGTGTCCCGATTCCATCACCCGTCCCGGCTTCCAGGCGCATATCTTTCGCCACGTAGGTTGTCAGGAAGACCAAACGGCCATCAGAGGCTCCAACGGCAATGCGATCGGTTAGATCCTCCGTCGTCGTCGTTGGCAGATCGGCTTCAATCTTGGCTGTCTTCAAGGCGGACAATACATCCTCCGCCAGATCACTCACAGAGTTGTTGACGCCGACGCTCTGCCCGGCCGCCAAGATACCGAAGTCCAGGTCGGTCGCTTTCACAGTCAGTTCGCTGGCTTCAACGATCGATTCTACGGAGAACTCCAGTTTGTTGCCTGATTCTGTCACATCGACGATCCCTGCAAAGCTGCTGGCGCCGATCAGCGCATCCAACGCGGTAACCAGTTCCCCGATACTTCCAGGCTCGCTAGTCAGGGTCAAGGTCTCAGTATCACCGTTGTCGAAGGCCAAGGTCAGCGACTGGCCGTTCAGCAGACCGTCTGCCTGATCAATATCAGTATCGCCTGTAACAATGCCGCTTCCATCAACAGCCAGCACAGTGGCCTGATACTCAACACCGTCCAGATCGATTCGGAAATCAACATCCGCACTGCCGAGGCGACCGTCGATACTTGGGCTGTTCTCGCCCTTGAGCGAGAAGCCAGGCACGACCTCGGTGACAAACTCCTGGTTGGCTGTATCCCAGATCAACGATGTGAATTCGTAGCGATGCAGTGTGCGGTTGTAGCGCAAGGCGGCAAAATCCTCAACCGGACGACTCAAGTCATCCAGGTCGCCGCCCTGGAAGTAAACCACATCATTGCCATCGCCACCATACAGACGATCAACGCTGGTAGGCACGTAGGTCTGGTCACTGTTTTTGATCAGCGGGAGATAATCCGGCATGATCTGGAAACGGTCGTCTCCCGGACCGCCAAAGAGCAGGTCGCTGGCCTGCCGGTCAAAACCGCCACTGATCACGTCATTACCAGGGCCACCAAAGATCCAGTCCTCGCCCATGCCACCTTGCAGGCTGTCGTGCCCGGTTCCGCCAAGAATCACGTCCTTGCGGACCGAATCGGTACGCTGCTCAAGGTCGATGGTGTTGACTACGGCCTGGGTATCGTCGAGGATGAATTCGAGATCATACTTGGTCGGCACCAGATTAGGTGTCGTGATCTCAAGCAAGTACGTCTTGTTGGCGTCCAACGACGACAGTGAAATGACTCCGCGCTGCTTGCCTGAGAGGTTAAGGATAGAGTATCCCGGCTCGCCGATCGCGGTAAACAGTTCGTAGCTGCCTGTGCGGTTGGTCTCGTAGACGGCCGCTGTCAACCCCAATCCGGCATCGTTGACTAAGTTCGCCAGATCATTGGCCGTCGTCGTCGTCGTCACCGATATCGTAAAATCTGTCGCAACATCAAAGACAACGCCGGCAGTCACGTCGTCCTTAACCTTGACCTTCGTTCCGTCACCATTTGTTGTCACGAAACTTATCGCGTTGTTGCTGCCGTCCGGATTCCACTTGACATAGGCATCTGTGACAGCACCGTCGTCATCGTTTAGAGTCAGTGTGACTGCGCTGCTCAAGTCGTAGACGCCCGTGCCATCATTGTTCCCGGCTTCGACCTTGAGAATGTAGTCACCCTCGGCCACACCCTCGAGCAACAGCGTACCGACTACTGAATCCAGGGTCGTCGCTGTAATCGGAGCGCCGCCGCCAACACTGACACCTGCGCCGTCTTCGTCCAACAGGCTGATGCGCAGCCACTCGTCAGACTGCAGTTGCAGCAGACTGATCTTGTCGTCCGCCGTGCCGTCCTCTTCAAGAGTGAAGCGGAAGAAGTCAACATCAACGTCACTGTCCAATGTCAGGCTGATGACACGACTCAGACCGTCAATGTCCGTCAGGACGTAGGCATCGGCAACTGTATTGTTGCCTCCATCCAAGTCGGGACCATCCGGATTGATGGCGATCGGGGAATATTGGCCGATCGGTGAATTATCACTCAACTCCAGGATTGCCAGGCCAAGGCCATCCAGGTCTGAGGCACTGGACAGCTCGATCTGGCCGTTCGACAAGGCACCCAGGCGGAACAGGTAGTAGTCAACGTCATCCGGGCTGTCCATCGTCAAGCCGGTGAAGGCCGAATTCTGTGCCAGCAACAAATCGACTGCTGCGTCCTCATCGGCAGGCAACAGCAACTCGTCGGTCACCACCGAGTTTGGCGCGGCACTGAAAGTCAGGGACGGCCGGGAAACGCTGGAGACGGTAGCCAACTGCAGCACATCACCGCGCATTTCGGCCACCAGAAGATCCCCGAGAACAGCCTTGCTGATCGCATCGTTAATGTCGTCGACCAGGTCGGCGGTACTGGTGTTCGCCTCTCCCTGGGTACCGTCTGTGACGGCGCTTTCAATGACAATCTCTACAGCCGTCGCGCCGTTCACACTGACCGTGAACGTGGCATCACCGGTAAGGATACCGTCGCTCGGCAAGGCAGCCGAGCCCAGGACCACCGCCTGGCCCGCAAGCTGGCCGTCAACGAAGCCCAATGTGAGCAGGTCCGCCTCAAATCCCGTTGTCGCCCAAGCCTGGATTTCGGTAACTGGCATACCCGCAACCGGCAACAGTGCCACCCGCGTCTGAAGTGCCACAGCGGTTAATGATCCGGATAGACCGGCTGCCGTCAAAGCGACATTCAGGTCATCAGCCAAGTCGGCCAGATCCGCATTCGCCGTCATATCCGCGCCACTCAAGGTGATCGTAAAACGGTCACCTGAATTGTTCAGTTCCAGATCAAAGCGAACAGTCTCACCCGCCACGATCCCCAGCGTCGGATCAGTGATCGCCGTATCACTGATCAGCGCACTCCAGCCAAACGGGTAAGCGGCAGATGTAATGTCGTTGCGGTGCGGGCGCTCAGTCTGGTCCGACAAAATAGCGCTGCCCGACTCGAACACGACGCGGTCATCGCCGGCGCCAGCGTCAACCCACACTGTTTTCTGCACTGTCGCGCCGACGGTGATCGTATCATCACCACCCATCGCATCAACGATGATGGCGATAAAGTCACCCTCTTCCGGCAGCAGGTTGCCGACCATTTCCTGTTGCTTGTACTCAAGCACTGCCGGATCGACCCCTTCACTCGTGCCGGACTCCGCTTGCTCACGCAGGGCCTCCAGTTCGAAATAGCTGTCGGTCGGGCTCCAAATCAGATTCCCCTCGTCATCCGTTGCCTTGAAATTCAGCTTCACCTGCGCGTCAACCGAGATATTGCCGTTGTTGTTGGTTGTCCGCGTGATCAGGTGCAGATCCTGCAACAGCCCCGGCTCAGTGACGAAGGTCACATTGATGGTGTCCTCGGCATTCGACCCGCGATAGTACCAGACCTTGTCCGATTCCTTGGCATACTCCTTCCAGTCGTCGCCGGACAGACCGCCGTCCAAAGACTCGAAGGCACTGCCATCGGCCCGGTACAGGGTATTCTCTCCTTCCGCGCCGTACATGAAGTCAAGCCCCGTACCGCCGTAAAGGCTGTCGGCATTTTCGCCGCCGAGCATGCGGTTCAGCCCGGTATCCACCAGCGTATACAGTCCACCGCCATCGTGGTCATGGTAAGCGCCGGTCGCCTCATCGACATAAACGCCGAACTGGGACAAGAGCTTGATCGAATCCAACCGCGTTGTCAGCGAGATCCGTCCTGACGCCTGACCAGCAACAACATGACGATCTAATCCCTCGGCAGCCAAGGCTGCATTGATGTCATCAACCAGATCATCCAGCGTCGCGTTGTCGGCGGTGTCGGCATTGTCAATAGTGACCGTCGCGGTTGACTCTGGCAACCCGTTGACCGCCAATTCGAAACTCGCTGAACTGACCAACTGACCATTTGTCGGCGCGGCGATATTCCCGTACAATTCACCGTCCAAGGCGAGCATGCCCTGGGCCAGGCCCAGTTCGGTGTTGGCCGAATTCCCGGCGGGAATCGATGTCACCGACAAAGTATTGCCCAGCGTCGCAATAATCACCGTGTTGCTTGGCGCACCGTCCTTGAGCAGCTGACGTGCCTCAACCAGCGTATCAACTCCGGCGATCTCCAACATGAAATTGATATCGTCAACAAGGTCGCCGACGCCGGTGTTGTCAAACGTTCCGCGCCACTCGTCGATATCGATAGTTCCGCTGGTGTTCAGGTCGAATCCCTGACGCACAGGGACGGTTAGGTCAACCGGCAGGTTGCTGCCGACAAGCAGCGCGAAATGGGCGTCGGCTGTTAACTGGCCGTCCGTCGGCGCCTCGGTGA
>DPYP01000428.1:0-4891 GCA_003545375.1 Lentisphaeria bacterium
TGGTTTCGACTGCCGGAGTGTCAGGAACTGCTGCAGACTGCCAGTGCAATGACATCAGTGGTTTTAGTGCAGGATTGGCCGGCCGTGAACGAACTCCTTCACGACCGCCGACTCCCCGACGACGCGGTTTTTATGCCGGGGCATTCGATGGATTTTCTCGCCGGCAGTCAGATCCCTGACGAATTGCGACGCCGTCACGTCGGCACCTCGCGCCTCGTCGATGCCATCTTTCGAATCCAGTATTCGCTGTGGTCCCTCCACTCCGTTTATGGCTTTCGTAGTTGGCCGATGTCTGAAAAGGAGCTCGGCCAGCAGCTTCGCGAGCGAATTCACGACAGCATCGTTCCAGGCAGTCATTCGACCACAGCCGAAGCGGTGAGCGCCTACGAGTGCTGGGAATGGCAGGATCGACTGGCGAAGTTCAACGCAAACGTCGTGCGCGTATACGAACATTTCGGCAATGACTGGCTGCTTCCGTATTGGGAACGAGAGGTCATGGACTTCTGGTTGCGGGTGCCACTGGAGTGGCGTCGCGACAAACAGTTTTACCATGATTACATCGACGGGCTCAGTGGTGATTTACCACCGCCCTTAGCCGGCAGCGTCGTGAACAGTTTTGCGAGGATCGCGCGGCGACTTGGTGTTTTCGACCCGGCCCGACGCGCCTACGTAGCCATGCGTCGTGCTTCTGGCGATCGCATTTACGATCATCCGATAGGTTGGTTCGGAATCGTCGATCGTGACCGTTTCGCGGACCTCTACACCGGCAACGAAGGCATCTACTCCTTCCTGGCTCTGGCCCAGCTCAAACTGTTGTAACTATTACGATCACCCGACTTCGTGATTTGATCTTGCCCGCCGCTCGCACTATTTCCTTAACTATTTGAAACTACGCACCTTTTATAAGCTGTGGCTTATAAAAGGTGTTGCGATTACGCGACTTGATTCAGCGGGCTGGACCGAACGGGAGTTCGTTGAAGGGGCGGGCGCGCGGATGAGCGTCGATATCCAGCGGCGAAGTCAGGCCGAGATCGAATTGATAGCAGCCCAGGCCGGCGATCATCGCGGCGTTGTCGACACAATACTTCGGTGGTGCGATGATCAGTTTGACGCCGGCGTCGTCGGTTGCTGCCTGCATTTTCCGGCGCAGACGACTGTTGCAGGCGACGCCGCCGCAAAGCACGACGGTGGCGGCGCCGAACTCGGTTGCGGCTGCGATCGTCTTGCGCACCAGCACAGCGACGACGGATGCCTGAAAGCTGGCAATGACGTCGAGCACTTCCGGGACCTGCGCCTCTGTGGCGGCGCCGTCCGGACCGAAACGTTTACGCACGTGTTGCAGCAGGGATGTCTTGACGCCGCTGAAGCTGAAGTTGTAGCGGTCTTCCTGGCGCACAGGCGTCCCGGCACGGCCGACAAGACCCTGGGGGAAATCAATGGCCTTGGCATTGCCGGACGTCGCCAGTTGATCGATGACCGGCCCGCCAGGATAGCCGAGGTTGAGGATTTTCGCGGCTTTGTCGAAGGCCTCGCCGGCAGCGTCATCCAAGGTCTGGCCGATGGTACGGCACGCACCATCGTCGGCGACCAGTACCAGCAGCGTATGGCCGCCGGAGACGATCAGCGCCAACAACGGATAAGTCGCGGGGTTGCGCATGTGCTCCGGGTGATCAATGAGCGCGCCGAAGACATGCCCCTGCAGGTGATCGACCGCAATCAGCGGCCGTTCCAACGAGGCTGCCAGGCCCTTGGCATAGGCGACGCCGACCAGCAGCGCCGGCAGCAATCCGGGCGTTGCGGTCACCGCAACGGCGTCGACAGCGTCGATGGTGATGGCCGCTTGTTCGACCGCCTGCCGGACGATAGGATCAATGGCCTGGAGATGTTCGCGCGCTGCGAGCTCCGGCACGACACCGCCGTACGGGGCGTGTTTGGCGACCTGCGAGGCGATAACGTTGGCGAGCACCTGGTGCCCGTCACGGACGACGGCGGCAGCGGTTTCGTCGCAACTGGTCTCGATGCCGAGAAGGATCACGGTGTCACCGGCGCCGGGTCGTCGCCGTCCGCCGCGTTGCCGGCGTCCGTGGCCACGGCGAGTTCTTCGCGCATGGCTTGTGTAGCACTCTGAACGCTGGCACTGGTTGGTCGCGCGCTGGAGGTGACTTCGCCACCGGTGCGGCGGATGAGGTCCAGGACAATTTCGACGCCCTGGTCGAGTTGCAGGTCCTCGATGCTTTCCGGCTCATCGGGCTCGGGCTCGGCACCGTCCGGCCGTAAAAGTTGACGATGGACCTGACCGGCATCTTCATCGCTGATGTCCACGATGATGTCCGGCTCGATGCCATTGCCGTGGATGACGCGGCGGCCGGGTGTGTAGTACTTCGAGGTTGTCAGACGCAGAGCGCTGCCGTCGTCGAGCTCGATGATGCTCTGCACCGAGCCTTTCCCAAAGCTCTTCTCGCCGATCACCACGGCGTGGTTGTAGTCCTGCAGGCAGCCGGCAACAATTTCGGCGGCACTGGCGCTGCCCTCATTGATCAGCAGGACGCAGGGCAGGTCGGAAAATTTCTCACCAGGCAGCGAGTTGTACTCTTGTTTTTTCGTGCGCTTGTTGCCCTCGGTAAAGACGATGAGTTTCCTATGTTCGACGAACATGGACGAGACGTCGATGGCGGAGGTCAGCAGTCCGCCTGGGTTGAAGCGCAGATCAACGATCAGCCCGCGAATGCCGTCGTGACGCATCTGTGTGAGCGTTTCGCGGAACTCATCGGCGGTGTTTTCGTTGAATTGGGTAATCAACAGATAGCCGATCTGGCCGGGTAAAACTTCGGAGCGGCGGATGGTCTGAATCTCGATGATGGCACGGACGACGTCGACTTTGAAGGTCTGGTTGGTCCCGGGGCGATAGACCGTCAATGATACGGAGGTGCCGGGCTCGCCCTTGATCATGCGGATGGCATCGGGGAGCGGCAGGTCGGTAGTCAGGACGCCGTCGACTTCAACGATCTGATCTTTGGCCTGCAAACCGGCTTTCATGCCCGGGGAATCCGGCATCGGTGCGATCACGGTAGGCCTGTCGTTGCGGATCGAGATGAAGACGCCGATGCCGCCGAATTCGCCTTCGGTTTCCTCGCGCATATCCGTATAGTCAGCCGGCGGAATGAACGAACTGAAGCGGTCGAGTGAGCCGACCATGCCGTTCATGGCGCCGTAAACCAGCTTTTCGTAGGCGACGTCGGTCTTGTCGACATAGTGCTTCTGGATGAGCCGCATGACGGTGACGAATTGGCGCAGGCGCTGCAGGCCCTCTTCTTCATCGGTCTCGCGAGCGATGGCACAATAGACGCGAAAGCCGATCACCAGGTTGAGCACCAGCACGGTGACGAGGACGCCGGCGACAAATTTCTGCTTGCCGTTCATATCATGCTCCGGTGTTGGAGGGGCTTAGTTGATCAGTTCGTGTTCACGAAAGCTGTAGTAATCGCATCGTCCGTCCTGCGGGAGACCAACCACGACATGGTCGATCACCGGGATGCCAATGATCTCGCCGGTCTTGATCAGGTCACGGGTCGAACTGATGTCGTTGGGCGACGGCGTCGGGTCACCGGACGGGTGGTTGTGAGCCAGAATGAGTTTGGCAGCGCTGTACTGGATCGCCGGTCGAAAAATTTCACGAGCGTGCGCCTGACTGCGGTCGAGCAGGCCGATGGTGACCATCTCCGAGCGGATTAACTGGTTGCGGGCGTCGAGCAGGATGACCCAGATCTCCTCCTGCCGTTTTTGGCGAAATTTCTCTCGCATATGTCCGGCGGCCTGCTCGGGTGTGGTGATTTTCGGTTTATCGCCCTGCTTGTACTTGGCCAGGCGTTCAGCCAGGGCGAAGGTCGCTTTCAGGTCGGCCGCCTTTGCCGGCCCGATGCCATGGACCTGTTCGAGTTCGGCCGGGCTTGCCTGGGCCAGGAGCAACAGGCTGTTGTCGAAATGTTGGAGCAGCTCCCGCGCCAGGTCGAGCGTTGATTTACCGGTCGGTCCGGTTCGCAGGACGATGGCCAGCAGCTCGACGTCCTTGAGGACATCGGGCCCGGATTCGAGCAAGCGCTCGCGTGGCCGTTCGTGGCTCGGGAGGCTCGAGATGAGATATGACTTACTGGTTTCGTCGAAGTTCATCTTGTCGTCGGTTTTTATCTGAACCGGGCGTGTCCGAAGCGGGAGGAGGGATACTATACTTCCAGAGCTGCCTGTAGCAATCTGCGATCAATTTCTTTAGTAATTTATCGAAAAGGGATCCACTTTGCACCTTTTTTGCATTTTTTAGCCACTTCTCCGTAAGGCAAGGCACGTATTTATGGTAAAAAGTGCCATTTTAAGGATTTCTTTTTGGAAAAGGTTGATCTTTTGAAAAAAAAGCACTATTTTCTCGGTTCAAGCATCGTAGTGAAGCGATTACTTTTCTATTAATCGAGTTTTTTCTCAGACTTAGACCGTTACGACCAAAACATGGAGTGATAAAATGAACGCTGCGACGAGAACCGGCGCTCAGGCAATCATTGATGGCCTCCAACAGCAGGGCGTGGAGTATATATTTGGATATCCCGGCGGCGCGAACATGCCGCTTTTTGATGCTTTGCTGGATTCTTCGCTCAAGCTGATCCTCGTGCGCCATGAACAGGGTGCCACGCATATGGCCGATGGCTACGCCCGCGCTACGGGCAAGCCCGGCGTTGTTTTCGTCACCTCCGGACCCGGCGCGACCAACGCGATCACCGGGATCATGACGGCGCAGATGGATTCTGCACCGCTGGTGGTGATCTGTGGGCAGACAGTCGTTGGCAACCTTGGCCTCGACGCTTTCCAGGAGGCGGACGTTTCCGGCATCTCCTATCCGGTCGTC